>CAIUKQ010000113.1 GCA_903899705.1 uncultured beta proteobacterium
GCATTGCCGGATTTCAGGCATAGCGCGGCGGCGTCAGCGGTGACGTTGGGTCGCGATTCATAAATGATGCCGATGACGCCCAGGGGTACGCGCATGCGCGCCACTTCAATACCGCTCGCCTGGCGTTGCCGTTCGGTGATCTCGCCCACCGGATCCGCCAGCTTGGCGACTTCATCGACGCCCTTCGCCATGGATTCAACTGATTTGGCCGTAAGCGTCAGACGTTCGACGAATGCGGCATCTTCGCCGCCGGCTAGGGCGTGTTCGACGTCGATGGCGTTCTCCGCCGTGAGACGGGCCGCGTCCCGGCGTATTGCCGCCGCAATTTCCGCCAGTGCCCGATTCTTCGTCGCAGTATCGGCGCGAGCGAGCAGGCGCGAAGCCGCGCGGGCGCGCTTGCCGATGTCGAGCATGTAGGACTTGATCTCCGAGGGTGCGTTCATGATGGAAATCCTGGATTCTGCGGACGTGCCAATACGAGTAAGGCCTCGGATCGAGGCCGCCCGTGTGGCGTTTCCGCCATTTTACGCTGCCTGACGACCCGATCCCAGGGCGAGCCCCAGTTGCATCAGTTCGTCCCAGACATCGCCGCGGGCGACGCCTTTCACCATCCGGTCGATGCGCGCCGCGCGCGAGAGCGCCGCATGCAGGGCGGGACGGCTCAGGCGTTGGGCGGCGCGGCCGACCAGGGTCTGGCGGGGCTCTCCCCAGACGCGGTTTTCGCGGCAAATGTCCGACAGTTGCCGGCCCGTCGCAAGGCCGTCTTTTACCATTGCGATGGCGCGTATTTCGTCGGCGAGTATCCAGAGAATTCGAGGTGGCGCCTCGCCTTCGGCGCGAAGTCCTTCGAGCATCCGCGCGAGCCGGACCACATCGCCTGACAGCATCGCTTCGGAGAGTTTTCCGGCGTCATAGCGGGCGACGTTGAGCACGGCGGCGCGCAAATCGTCAAAGGCCAACTCGCCGGCGGGCAGGAGAAGCGCCAGCTTCTGGACTTCCTGGTGCGCGGCAAGCAGATTCCCCTCGACGCAATCGGCGAGGAACTGCAGGGATTCACGGCTGGCGCGCTGCTTTTGCCGCGCAAGCCGCGTCGAGATCCACTCGGGAAGACGGGCGCGCTCAACCGGCCAGATGTCGATGCACGTTGCGGCGCGCGACAGCGCCGTAAACCATGCCGTGCTCTGGTCGCGCTTGGCCAACCGCGGCAGGCTGACCATCAACAGCGTGTCGGGGGAAAGCCGGGCGCAGTAGCTTGCGATCGCCTCGCCGCCCTCGGTTCCCGGTTTGCCGGTGGGAATCCTGAGCTCGACGAGATTCTTGTCGCCAAACAGCGACATGGAGGCCCCGGCTGTGTGCAATTCACCCCACTTGAAGCCTCGCTCGGCGATCAGGACGGAGCGTTGCGTAAAGCCCGCCTTGCGCGCGGCAACACGGATGCTGTCGGCCGCCTCAATGGACAGCAGGGGCTCGTCGCCGTGGATAAGGTAGACCGGCGCCAATGGCTTTGCCAGTTGGGCTTCGAGCTGTTCGGCGCGAATGTTGGGCATCGAGGTCCGTCAGCGCAATGGGCGCGCCGTCATCCGCCGCTGCGCTGCGCGCGCGTAAGGCGTCGCATGATCTGCTGGACCATGTCACTTTGCATGTCGCGGTAAAGCAGCGCCTCTTCGTTTTCCTTGGCGATGATCTGCGCGTCATTGAAGGAGATGTCGCGGGTGAGCGCGATTTCACTGGTGGGAATCCAGTTCTGCCCCTTGCCGTCGTGCACGCGGAATCCGACGCGGTAGCGCAACTGGTATTCGCGCACCCGGCCCGACGTGTCGAGCGACTGGATCACTTTTTCACGCACTTCCTGGACAATCTCGAAAATCGCTTCCGCGTCTTTGGGCTGGTCGATAAGACTGGTCTTGGTGCCCGCCACCACATTTCGTTTCAACTCCACCAGCATCGGCGTCGCGCCCCCAATGTGCAGCGTGTCAAAGGGCAGGTTGGATTGTCCGCGCAGCTGAAAGCCGCAGCTCGAAAGCAACAGTGTCAGCAGCAACCCTGCGACCCATCCCGCAAGCCGGCGTTGCCCATCATCGAGGTGGATTCGCATCCGGTTTTATACCACCACATTCACCAGCTTGCCCGGTACGACGATGGTCTTTTTCACCGGGCGGCCTTCGCCATGCCGCTGCACCGCCTCGTTCGATACGGCCAGCGCTTCAATGTGTTCGCGGGTGGCGTTGCTCGCGACGGTGAGATGGCCGCGCATCTTTCCATTGACCTGTAGCACCAGCTGAATTTCGTCCTGGCGAAGCGCTGTCTCGTCGACCTCGGGCCAGGGCGCGTCAAGGATTTCGCCCGCGTAACCAAGGTCCTTCCACAGCGCATGGCAGATGTGCGGCGTGATCGGGTAGAGAACCCGAAGCAGTATGCTGAAGCTCTCATGCAATGCGGCGTGCGCGGGGCTTCCGCCGCTCATGGAATCGGAAATGTCCATGGCCGTGTTCTGGGCGTTCAGCAGTTTCATGGCCGCGGAGGCGACGGTGTTGAACTGGTTGCGCTGGATGTCGAAAGTGGCCTGCTTCAGAATGGCATGCACTTCGCGGCGCAGCGCCGCATGGCGCGGTGAAGTGTTCGCCAAGTCGGCGGGGAAATCGTAGCCCGGGGAGGCCTCCGAGTGCCGTGCGGATTCTTCCGCGATTACCGGCAGCCATTGCTGCGCAAATGCCCACAGGCGACGAAGGAACCGGTAGGAGCCGTCCACGCCGGCGTCCGACCATTCCAGGGTCTGCTCCGGGGGGCTTGTGAACATCATGAAAAAACGCGCGGTGTCGGCGCCGTACTGCTCGATCAGGTTCTGCGGATCGATGCCGTTGTTCTTTGATTTCGACATCGTGCCGATGCCGTCGGTCTCAACCGGCTGCCCGTCCGACCGCAGCACCGCGCCGGTTCGATTGCCGGCGGCGTCGCTGACGAAATCCACGTCGGCGGGGTTGTAGTAGGTGATGCGGCCTTCTCCGGCCTTGCGGTAGAAAATGTCGTTCAGCACCATGCCCTGGGTGAGCAGCTTGACGAAGGGTTCATCGAACTTGACCAACCCCAGGTCGCGCATGACCTTGGTCCAGAAGCGCGAATACAGAAGGTGCAGGATGGCGTGCTCGATGCCGCCGATGTACTGGTCCACCGGCAGCCAGTAGGCCGCCCTGTCATCGACCATGGCCGAGTTCTGGTCGGGGCAGGCGTAGCGGGTGTAATACCAGGACGAGTCGACGAAGGTGTCCATGGTGTCGGTTTCGCGGCGTGCGGGCTTGCCGCATTTCGGACAGTGGCAGGCGAGGAAATCCTCCCGCTTGTTGAGCGGGTTGCCCGAACCATCGGGCACACAGTCCTCGGGCAGCACAACGGGCAGCTGATCGTCCGGCACCGGCACCGCACCGCAGTCGGCGCAGTTGATGATTGGGATCGGCGTTCCCCAATAACGTTGCCGGGAGATGCCCCAGTCACGCAGCCGCCAGGTGACCTGTTTCTCGCCAAGGGCAAGCGCTTTAAGGTCGGCGGCGATCGCGTCGACTGACTGGTTGAAGTCCAAATCGTTGTATTTGCTGGAATTTTTGCATACGCCATGGTCGGCATACCAGGGCTGCCAGGCATCCAGTGAGTAGGGCTTTCCGGTCACATCGATCACCGGCTTGATCGCGAGGCCATATTTTTTTGCGAAAGCAAAGTCACGTTCGTCATGTGCCGGCACACCCATCACCGCGCCTTCGCCGTAGGTAATCAACACATAGTTGCCGACCCAGACCTCGACTTTTTCACCGGTGAGCGGATGGGTGGCGTAGAGGCCGGTGGGCATGCCCTTCTTGTCCATCTGCGCGAGGTCGGCTTCCATCACCGAGCCGCGTTTGCACTCATCCACAAAGGCGGCAAGCTTTGCGTTGTCCCGCGCGGCATGTGTGGCCATTGCGTGTTCCGGCGCGACTGCGCAGAAGGTCACACCCATCAAGGTATCGGCGCGCGTCGTGAATACGCGAAGCACCTTCTTCTCACCGTTCAACTCGTAGGGAAAGCCGATGGTCACGCCATGGCTCTTGCCGATCCAGTTGGCCTGCATGGTCTTCACGCGCTCGGGCCAGCCGGACAGTGTATCCAGCGAGCCCAGCAACTCGTCGGCATAACCGGTGATGCGCATGTAGTACATCGGGATTTCGCGCTTCTCGATGACGGCGCCCGTGCGCCAGCCGCGACCGTCGATCACCTGCTCATTGGCAAGCACCGTCTGGTCGACCGGGTCCCAGTTCACCACGCCCGACTTTCGGTAGACGAGGCCCTTTTCCAGCATGCGCAGGAACAACCACTGGTTCCACCGGTAGTAATCGGGCTTGCAGGTGGCCAGTTCCCGATCCCAGTCGATGGCAAAGCCCAGCGACTTCAACTGCTTTTTCATGTAAGCAATGTTGTCGTAGGTCCACTTCGCCGGCGGCACCTTGTTGGCCATGGCCGCGTTTTCCGCGGGCAGCCCGAAGGCATCCCATCCCATCGGCTGCAGCACATTGAAGCCGCGCATGCGATGGAAACGGCTCATCACATCGCCGATGGTGTAGTTGCGCACATGCCCCATGTGCAGTTTGCCCGAGGGGTAGGGGAACATGCACAGGCAGTAAAACTTGGGCCGTCCGGCGTCTGCGCCCGTTGGCTCTTTCGCGCGCGCTGCGCCGGCACGATCCCAGGCTGATTGGGCTTCGCGTTCAATGACTTGGGGGTTGTAGACGGATTCCATGCGCGACCACGAAAAAAGGCGTGAATTATAACCGCCCGACCATCGCGCCCCGGCGCTATTGCGGCCGTATTCCTGCTTCGCGCAATAGCTTTCCCCACCGTTCGACCTCAGCTTTGGCGCGGCGCGCCTGCGCGGCCGGCAGCGTTTCGGCTGGCGGCACCGCGGTATATCCCGCTTTGTCGAGGTAACCTGAGAAATCGGGATTCTTCAGAGACGCCTGCAGCGCCTCGGAGAGCATCAGGCCGCACAGGTGAGAGATGCCACCCAGGCCGGAATTGGCGAACATGATTTTGTCGCCGTTCGATTTCAGGTGGGCGACAAATTCCGGGAAGCTGGCGGCGTGCAGACCGGCGCGCGATATCAGGGTGGTGAATGAGACGGTGATGACGCCCAGATGGTCGAAGTCGTTGACCGGGTCGTATTCGAGGTTCGCGACCAGTGCGGGCCCGAGCACCATGCTCAGGTTCTGATCCGGAAAAACTTCAACATCGCTTGCCCCTTGAATCGGAACCCCTGAGACAACTATTAATAATATTAATCAAATACTTATAAGATAGTGGGTGCTCAGCTTTCTTCCTTCAGCCGGGCCATCAGGCGCCGCAGGGCCTTGCCACGATGGCTGACAAGATTCTTTTGTGCGGGATCGATTTCGGCGGCGGTCAGGTTCAGGTCCGGGAGCAGGAAATAGGGGTCGTAGCCGAAGCCATTTTCGCCGCGCGGCTCAAGAATGATCCGCCCGTTCCAGCTGCCTTCGGCGATAAGGGGTTGGGGATCATCGGCATGCCGCACCATGACGATGACGCAGTAGTAATGCGCGCGGCGGTCTTCGTGGCCGCGAAGCTCTGTGACCAGTTTCAGGTTGTTGCGCCGGTCCTGCTCGTCGCGAGGAAGCGGGTCGCCGGCAACCGCCGCATAGCGCGCCGAATGCACGCCGGGCTCGCCGCCCAGTGCGTTCGCGCAGATACCCGAGTCGTCGGCCAGCGCCGGCAGCCGCGACTGGCGCGCCGCGTGCCGTGCTTTGGTCAGGGCGTTTTCAAGAAAAGTGCGGAACGGCTCCTCGGCATCCTGGATACCCAGGCCAGTCTGGGGAAGGATTTCGATGCCCATGGGCGAGAGCACAGATTCAATCTCGCGCAGCTTGCCGGGATTGCTGGAGGCGAGGACCAGTTTGTCGAGCTTGGCGGCCATGGCGATGGGTTGCGATGAATTCAGGTGATGCCGTTGAATCGCCAGTGCGCGGCTACTTCAGCTCGAGGGAGAGGCGCTGGCGCTGGATCAGTTCGCGTATCCCCGTATCGGCGAGGCCCAGCAGCGAATCCATCTGCGCGCGCGTGAAGGGTTCTCCTTCCGCCGTCCCCTGAACTTCGACGAAGCCACCGGCCCCGGTCATCACGACGTTCATATCGGTGTCGCAGCCGGAATCCTCCGGATAGTCGAGATCCAGAACCGGCGTGCCGTCGACCATGCCCACCGAGACCGCGGCGACGAAGTCGCGGATGGGCCATTGCTTCAATAATCCGCGGTCGGAGAGCGACGTGACGGCATCGTGCAGCGCGATGAACGCACCGGTGATGCTCGCGCACCGCGGTCCTCCGTCGGCCTGCAGCACGTCGCAATCGATCTGTATCGTGCGTTCCCCCAGGCTTTTGAGGTTGGTGATCGTGCGCAGCGACCGGCCGATCAGGCGCTGGATCTCCTGTGTGCGTCCGGACTGCTTTCCCCGTGCGGCCTCGCGATCGGTGCGGGTGTTGGTCGAGCGCGGCAGCATGCCGTATTCTGCGGTCACCCAACCCTGATCGCGGCCCCTTAAAAAACCTGGAACCTTTTCCTCGATGCTCGCGGTGCACAGCACACGCGTGTAACCGAATTCGATCAGCGCTGATCCTTCCGCATGTCTTGCGTAACCGCGCTGGATGGTGATGGGGCGCAGTTCGTTGGCGGCGCGGCCGTTGGCGCGGGGGGCGGACGAATTGGCTTGATTGTTCATTGCGTTGATTCCATTCTATTTGACCGCGAATGCTACCCGAAACGGCGTCGCCGACCGGATTGTTCGGTGCCGGCATGGCCGGGTGCGAGGCGCAACGCTCAATGCGTTGCGCGCGGGGGCATGAGGCGCCGCGCCGTTTCCTTGATGCGCGCCCAGGGTGATTTTCGTCCGCGCACGGGCGGTTCGCGCTTTCCCAGCAGCACCTGCTGCAGGGCAAACACGCTCTGCGGGCGGTTGAGCGGATCCAGTTCCAGGCACCAGTCGATTGTCGTAAGCAGCGAACGCGAATACTTGCCCGACCACACGCGTGTGGCCGACACATAGTGATCCTTTTGCTCGCGAAGGTCGCCGGCTTCGGGTGCCGTCCCGGCGAGGCAGGCAAACAGGGTTGCGCCCACGGCATAGATATCGCTCCAGGGGCCGAGCATTTCGCGGTTGTTGTACTGCTCGGGCGGTGCGAATCCGGGGGTGTACATCGGCGTCAGCTTGCGCCCTTTTTCCGTGCTCAGCGTCTGACGCGCGGCGCCAAAATCGATCAGCAGCGGCGTGCCGTCGTTGCGTATGTAGATGTTGGCCGGCTTGATGTCCAGGTGCAGCAGCCGGTTGCGGTGCACTTCACGCAGCCCGTTCAGCAGTTGCGCAAAGGTCTGCCGCAAGAATGTCTCCTCCAGCGTGCCCCGTCTTGCGCGGATGTGCTCCTGCAGGGTGCGCCCGCGCTCGTAGCGCATCACAATGTAGGCGGTTTCGTTGGCACGGAAAAAATCCAGCACGCGCACCAGATTGGGATGCGAGAGCATTGCCAGTGACCGCCCTTCCTCGAAAAAGCAGCGCATTCCGTAATTGAACGCCGCCGCATCGTCATCGGTGATGGAAGGCAGCGCATCGCCCGCCTGCCGCAGCGCCAGCTGGGCTGGCAGGTATTCCTTGATGGCGACCGGCAGGTCATTCGGGTCGTAGGCGAGGTAGACAATGGAAAACCCCCCGCTGGACAGCATGCTGGCGATGCGGTAGTTCATGAGGACGTATCCATCCGGCAGCGGTTGATTGGCTTGCGATGGCATGGGGTCCGGTGAAACGTTATGATTGCGGGGTGTCGCGCGGCGTATCGGGATACGGGGATGAAACCTGCCCGCGGTTTCATCCGTGCACCCCCGTGAAACGAGCCGGTTCAATTGTCCATTGCCGATAGCGTCATTGCAAACGCTGTCAGCGAATTTTTTCACGCCCTCACTGGAAATTCATCCGGATGATATCGAGCATGACGGGTTACGCATCGCGCACCGCCGAAGTCTTTCGGGCGTCGCTGTCGATCGAATTAAAAAGCGTCAACAGCCGGTTTCTGGACCTCACATTTCGCCTGCCCGATGATTTGCGTTCGCTCGAGCCCTTGCTTCGCGAGCGGATCGCGGCACGCGCCCAACGCGGGAAGATCGAGTGCCGAATGAGTCTTGTTCCGGCTGCGGGTGTGGCTGCGCGGTTGAAGTTGAACGAGCAGTTGCTGAGTGCGCTTGCCGACGCTTCACGACACATCCAGACCTCGATCCAGGGCGCGCAGGCGCTGCGAGTGGGCGAGGTGCTCAACTGGCCCGGCATGCTTGCCGATGAGGCCGGCGCGGGTGAATCCCTGCGCGAGGCGGCCACCGCATTGTTCGGAGAGACCCTCCGCGATTTTCTGGACAGCCGCGCGCGCGAAGGCGCCAAGCTGAAAGCAGTGATTGGGGAACGGGTGGCCGGCATACGGCGCGTTCTGGGCCGCGTGGCCCCCCTTGTCCCCGAGGCGATCAGGGCCCACCAGGAGAAGCTTGGTGCGCGTCTGCGCGAGGCGCTTGCGTCCGATGATGAAGATCGCATCCGGCAGGAAATTGCGGTGTTCGGTGTCAAGGTGGATGTTGCGGAGGAGATTTCAAGGCTCGAGCTTCACCTGGTCGAGGCCGACCGCATCCTCGAAGCCGGCGGTGCAGCCGGAAAACGGCTGGATTTCCTGATGCAGGAACTCAATCGCGAGGCCAATACACTGGGGTCGAAATCGGTCTCCAAGGAGTTGTCCGACGCGAGCCTGGAAATGAAGCTCCTGGTTGAACAAATGCGGGAACAGGTGCAGAACATCGAATGATTGGCAATCTGATCATCGTTTGTGCGCCCTCGGGTGCCGGCAAGTCAAGCCTGGTGAACGCCATGCTTGCCGATGTCGCAGGCATCAAGGTTTCGGTGTCGCACACCACGCGTGCGCCCCGCGACGGGGAGGTCGAAGGTCGCGAATATCATTTCGTCGACGTTTCAACGTTTAATGAAATGGCCGGGCGCGATGTGTTTCTCGAGCACGCGCTGGTTCACGGCAATTGTTACGGTACTTCGCGGGAATGGATCGCCGCCGCGCGGTCGGCAGACATGGACATCATCCTGGAAATTGACTGGCAGGGTGCCCAGCAGGTGCGGCGGATTTTCCCGGATGCGGTGACGGTATTCATCCTGCCGCCCTCCATGGAGGAGTTGGAACGCCGGTTGAGGGGGCGGGACAAGGACAACGAGGACTCCATCCGGAACCGTATGGCCAATGCGGCCGAGGAAATCGCCCACGTAGGGGAGTTCGAATACGTTATAATTAACAACGAGTTCGACAACGCAAGGGCAGAATTGGGCGCTATTGTGCGCGCCGCCCGTGCCAAGCTTGCCACTCAGCGCGAGCGCCATTCGAATCTTTTCAGGAACTTTGGGATCAGGTGATTCCGCAAACCGGCATCGAATGCGAGCCGCGCAATTTTTGAATCCGGCATTTGTAAGATCCCGCAACCAGACCGCATCCAACTACAGGCAGATCCCGAACATGGCCAGAATCACCGTCGAAGATTGTCTTAACCGCATTCCCAACCGCTTCCAGCTGACTCTGGCAGCCACCTATCGGGCGCGCCAGCTGGCGCAAGGCGGCACGCCCATGGTTGAGAGCGGCCGCGACAAGCCCACGGTGGTCGCCTTGCGCGAGGTTGCAGCCGGCAAAGTCGGCATCGAATATCTGGCGCGCGTCCACACCTCCTGATTCCCCGGCAGGAGCGCAGTCGCTCCTGCGTCACCGGCGGACTCGCCTATAGCGAGCTTCCCAAGCAGTCCGTCTCGCGGCATGATGCAATCATGACTCCCGCAGGAATTTCCGACCTTCGCCCCACACTGGCTTATCTCCGGCCCGCCGATATCGGCTTGGTCGAAGAAGCCTATGAGTTCAGCGACGCCGCCCACCACGGGCAGCGGCGCCAGAGCGGCGATCCCTATATCTCGCACCCGATAGCTGTCGCGCAAATCGTTGCCGATTGGCAGCTGGATGCGCAGGCCATCATGGCGGCGCTGCTGCACGACGTGATGGAAGACACCGCCGTCACCAAGGACGAAATCAGCGCGCGCTTTGGCAAGCCTGTTGCAGACCTGGTGGACGGTGTCTCCAAGCTCGACCGCCTGGAATCGCAGACGCCCGCGGAAGCCGAAGCCGAAAATTTCCGAAAGATGCTGCTGGCCATGGCGCGCGATGTGCGCGTCATGCTGATCAAGCTGGCCGACCGTCTGCACAATATGCGCACGCTCGATGCCGTGAGCACGGAGCAGCGACACCGCGTGGCGCGGGAAACCATCGAGATTTACGCGCCCATTGCCAATCGCCTCGGCCTGGACAGCCTGTTTCGCGAGATGCACGAACTGGCCTTCCAGAATCTGCATCCGCACCGCCACAGGGTGCTTGTCAAGGCGGTGAAGGCGGCCCGCGGCAACCGGCGTGAAGGCGTCAACAAGGTGCTGGCGGAAATCAAAAAACGCCTGCCCGCCGCCGGCATTGAAGCGTTGGTCACCGGGCGCGAAAAGCACATCTATTCGATCTACAAGAAGATGCTCGAAAAGCACCTGTCCTTCACCGAGGTGCTCGACATTTATGGCTGCCGAGTGGTGGTGAAGGACATCCCGGCCTGCTATCTGGCACTGGGCGCCCTGCATTCCCTGTACAAGCCGGTGCCGGGGAAATTCAAGGACTATGTCGCGATTCCCAAGGCCAACGGCTACCAGTCGCTGCATACCACGCTGATCGGACCCTTCGGCATGCCCCTTGAGGTGCAGATACGGACTGAGCAAATGCATCGCATTGCCGAAACGGGCGTGGCGTCGCACTGGCTCTACAAGGATTCGGCCGAAGACCTCTCCGTGGTGCAGCAGCGCACCCATCAGTGGCTGCAGTCCCTTCTGGAAATCCAGAAGACCTCCGGCGACGCGGCCGAGTTCCTCGAACACATCAAGATCGATCTTTTCCCGGACGAGGTTTATGTCTTCACGCCCAAAGGCAAGATCCTGCCCATGCCGCGCGGGGCAACGGCCGTGGACTTTGCCTATGCGGTGCACACCGACATCGGCAACCGCTGCATCGCCGCCAAGATCAATTTCGAACTGGTGCCGCTGCGCACAGAACTGCAGAACGGCGACCGCATCGACATCGTCACCGCCACCAATGCGCATCCGAACGCGTACTGGCTGACCTATGTGAAAACCGCGAAGGCCCGCGCGCAGATCCGGCACTTCCTTAAAACCATGGAAGCGGGCGAATCCGTCGCACTGGGCGAGCGCCTTCTCAACCAGGCGCTGCGGGCGCTGGGCAGCAGTGTCGCCGAGGTTGGCGCCGATAAATGGGAGCGTCTGATCCGGGATACCAGCGCCCACTCGCGCAGCGACCTGTTGTCCGATGTCGGCTTGGGCAAGCGCCTTGCCGCGATCGTGGCGCGCAAACTCCTGCAACTGTCGGATCATCATCCTGGAAACGGCAAGGACGCCAAACCCGCTGGCGCCATCGTTATCCGTGGATCGGAGGGCATGGCGGTGGAGTTTGCTCATTGTTGCAAGCCCATTCCCGGCGATCCCATCATCGGCTTCATCAAGAAGGGGCAGGGCCTGGTCATACACACCCATGACTGCCCGACGGCGAGGCGTTCGCGCAGCGATTCGGAAAAGTGGATCGAAGTCGAATGGGATCAGCAGATTTCGCGGCTGTTCAGCGTGGGGCTGAAGGTCGTTGTGGCCGACCAGCGCGGCGTGCTCGCGAAGGTGGCCACGGCGATCGCCGGCGCCGGCTGCAACATCGCGAATGTTTCCATCGACAACAACGAATCGCGCTACGCCACCAACAGTTTCACGCTGGAAGTCTCGGATCGGCAGCATCTCGCGCGCGTGATGCGCGCTCTGCGTCGTATTCCGGAAGTGGTGCGGATTACGCGCTCGAAAGACTGATCAGTCGAGCACGTGCGACACCAGCCCGTCGGCAAGCTTGGGCTCGAACCAGGTGGATTTGGGCGGCATCACCTGTTTTGCGTCGGTGACCGCCATCAGGTCATCCATGCTGGTCGCGTGCATCGAGAACGCCACGGCCATTTCACCGCTGTCGACGCGCTTTTCCAGTTCCTGGGTGCCGCGGATGCCGCCGACGAAATCGATGCGCTTGTCGGTTCGAAGATCCTGTATGCCGAGAATAGGCGCAAGCAGCTGATCGGAGAGCAGGCTGACATCAAGCCGCCCGACAGGATCGGCAGGGATCTTTTCAGTTTTGACGCGAAGGCGGTACCACTGGCCCGGCAGGTACATGCCGATCTCGCCATGCACGGTGGGCTGGACCGGGCCCTTTGCAAGGTCCAGCGAGAAGGCGTCTGCCACGCGCCGCAGGAATTCGTCGCGCTGCATGCCGGCCAGATCGCGAACCACGCGGTTGTAGCAAAGGATCTGCATTTGAGCCGCTGGGAAACTGACAGCCAGAAAATAATCCGCCCCGCCGCCGTCTGCAGCGGTTGTGTGCCGCGAAGCTGATACGCGTGAGGCCGCCGCCGAGCGATGATGGCCATCGGCGATGTACAGCGCCGGCAGGGCTTCAATGGCCGCGCCGATGCGTGTAACGTCATCGGCGTCGTCGATGACCCACAGGGTGTGGCGCACGCCCGTATCGGCGGTGAGGTCCGCTGCCGGGGTGGTTGTGGCCGCCTTTTCCAGAATGCGGTCGACCACCGGACAGGCCGGATGGGCAAGGAGGACGGGTCCGGTCTGCGCATTGAGCGCCTCGATCTGCCTGACGCGATCATCTTCCTTGTCGGGGCGGGTGAATTCATGGCGACGGATGCGTCCTTCGTCGTAGGCGGCGACCGACGCTGCGGCGACGATGCCCGTTTGCGCGTGGTTGCCCGTGACGAGGCGGTACGCGTAGTAGCAGGCATGCGAGTCCCGCTGGAGGACGCCTTCGCGAATCATGTGTGCAAGATTTTCCGAGCCCTTGGCGTAGACCTGCGCCGAATACGGATCCGTGCCGGCTGGAAGATCAATTTCGGGCTTGGAGATATGCAGGAAGCTCCATGGCTTTCCGGCCGCGCGCGCACGCGCCTCCTCGGTGTTCAGCACATCGTAGGGCGGCGCTGCGACGTCGGCGGCCCGTTCCGGCAGGGGCCGCAAACCGCGAAACGGATTGATAAGGGGCAAGGGATTCTCCGATCAGTGAATCAGACTTTGTAATACTTGCGATACCACTCGACAAAGCGCTGCACACCGACTTCCACCGGCGTGCCCGGCCGGTAACCGGCGTCCCGCTCAAGGCGCGAGACATCCGCATTGGTCGCCGGCACGTCGCCTGCCTGCATGGGCAGCATCTCGCATTGGGCTTTTTTTTCAAGGCACTGTTCAAGCACTTCGATATAGCGCATCAGCTTCACCGGCGAGCTGTTGCCGATGTTGTAGTTCCGGTAGGGCGCCGAACTGGTGGCCGAATCCGGCGCCTCGGCGCGCCATACGGGATCGGGCGCCGCCGGTCGATCGGTGACGCGCATCACGCCCTCCACGATGTCATCCACATAGGTGAAATCGCGCAGCATGTCGCCGC
>CAIUKQ010000114.1 GCA_903899705.1 uncultured beta proteobacterium
CCTCGGTTCTCCACCACAAAAGGTTGGTTCCATTTGGCCTGGAGTCGCTGCGCAAGCAGGCGCGCGATGAGGTCTGGCGTGGTGGCCGCCGTCTGCCCGAGGATGATGCGCACCGGCTTTCCGGATATGCCCTGCGCGAAGCCGGCAAATGGTGCTGCCAGCACGCCCGCACCGGCGCCAAGGACCAGTTTTCTGCGCAGCGAATCGATGTTCGAATTATTCATGCTTTTCTCCCCCGGAAAATGGTTGGCGCGTCTCGGAAAGAAAGCGGATGCGCGCTCAGGTTGCACATCATTATAGTTTGCAGCCGGCAAGGGCAGCGGCCGGTTCGGAACTTTCGCGGCCGTCTATGCCGCCGGTTCCATGTAACTGTGAAACCGCCGTTGCGGATCGTGTTTTGCACGCAGCGATTCGAGCCGCGCAAGATTTTCTTCCGACATGAATCGGAACGGCCTTGCCGCCAGGTTCTCATCGGCAAGCTGGATGCCTTTTCCCAACGGTTCCAGGTCGTGCATGCGATCGGTAACCCAGGCCTGGTGTTTGCGATCCTCCGCGGGATCGTCCCACACCGAGTACACCGCGACATAGATGTCGCCCTGCATGGAAAACGCCATATCGGGCAATTCCTGCTCGGGTCCCCACAATATCCACATCATGTGAGAAGGGACGCCGGGCAGGGATTCCGCAATGCGGTGCATGGCGGGCAGTAATTCTCGCGCGGACGCATTGGTCCAAAGGTTGTCGGCGGCGTAGCGGTGCTCTTTCCAGTACAGCATCTGCTCGCCCCCCGAGAGCAGTTCTTCCAGTTCAGTCTCTAGGTTGACCTCGCGGGAAATCGCCCGGTCCAGCACGGGACAGGTTTCCAGGAGTGCGAGGGCGGCCACCGCTTCTTCACGGGTATCGGCCATGGTCGGCCCCATCACCAGCAATCCCGGTCCGGAGTGACCGAATAGATCGCGCCTCATGAACACCAGCGGTTCCATGATGCGCGGCAGTTGCGGGCGAATGGCCGCCGCCCAGGTGTAGATCTCGTCCATCACTTCGATCGGATAGTGATAAACGCTGTTCATCATTACTTTGGGCCTTGGGCGAAGCGCCAGATGAAATCGGGTGACCGCGCCGAAAAACCCCGGTCCCGCGCCGCGCGCCGCCCAGTACAGGTCGCTGTTTTGCGTCGCATCGGCATGCACCAGTTCGCCGTCGGCAGTCACCACGTCAATACCCGTGACGCTGGCGCAGGCCGGTCCCCACAATCGCGAGTTCCAGCCGAATCCGCCCTGAAGGAGAAACCCTCCAAGACCGACGCTCATGCAGTGACCGGTGGGAAAGAAAAGACCGTGTGCCCGGAGCGCGCGATTGAGGTCGGTGCCGATCACGCCCGGCCGCACCCACGCGGTCCTGGCGCGGATGTTGATGCTCCATTCCTGCAACCGGCCCATGTCAAGCAGCATGCCGCGCTCGCGCAGGAAATTGGCAGCCCAGCTGTGTCCACCCGAACGCATGGCGATCCGGAGACCTTCTCGCCTGGCCATGCGAACGGCGAGCACCACGTCATTTTCGCTGCCCGTCTGCACGACGACGTCCGGGTAGCGCGCCGGGACGCGTGCGTTCCACATGTGTCCACGCCGCGCTTCTTCGTATCCGGCATCGCCGCGGCGGAACACCGTACCGTCAAATTTGTCCGTCATCGCGGGCCCACAAATCACGTGTTCAAAAATTGAGCGTTTGGAAATCGTGCATTTAAAAATCGCGCATTTAGAAATCGTATTCGACCGGATGTTTCAGCGGCAACGGCAAATCCAATTCGAAGGCTTCTTTCGCGAACAGGTCCTGCAGTGTCATGCGCCGGCTCGTCATACCCTGCTCGTGTACAAACTGGGCGAGCAGGTCATAGTTTTTCCTGTTGACCTCCGACAGCCCGTACTCCCAGGGATCGCGTCCGAGGAAGTGACGCTCTTCTTCCCAATCGGTGCGAAACCAGGCAAGCGGCACGATGCGGGGATTGGCCAGTCGTTTGAATGCCAGTTGCTTGGCCTCCTCAAACGCGTGCGTGAGGCTCTCGACCACCCAGGGGTGTTTCGCCACGATCTCCTGGGGCAGGGTGGTGATGTGCATGATGGGAAAAAAGCCGGTGCGGCGGAAATAATTCTTTTCCACATCAACATAATTCTCCCAAAGGTGGCCGATGCGCGGGTCGCGCTCGGCGGCCGCCTTGGGCACGCCCGGCGCCATGATCACATCGAGTTCACCGTCGAGCAACATCTGCTCGACATCCTTTCCCTTGGGCAGCAGTTCGATTTTCAGGTCGGCGGGCGGTTCGATCGACTTCACATCTTCATGGCGTTCCACCACATAGGTTATGGACCGGTGCGGCACGCCGAAATCGTGCTCCAGGTGGCCGCGCATCCAGTAGTGGGCCGCAGGGCCATAGGAGTTCATGCCGATGCGCCGACCGATCAGGTCCTTCGGGCTTTTGATGCCGGCATTCTTGTTGATGAAGATGAATCCGTGCCGGAAGCGGCGGTGCAGAAAAACGGGGATGCCGATGATGTC
The DNA here is from genome assembly GCA_903899705.1 of uncultured beta proteobacterium. GTDB lineage: Bacteria > Pseudomonadota > Gammaproteobacteria > Burkholderiales > SG8-39 > 2-02-FULL-62-17. Next base: position 2,554 of record CAIUKQ010000114.1, read on the forward strand.
GCGTCCCATGTCCTTCACAATGCAGTACTGCCCGCCGTTGAATTCATTGATGTCGGCCCCGTCACCCACCGCCACCCGCGTGTGGATGTCGCGGCTGCCCGGATAGCGCGCGGGGACGATCTCGATGCCCTTGGGTTGTACCGTGCCATCGAGCAGTGCCCGCACGATCTCGTACTTCCCCGTCATCATTGAGAGCTTGACCTTGCCGGGCGAACGCCGGGCTAGGGCGGGTTTGGCGGCAGTCCGGGTGGCGGCGCTTTTACGTGAAGCCGGTTTGGCAGACACCTTTTTTGCCGGTGCTTTTCGGGGCGTCGTTTTCTTATTCGCCCTGACTGCAGCGCCCGCTTTCTTCTTCTTGCCTTTGGCCATGGTCGTTTTCTCCAATCGATTTACAGGTGGTAAATATCCACGGGAATTTCCAGGCGATCGTTGATCATCACGACACGCTTCTTTGCAATGCGCAGCTGGCCATCGGTGCGCCGCAAGGTGTAATCCGAGTAGCCGCCCAGTGTGGCCGTGCCGCGAACGCCGTACACATGGGTGATCCACGAGGAGGACGCTTCAATGCTGCCGTCTTGCAGGGTCGCGTGGACCAGGGCATTGCTCACAAGGTGGGCGGTGCGGTCCAGCGGCACCGAGGCCAGAGAATCGCGCGCTTCGATGCGCGACACACGGTCTTCCAGACCGCCGCGTCCGCGCAGGTAAATCAGGCTCAGCTCGTTCCAGGGATCGTTGGTGAGTTCTTCCTCGCCCGCCCAGGCCGGCGCCCAGAACTCGGCATCCTCAAGGTACAGGTTGAGCCAATCCTTCCATTGCTTGCGATCCAGAAAATGGGCTTCGAGCGAAAACAGCCTTGCGACCTCGTGTTCAAGATGCATGTCCATCAGGCCTCCGCGCTCAGGCTGCGCAGCCAGTGGCGATACAGACCGTGATAGGGGGTCTCGTGGGTCCAGCTGGTGTTATGCGAATCCGGCACCACACCCAGTTGGCGCGCCGCCTCATCCGCACCCGGCTTCATCGTGGCGATGCCGCGCTGAAAGTCGATCCACGGCCGCGCTTCGGCCAGCGCACCTTCATGCACGATGTTGAGCGACACCAGGTCATCGGAGGTGGCCATGCCGGTGAGCAGGAAGAAATCCTCGAATTTTCTGAGCCTCGCGTAGCGCGCCTCGCGCGACTCACCCACGGGTGCAATGCACATGACCGTGACCTCGGTGCGGTCCGGCCCCAGCGGGCGGTGTGTGCGCAAGTGCGTGGAGGCAAGGTCGTTCAGCACCAGGTTCGGAAACACCATGAGGTTGCGCCCGCGTCGCAGCATCCACAGGGCTTTCTCTGCGGAAAAATTCTTCTCGATTTCCGCCGTGGATGGATAAAGCGGGGCCGCCTCCGGTGTGGCGCGATCCGCCCACAGCAGCATGTGCCCGCGCCCGAGGTCATAGCATCCGTTCTTCACGTTTCCACTGATGCGTCCGGTCTCGGTCTGCAGAAGGCCCTCGTATCCCGGCCGCAGCTGGCGTTTTGCCATGGTGGTGCCGAAGGTGCGGTGCACGGTGGGCACGTGGTAACCGTCTGGCACGTTCTCCACCTGCATTTTCCAGTTGTGGTGGCAGACGTAGGTGGATGCGCCGCGCAGCACCTCGATGCCCTGCGGTGACTGGTCCACAAACAGGTCGATGAAGGGGCGCGTGCTGCCCAGGAAATCAGCCAGCGATTCACTGACCGGCGCGAGGCTGCCGAACACAAAGCCGCGATAACTCTCGAGGCGCGCAAGCGGCGTGAGATCGAAATGGCGCTTGTCCGCTTGGCCGCCCGGATAACCGCCGGCGCGCTCGAAAGTGATGCCCTCGCATTCCCCACCCGGGCCGAACGCCCACCCGTGAAAACGGCAGTTGATGGAGCCCTGGATCTTTCCCTGGCGCAAGGGCAGCAGAATCGAACCGCGATGCGGGCAAACATTCAGGAACGCGCGCAGTGATCCGTCGTCCTGGCGCAGCACGAACACCGGTTGCCTGCCCGCATGGGTGGTGAAGTAATCGCCGGCTGCGCGGATCTGGCTCTCGTGGCACAGGAATATCCATCCGCCCTCGAACAGTCGCTTGATTTCGCGGTCATAGAGCGCGGGATCGGTATAGATTTCTTTGCGGACCCGGAACACACCATCGCCGACACGGTCGTCAATCAGCGAAGCCATGTTCAGCAGGGAATCATTGGAACCCATCATGTACCTCCTCTACAGCTTGAGAAGCTTTTCGGCGTTGAGGTGGCAGATCTTCGCTTTGTCAGCCTCCGGGATGTCCACGGCATCCATGAATGCCGCTCCTTCTTCGATAATTTCATAAGGATAATCAACGGCATACAGTATCCGGTCGGCGCCCAGTACGCGGTAGACGCAGTCAAAGGCGTCGCGGCCGAACATGCCGCTCGTGGTGACATAAAAGTTCTCGCGGAAATATTCGCCCGGAGGGCGCTGGGGATATTTCCTTGCACTGCGTGACCAGATGTTGTCGATGCGCCACAGCCAGAACGGAATGCCTTCGCCCAAGTGGCCGAGGATGATCTTCAATTTCGGAAACTGCTCGAACACGCCGCCGCACATCAGGCGCAGTGCATGCAGGCTCACATCGGCCTGGAAGCCCCACATGGCCCCGCCCAGCACCGGGTAGCCCAGCAACTCGCGCAGCGCCTTTGGCGGCTCCTTGGGGTGGATGTAAATGGGTACGTCAAGGCTTTCGGCCGCCTCGAAGAGCGGCCAGTACTTTTCGCCATCCAGGTATTCGCCATCAACATGCGAATTGATCTTGGTGGCCTTCAGGCCCAGTTGCGTCACGCAGCGTTGCAATTCCTTTGCTGCTTCCTTCGGGTCACCGTAGGAGAGCGTGGCAAATCCGGCCAGCCGGTCCGGGTGCGCCCTGCAGGCCGCGGCCAGTTCGTCGTTGATGTCGCGTGACTGCGCGTTGGCATTGGGGATGTCCATGAGGTCCTCCACCCCGGGTCCTGCCAGCATCACCACCTGCATGTCGATGCCAGCGCGATCCATCTCGGCAAAGCGTGCGGGGCCCAGGTTGAGCAGCCGGCCATTGAGTTTTTGCGTGATCGGGCGCGCGCTCTTCGGGCTGCGGGCGAGTCGCTCGGTCATTGTGCCGTCCCCGGCCGTCATCGTTTCGATGCGAGGATAGGCCGTGCGCGAGCGCAGGTGGTCCTGATACCCCTTCGTGGTGAAGTGTTCCTCGATGGCAATTCTTTTCATTACGGCTCCCGTGGGGCCGCCATTATTGCATCGCGCGAGGGCTCTGGCGGGGCCTGTGCCGGTTGAAAATCAGGGGATCTCCCGGTAGGACGCTAGCGCGATGTCTTTGCGACGCCCCACCCCGTCCGGATCTCAGGCACCGCCGCGAAAACAGGAATAGCCCCAAGGCGTGACTTTGAAAGGGAGGTGGTAGTGCTGCGCAGAATCCGCAATGCCGAATCGATACACCACCCGGCCAAGGAACGGCACAGCCGGCAGCGCAATGCCCTGATCCAGGTAATAGTCGGCCACGTCAAATACCGCTTCGTATTCGCCGGGTGAGAAAACTTCTCCAAGCGCCGCGGCCTCAAGAAGGCCGCTGGCTGCCACCCTTGCCTTTGCAATCTGGCGGGGTGCCGGTCCCAGTGCATGCAATTCAACCTGCATGCCGCTGGCGACAATGCCCCGCGACACATCAACGACATGAATGGAAATTCCGGGCATGGTTTCGATCTGCTTCTTAAACGATCAGTTCAGTTTCGCACCCGAGCCCTTGACGGCCGGGGCCCATTCGGTGACCTGGTCGGATACGAATTTGGTGAACTCTGCGGGTGTCATTTTCCGGCCGGCAACAGCCATTTCTTCCATGCGCTTTTGCACCAGCGGATTGGACATGACTTCAGACATGGCGTTGTACAAACGGTCTGAAACAGGGCGCGGCAGGTTGGCGGGCGCTGACACCCCGAGGAAATTCTCCGCGAGAAGTTTCTTTTGCCCCAGTTCCAGCACTGTGGGCACATCGGGGGTCATGGCGGCGCGGGTCGGGGAGGTCACCGCCACCGCGCGCAGTTTTCCGTCCTTGATGAAGGGCACGTTTTGCGGGAGGGTGTCGATGGCCATCTTGATGCTGCCCCCTAGAAGATCAGTATGCATGGGCGAGCTGCCCTTGTAGCCCACATGCTCCATTTTCAATCCATGGTCGAGTTTCATGGTTTCCCCGACGATATGGCCGATGGAGCCGATGCCGCCCGAGCCGTAGTTCACCGGGTTGGGCTGGGCCTTGATCCAGCTGATCAGCTCCCCAAAGGTCTTGGCGGGTACGGAGGGGTTGAGCACAAACACGTTGGCGACCGAACCGATGTAGAAAACATGAGTGAAGCTCTTCACTGGGTCATAGGTCATTTGCTCCAGCATGAACGGGGAAATGCTGATGGGCGCACTATTTGAGAGCATCAGGGTGTATCCATCTGGTGCAGCACGCGCCACTTCGGTGGCGCCAATGATTGCGCCTGCACCCGGGCGGTTGTCGACCACAACGGGTTGGCCCAGGCGGTCCTGCAGGGGGCCGCTGATCAGCCGCGCCACAATGTCGCTCGACCCGCCCGGCGCAAAGGTGACGACCAGTTTCACGGGCTTCGTGGGCCACGCTTGGGCGAGGAGGTTTCCGCTGAAACCGGCCAGTGCGACCGCAAAAAGGGTTGAATACAGGCGGGTAGAAGCCATGAGAATTCTCCGATCAGGAATGGGACGTCGCCTGGCTGTCCGAGCCCGGCACCTTGGTGCCTTTAGCTAGAGCAAGAGGCATGCCCAATTCCGATGGTTCTCGCCTTTGGAGGCCCCGTCGTGCCGCGGGTCTTCTTCATCAGTCGATCGGGGCCTGGGCCAATCCGGGTTTGGGGGTGCGAATAGCCGCGCTGGACAATGTTCGGCTAAATATGTACAGTAATATGTACATATTTGGAGGCCTGCCATGGATGCCATCACCTACACCACCGTTCGTGCCAATCTCGCCAGCGCAATGGATCGCGTCTGCGAAGATCACGAACCCCTGATCATTACCCGCAACGGCGAGCAGTCTGTTGTGATGCTTTCGCTTGAAGACTACAAGGCGCTGGAGGAAACCGCGCATCTTTTGCGCACACCCGCGAACGCCAGGCGCCTTCTCACCGCTTCCGCGCAACTGAACACCGGGAAAGGCGTCGAACGGAAGCTTGTGAAGTGAAGCTGATCTTCGCCGACGAGGCCTGGGAAGACTATCAATACTGGCAGAAGCAGGACCGGCGCATGGTTGAGCGAATCAACAAGCTGATAACCGAGACACAGCGCGAGCCCTTCGAAGGAATTGGCAAACCAGAGCCGTTGAAGCACGCGCTTTCCGGTTTCTGGTCACGCCGGATTACGGATGAGCATCGCATGGTTTATCGCGTGGAAGGGGATGCGCTGCTGATCGCGCAGTTGCGATTTCATTACTAAGCCCCTCGCCGTTCGGGTTGAGGCGCGTGTGCCTTGACGTCCGAACCAATGAATAGATGGACCTCGCGATGGGGCCGGCAAGATGCTTACGAATGGACTGGGGAGGCCGAGAGTTTGACGCCGAGGGCGTGAAGCAGCTTGAGCATGGTGTCGTAGCGCGGCTTGGCGCCGGGCGTCAGTGCCTTATAAAGGCTTTCGCGACCAAGACCGGCAATCTTTGGGAGAAGTAAATGGTGTGTCGCAGTAGACGCACGCTTTATCTCGGGCACGGACTTCCGTTTCTAGCCAAGCAGGGATGTTCCAGTTATTCGCCATGGCAAAGAGCTTTACGCATAACGCTCCGCAGCACCTGCCAGCGAAAGCGGGCGAAGCCCGCTGTAGCAGGTCAGGTGCATGCGGAAGTTAGATCTCTCTGAGCGATCCAATGCCGCTTTCAACCATAGCCAATCCCTTCGCCCTACAAAGCGGGTTCAAAGTCTCCAGTAGTGGCCGCACAGCCCACCGTGGAACTAGAGGTGAGATACGGATACTGTGTACTAGCTTTCGCAGGTTGACCTTGAAGTCGCAAGAAGGCACCCGCTTCTTTCCCTTGACGAATACTCGGAACTCGTTTTCAGGCGAATACTGCGGCGACTTAATCATAAAGGCGGCGAAGCTCCCCATGGCCTTCTCTGGCTTGTCTCGGATGCGCTCGTCTTGGGTTGGGTACAGAACAAAGCCACATCCAATCTTCTGGAGATCAGCACCCCCATCGGTGATCGAGCAAACCAAGTCTTGCACAGAAGACACAACAGCGAATCCGTACTCATACTTTCCGTAGATTCTCCACATAAAGTCGGAGTCAATCGCGTTCGTGTGCCATGAGCTTATGTAGACGGCGTCGTTTTCTTTGTCCCACTGCTTAACCTTCTCTCGGAACTTCGGCAGTTGTTCAGCGAGCGGGATTCGCAATTCGGCCTTGATTCCTTCGATCTCTTTGCGGTTCTGTTTTTCAAAGCGAGGGTCCGGTGGTGCCACCATGATGCTAGGCGTTATCTGGTTGTTCACCACGTTGGTGAGCAGCCCTCCTGTACCTTCATGGGTGTCATATCGATACAGATCTGTGATATGCGTGAAGTGGAGAGCGTCGTTCTGGAGAATGGCGAGTAGGCTCAAGAAATCCATGTACCTCCAGCAAGTAGGATCGCGATCCCATCGGGTTCCAGAATTAGCAAACGTGTTGAAAAACTTCGCGTCCTCCAAATCTTCGTTTGTCATGGCAATCTAACGCTTGAGTTATGCCGCTGCCGGCCGACGGCAGTAGCTACAAAGTCGACAAGATTCCGGCAGTCGGCTTGAACGATTGGTTAGGCCCTGTTGCACACCGAAGCTGATGCCACGCTGCGTTACGCTCCGAAGCAGATATTACGCCCGGCTTGCGCGTTCACTTGATTGTGCCTGCGAGTTTTCCGCTCTGGTAGTCGCGTTCTTCCAGCGTGAGAAAAAATAGCCGTTCTTTACATTTGTAGCCAGAATACATTGGGCCACCATCTTGATATTTGGTAGTGGCCTGCGCCTCGCAACGCGCCATCGAGGCGAAACGCTCAGTCTCACCGTCGCCTAGGAAGTAAGAATGCCCTTCTGCATAGCAGCCGCCCAGTGACAGGCACGCGGTTGCTAGTGTGATTGCGGGAAGACGATTCATAGGGCCTAACGTGAATTGGTTGACAATCTTCGTTGACGGCCTATGCCGATGAACGATTTCCATGTGGGTGTGTGAGAGGTAAAAACCCTCTAATATTCAAAACGTTATGCTCAACCACGCAATATTGCAACACCGCCTCAGGAAACAAGGCCCGCCAACAATCTCTCCGCATTTCCCCGCTCAATCGCCCGCAGTTCCGTCTCATTAAACCCGCACAGCAACAACCCCAACGCATGTTCTTTTGATGTGCGATACGGGAAGTCGGTGCCGAACAGCAGTTGCGATGTCGGGATCACTTTGCGCGCAGACGCCATCGCATAGGGCTGCGAGGTCTGGGCGGTGTCGTAGTAGAACTTTTGCAATTCATGCAGGACGCCGTTGGGTACGCGCGCGCCGAGGTTGTCTTTGGAGAGTGAGGGCGCGCGGATGAGTCGTTCGGCGAGGAAGGGCATGGTGCCGCCGGCGTGGGAGAAGATGACGCGCAGGTCGGGGTATCGGGCGGCGGAGCCGCTGAACATCATGCGGGCGATGGCGCGGGTGGTATCGGTGCCGTATTCGATGGTGGCGTCGCCCAGGTCGGGGAGCATGCTCGTGCAGCAGGCCGGTGCGACGGGGTGGGTGTAGATGACGGCTTTGCGCCGGTTGAGTTCTTCGAACAGGGGTGCGTAGTGCGGGTCGCCCAGCCACCGGTCGCCGATGTTGGTCATGAGGCCGATGCCTGCCGCGCCCAGGGTGTCGAGGGCGTATTCGGCTTCGCGCAGGCTGCCTTCGATGTCGAGGATGGGCAGGGCGGCGAAGACGCCGAAGCGGCCCGGGTAGTCGCGCGCCATCTGCGCCATGTATTCGTTCCACTCGCGCGCCATGCGGCGGCCCTCTTCGATGTCGGCGGGCCAGATGCTCACCGGGTGCGGCAGGGACAGCACCGCGGTGGCCACGCCGCCTTCATCCATGTCATCCAGCGATTTCTGCGGACTCCACTGTTCCTGCTTCCACGCCGAGGAGCGGTTGCGCTGGTCGCGCGCGGCGATGTAGCTGGGCGGGGAGGGGTGGTGGTGGACGTCGATGCGGTGCGGGTTATTCAAAGTTTCCTTGGCTCGAAGCGGCAACGGGTTGTAGCGTAAATACTCTTGCGAACTTTGCAGCGCTTGAAACATCGTCTTTGCGCAAGGCTTCGCGCACGTCGTCCAAGCGGCAAGCATCTTCAACGGTCAGATAGGGTGCCCAGCCGGATTCGTCGTCGAGCAACTGAACGTCAACCTCAGCAACGTACCGGCCTTCGTGGACATACTTCGTGCGCTTTCGAGTATTCAATTTCGCCTCGGGCTGAAATCATTTATCGAGAATGCTGTCACTGGACCTTAGGCGGTTGCAAGAGTCGCTGTCAATCTGGCAAGGCAATTTCGTCAGGATTCATCCACCTTGATGCCCAGGGACTTGATGATCTTCCCGACGCGCTCAAGGTCGGTCTTGAGCAGCGCGGTGAATTCGTCAGGTGTGATGCCCATCACCAGCGAGCCGCCTTCATCGAGTTTCGCGCGGACTTCGGGTGTGTTGATGGCCTTGAGGGCGGCGCTGTGCAGGCGCGTGGAAATCGCCTTGGGCAGACCGGGCGGGCCGAGGAGGGCGCCGCTCCAGCCGGGCACACGCTGATAGGCGGGAAGCGTTTCGGCGATGGTGGGGGTGTCGGGCAGCGAGTGGTAGCGCTTCGCGTCGCCCACGGCAATGATCTTCACCTTGCCCGAGGAAAGCTGCGGGCGGATGTTGGCGTAGGTGACGAAGCTCAGTTGCACATGCCCGGCGACGAGATCCTGGATCAGCGGGCCGAAGCCCTTGTAGGGCACGTGAAAGATGTCGAGATTTGCAATCACCTTGAACACTTCGCCGTCCATGTGCTGGTTGGTGCCGATGCCGGGGCTTGCGAATCCCACCTTGCCCGGATTGCGGCGCGCGTAGTCCACTAGTTCCTTCACCGAGTTCACGGGCAGGGCGGCGTTCACCACCAGCGTGCTCACCGCCTGAAACACCACGGTGATGGGTGAGAAATCATTAATGGGGTCGAAGGCGGGTTTGGTGGCCAGCAGCGGCGTGGAGATGAGCGTGCCCGATGCGGTCATCAGCAGGGTATAGCCATCGGGTGGTGATTTCGAGACGGCCACCGAACCGGTGACACCGCCTGCGCCGGGCCGGTTCTCTATGACGATGGGCTGCCCGAGGTCTTCCTGCATTTTCGGTTGCAGCAGGCGCGCGGTGATGTCCACGCCACCGGGTGCGAAGGGCACCACGATCTTGATCGGCTTGGCGGGATAGCTCTGAGCGGCGCCGCTTGCGGGAAGCAGGGTTGCCGCAGTCAGTATGCCGATGACTGCGATACGTTGATTCATCATCGTCGAGCTCTGCTTGGCTCAGGCCGGCGTGTGCGCACCAACACGCTTCAGAAAGTCGATGAAGATCGCCGCCATCTCACCCTCACGCGGAATCCATTCCTCGCCGGGGATCAGGTCGACATCCTGATGCTCCGGATACATGATATGCAACTCACTGATTCTATTAAGTATTTCGTTCAGATGCCGGCCGACCCGAAGCGGGTGGGTGTTGTCGTTGCCGGGCACTATGCAGGTGGGCACAGTAATGCTCTTGAGCTGAGCCTCGGTGGCGCCAATGACCGGCGTCTGCGCCGATTCAAGGAACGCGGTTCGCCAGACGCGCATGGTGTTGATGAAGTGCTTCACGTCTGTGGCCATCAGCACCTTGCGGTTCGCAGGATTCAGCGCGCATTGCTCCTGGTAGTGGCCGGTATTGCAGACTTCGGCCATGCCGCCTTTTTCGGCCGCCTCGAGATACTTGCCGTAGTACTCGTGCTGCAGGCGGTTCACCGCAAACGGTCCGCCGGTGACGCGCCACAACAGTAGCGCCTTCACCGATTGCGGATATTTCAGCGCGAACTTGAGCGAGAGCCGGCATCCCGAGGAGCTGCCGCCGATATACGCCGGTAACGCGTTCAGCTCCTTCATCATGGCGTGCAGGTCATCGGCCCAGGTGTCGAACTCGGATTGCGAGTCATCGAAGGCCATGTCCGAGAGGCCGCAGTTGCGCCGGTCGTGAATGAGCACGCGGTAACCCGCAGATGCGATTGTTTCGGCGAGCGATTCGACGCCGTCCATGCCGCGATGGCCGCCAGGGGTGAGGGCGACCCAGGGCCCTTGGTTTCCGACGATCTTGTAATTGAGGCTGTGTCCCCGGACTGTCATGTGTGGCATGTTCTTGTCATCTCCCTAGAAGCCGTAAATGGTTTTGTGAAACTTCGGCAGCGGCAACTGTATTTCAAAAGCTTCCTTGGGGAACAGATCGTGCAGCGACTGCACCGGCCCGGTCAGCAGTTGCTCATGCACGTAGCGC
>CAIUKQ010000115.1 GCA_903899705.1 uncultured beta proteobacterium
AACCGGTAAAACCCGAACCACCCCGGCCCGTCGCACCCGTCGTTTCGATACCCGTGGCGCCTCCGCAGCCCAAACCGGACGCCCCGATCGTCGTGGCTCCGATCAAACCGCAGCTTCCCGACATTACAGTCGCAATCAAACCGCAGCCCCAAGCACCGCCTGTCCCCGTCGCCGGGCCAAACGACAAGCCATCCCCGCCAAAGCCCGCGGCGGATCCCGTGCAAACCACCTTGAATCCGGACGACGAAGCCGGAGGACCAACCACAGTCGAGGCGGCGCAAACCGTGGTCGACCTGAGTTCCCTGCTGCCTCCCGTGATCACGATTCTTTCCCCATCGCCGGGTGCCACGGTCAAATCAGCCACGGTTTCCGTGAAATATATCGTGCGCACCACAAGCGATGCCCCGATCACGAATGTTCGGGCCCGCGTGAATGGTCTTTCCAGCGCGTCGAGAGGCATTCCCTCCGCCAATACGGTTGAGGAAAAGGAGATCGTTGTTACTTTGCCATCCGGTGAAAGCGAAATCCTGTTGTTTGCGGAAAACCGGAATGGCACCAGCGCGCCGGCCACGCTGAAAATAAAACTGGATGCGCCTCCCCCGGCGCCAGTCGACAGTCGACCGGTGTTGTATGTCCTTTCAGTGGGCGTCTCGAATTATGTCGATCCGGAGATCCGCCTGAATCTGGCAGCCAAGGATGCGAAGGATTTCATCGCAACCATGCTGCGGCAAAAAGGCCGCCTGTATCGCGATGTGATTGTGCGCGGCCTGACGGATCGGGATGCCACGGCAGCCAATGTCATTGAAGGTTTCAACTGGCTTCAGAAAAGCGTCACGGACAAGGATGTTGGCATGGCATTCATTGCGGGGCACGGCATCAGCGATGACCGTGGCCGGTATTACTTTCTCCCGGCCAATGTGAATGTTGATCGACTGGAATCGACGAGCGTCCCTTTCAGTGAAATCCGGACGAAACTCGGCAACTTGCAGGGAAAGGGCCTGCTGTTCGTTGATACTTGCCAGTCCGGTGACGTCATGGGCGGGCGTCGCGGATTTTCCAATGACGTCAACGGCATCCTGAACGAACTGTCGAGTCCGGAATACGGACTTGTGGTTCTTGCGTCATCAACGGGAAAACAGGTCTCGCTTGAGGATCAGAGTTGGGGCAATGGTGCGTTTACCAAGGCACTGGTGGAAGGCCTGAGCGGGCAGGCAGATCTGAAACATCGCGGTCGGATTACCCACAAGATGCTCGATTTCTACGTCTCCGATCGTGTTGACGAACTGACCAAGGGACAGCAGACACCTGTCAACCCTTCGCCTATGGGGGTGCCGGATTACGTGATTGCCGTGACGGTGCCCTGAATTTAACTGGCGGGCCGGCTAATCCTCGGCCTTGAATCCGAAGGCCCTGATCCGGCTGCCGCTCAGGTCATATTCCTTTTTCTGCATGGCCGCGAGTTCCTTCGGTCCGAGGCCGGTCACTTCCAGGCCGAGACGGTCGCCCAGTGCCTTGACGTCCGGTTCGTTCACCCCGTCAATGATGGCTTTGGACGCGCGCGCGATGGCCGGGGCGGGCGTTTTCGCCGGCGCATAAATCGCAAACCATCCTCCGGCTTCAATGTCGTAGCCCTGCTCCCGGAATGTAGGCACCTGGGGAAGATGGCGTGAGCGTTCGGCATTGGCTACGCCGATCACCTTGAGCTTGCCCCGGGTCGTGAGTTCAATGAAATCAGCGGCGTTGCCGATCATGGCCGGCAACTGACCGCCCAGCATGTCGGTAATGGCGTTGGCCGTTCCCTTGTAACCGACGTAGCCCATGGTGATACCGGCTGCTCGCGCAAAGGCTTCAGCGGCCAGGTGCGCCCCGCCCCCCTGCGATGGCGAGGAATAGAACCCGTATTTGCTGTTGCTTTTCACCAGTGAAACAAATTCAGCGAGATTGTTCGCTTTCACATCCATCGCCAAAGCGAAGACGTATTTGAATGTCGCGACATGGGCCACCGGCTCGAAATCGGCAAACGCATCGTAGTTGAGCTTCGCGTAAAGCCACGGATACGCGGTCAGTGGTGTGAGCGAACTCAAGACCAGCGTCCTGCCATCAGGCTTGGCCGCCTTCAGTTGCTCCAATGCGATGCGCCCCCCTGCTCCGGCCTTGGGTTCCACAATCACCGTTTCGCCCAGGGACGATCTCATTTTTTCGGCAATGGCCCTAGCCATGGCATCGCCACTCGCGCCGGGGACGAATGCAGTAAACAGGCGCATGGAGGAAGCCGATTGCGCAATGGCGATCGCCGGGGCACACAGTGCCGCCAACAGTGTCAGGGTGAGGCGTCGTTCCATCATGCTTCTCCAGGGTTCACAGGATTCAGGCCTTTAGATTAGTCTTCGCAATTGCCGGAATCAAATAAATCTTGTGACCGGCATTCCCGAAAGAATAAAAAAACGCAGTGCATGAGACGCGATCTGGAAGTCGAACAGAGGTTCATGTCAATGCAAAAACGAATATAAAGCGAACCAGGAGAAAGCAATGGCTGGAAGTCTTGAGGGGTTGGTGGCGCTGGTCACAGGTTCTGGTGCGGGCCAGGGTATCAGTGGTGTCGCTGAAGTGGGACCGGGGATCGGCAGCGAAATTGCAATGCGCCTTGCAAGGGAAGGCGCTCGTGTCGCCGTCAACGACGTTGACGCGGATGCGGCCGCACGCTGCGTTGAAGAATTCAAGCGACTCGGACTGGAGGCCTTCGCGGTGGTCGGCAGTGTCTCCGACCCCCAGCAGTCCGCTGACATGGTTAAAAAGACCGCGGCGCATTTTGGCCGTCTGGATATCCTGGTCAACAACGCCGCACGGGGTGGAAAAGCCATTGCGGTGGAGCGCATGCCTTTGGAAGAGTGGCAGACAACCATCAACCTCAACCTCACAGGCCCGTTTCTGATGAGCAAGGCGGTCGTGCCCATCATGCGCGGCCAGCGCTTCGGGCGCATCATCAACATTTCTTCCATCGCCGGCCCGCGCGTGAGCTTTTCGAACGGTGCCGATTACTCCGCCACCAAGGCCGGTCTTGAAGGATTGACCCGCCATCTGTCCACCGAGGTGGGCAGACACGGGATCACGGTGAATGCCATCTGCTGCGGCGGCATCATGAAAACTGCACGCAAGCTGAAGCGAAGTGCCGAAGATATTCAGGAAGGCGCCGCGCGCAATCCGGTGATGCGCATAGGCGAACCGGTCGACATCGGCTGGATGGCGGCTTGGCTGGCCACCCGGGAAGCTGCGTTCATCACCGGACAATCCATAGCCGTGGACGGCGGCTCAAGCATCCTGCCCGGCTATTTCAACGCCTATGTCGCGGGTGCACCGAAAAAGGATTTCGGCTGAGCGGAAATCGATTGCGCCGATCATCTGACCTGGCAAGGCCGGGCGACGGGACCTGATCAGCGCCGCACTTCCCTTTGGAATATTTCCAGGCTTTGTTTTTTCGCGCTGATAAAGCTGGCCTCTGACAGGGTCGCCACGGTGCGCGGCCGTGGATCACCGTAGCTGAGGATCTCCGCGATTTTCGTGGGCCGCTTGGTCAGCAGCAGGATCTGGTCGGCGAGGTAGACCGCCTCTTCGAGATCGTGTGACACCAGGAGCATGGTGGTGCCGGTCTGCATGAAGACTTCCTGCAGCTTCTCGCGGATGAAGAGTGTCATCTCGTAATCCAGCGCTGAAAATGGCTCATCGAGAAACACCACTTCGGGCCGTGGCGCCAGGGCACGCATGATGGATGCGGTCTGCTGCTGTCCGCCCGAGAGTTCGTACGGATAGCGGCGCAAGTCGAACTTGACGTCAAAAGACGCCACCAGTTCCTCCATGCGCCTGTCGACTTCGGCTTTGGATTTGCCCTCAAGTTTCAGCGGGTAGGCAATGTTGTCGATGGTGCGCATCCAGGGAAACATCGCCTCGCGGTAGTTCTGGAAGACGTAACCGATCTTGGTTTCGGCCAGCGACTTGCCGTCGAACAGGATGTCACCCGAGTCGATGGGCGTCAGCCCGGCAATCATGTTGATGAGGGTCGACTTGCCGCAGCCGTTGGGTCCGAATACCGAAACGATCTTGCCTTTCGGGATGTCCAGGTCAAAATCCTGGTAGAGCGGCCAACCGGCGAAGTACTTGGTCAGTCCTCGAATGGTGATGTGCGTGCCCGCGGGGCCGGGCACAAAGCGGCGAGCCGGGACGTCTGGAACGACGGCTGCATTGAGGACTTCCATGCCTATCTCCCGCTCCAGTGGACGATGCGTTTCTCGATGAGAAGAAACAGGATGTTGAGCGCATAGCCCAGGGCGCCCGCGGAAAGGATGGAGGCATACATGCTCTTCACATTGAGCACCTGCTGCGCATCGATGATGCGGTGACCAAGGCCCGAATCCGATCCGATGAACATCTCGGCAACGATGACAATCACCAGCGCCATTGACACCGCCGAGCGCAGGCCGACAAAGGTGGGCTGCAGGCTCTCCCAGATCAGCACATCCTTGAATATCTGCCAGCGCGAGGCACCCATGACCTTGGCCGCCATGACGCGCTGCTTTCGCGCATTGATCACGCCGTAGGCGCTGTTGAACAGCACGATCAGCAGCGCGCCGAAAGCGGCAATCGCCACCTTGTTGATGTCCGAAACGCCGAAGATCATCAGGAACAGAGGGATCAGCGCCGACGATGGCGTGGAACGGAAGAAATCAATCAGGAACTCCACGCTGCGATAGGCGCGCTCGTTGCTGCCCAGTACGACGCCCAGGGGAACGCCGACCACAGCGGCAATCAGGAACGCCTGAAGCGTGCGCCAGACAGTGACGCCGAAGTCCGTCAGCAGCGGCCCGCCGGCAAGACCCGTGATCATCGTCTGCAGCGTCGATGAAGGTGTCGGAAGGAGAATGGGTTTGATCCACCCCACCCTGACCACAAGATCCCAGATGATGAAAAGGATGATCGGGCCCACGAAGGGCAGCAGCTTTCCCCAGGGAAACGACTTTTGCACCGGGGCAGCCGGATTCTGGGCGGTCCACGGTGTCTCGGCGAGGTTGGCCGCCATGGATCAACCCTTGTACAGGAGGGGTTCGACCAGGACGCGCTTCTCGAAAATACCCTTGTCGGAGAACAGATCGTAGAACTTCTGGAAGTAGGCGATGTCGGGAGCCTTGAATTCGCTGGAGAACATGTAGTTCGACATCGGCACTTCCGAGGTCAGCGGTCCTTCGATGGCTGTGTACCCCTTGAGATAAGGGCGTGCCTCGGCAGGCTTGTTTTTCACCAGGTCGACACCCTTGGTATAGGCGGCGATGAATTTTTTGGTTTCGGCCGGATATTTCTTGATGAACTCGGTGGTCAGGCTCGCGGCGCCGCCATGCCATGGCGCCATCGGGTCGCCCAGAATGTATTTTGCAACGACGCCGACTTCCAATGCGCGCGTAGTGCCGTTCAGACGCCCCACGGTGCCCGTGGGTTCCAGCGTGTAAATGGCATCGACCTGTCCCGCTGCGAGCGAAGCCACATGCTGCCCGATCGGCAATTCGGTGACGTTGATGGCGCCGGCACCGCCGCGCTCCAGCATCACCTTGGCCAGCGTCACATTCTGTATCCCCGGGCCTGATGCGACCCGCTTGCCCTTCAGGTCGGCAAGGGTCTTGTAGGGGCTGTCCTTGGCCACAAGGAATTCATCCAGCACGTACTTGGCATTGGTCGGGTTGGTGCAGAAGATTTTGAAGAGACCCGGCTGCGCAATCTCGCCGATGGCGAGCACCGCGGCCGCCGTTCCGTTGGAGCTGCCTTCCGCGCGGCCGGCGAGCATCGCTTCCATGACCTGCTGGGCGCTCGCAAATTTGAGTCCCTCGACATCCAGGCCCGCCTCCTTGAAGAATCCCCTCTCGAGCGCCGTGAAAAACGGCAGCCCCGCGGCCACAGGCCAGAAACCGATGCGGATTTTTGGCGAGGACTGCGCCCGCACGATGGCAGGAAACCCCAGCACGCCGGTCGCGGCAATGCCGGCCGCTGTCTTGATGATTTGCCGGCGCTTCGGGCTAGCCGGACTATCCGGCTTCGCATCCATCGTCTCAGGTTTGGCTTCGGAATTGATCGGGTGCATCTTGTCCTCCGTCTTGTATACAAGTTGATGGTTGAAAACGCGGGTGTGCTCATCGCTTCAACGCAAGAAGCGAAAATGGCTTTAGTCCCTTCCATAGAGCAATTCACGGGCCAACCTTCAATGCAGGGAGATATCCAATAGCGGCAGCGGGTTGCACGGAATCCGATGCAAGTGATCGACGAGGCAGGCACCGGCATTGTGCGCAACACCGAAGGCCCGCACCGCATTGCAGCATCTGCTGCCCTGTGGTCGAAAATGCGGGACGGATCAGTTATTCGAACTCGACGAGCAGATCCTTGGCCGACACCATGTCCCCGGGTTTGACGTGGACCGCCTTGACGACGGCATCGCGATCCGCATGCAGTGAGGTTTCCATCTTCATGGCTTCAAGCGTCAGTAGCGCCTCACCCTTGGCCACACGCTTTCCCGGTTCGACCGCGACGGTCACGATGGTCCCGGGCATCGGCGCCCCCACGTGCTTCGCATTGCCATCTTCGATGCGCGGATGCTTTGCCGCAGCACCGGCAAACCCGGCCTTGGGTACCCGCACCACGCGTGCCTGACCATTGAGTTCGAAAAAAAGCTTGCAGTAGCCCTCCTCGTCCGGTTCGGAGCGTCCCAGCAGACGAACCAGCAGCGTCTTCCCGCGTTCGATGGCAATACCGATTTCCTCGCCGTCACGCATGCCGTTGAAGAACGCCGGTGTTGGAACCACGCTGACGTCTTCGTATTGCGCGCGGTGTACCGCGAACTCGCGGAACTCTTTCGGATACATGAGGTAAGAGGCAAGGTCCGGATCATTCACCGGAGCGTTGATGGCTGTTGCTGCCTCGGCGCGCTTTGCCTCGAGGTCAACGGGCGCAAGGAACTTGCCGGCGCGTCCCTGCAACGGTTTTTCGTTCTTGAGCACCTTCTTTGAAAGGGCCGCGGGAAATCCGTCCGGCGGGAAACCGACTTCTCCCCGGAACAGCGCGACCACGGAATTGGGAAAGGCGATTTCCTTGTCCGGGTCGGCCACTTCCGCGGCAGACAATCCGTGCGCCACCATGAACAGCGCCATGTCACCCACCACCTTGGAGGTGGGTGTCACTTTGACGATGTCCCCGAACAAAAGATTCACCTCGGCGTAGACCAGCTCGATCTGCGGCCAGCGTTGCTCAAGTCCCATGGAGCGGGCCTGCTCGCGCAGGTTGGTGAACTGGCCGCCGGGCATTTCGTGCCGGTAGACGCCCTGGGTGCCTGCGCGCATGTCGGATTCGAACGGTGCGTAGTAGCGGCGTACGCCCTCCCAATAGTGCGACAGTTCCTGCAGGTGGTCCAGGTTGAGTCCCGGATCGCGAACGCTTCCCGCGAGGGCCGCCGCGATACTGCCCAGGTTGGGCTGCGAGGTGAGTCCGCTCATGGCATCGAGTGCCCCGTCCACCGCATCCACACCGGCATCGATGGCGGCGAGCACGCTAGCGGCCGAGATACCGCTGGTGTCGTGGGTATGGAAGTGAATCGGGAGGCCGACCTCCTGTTTCAGCACGCGCACCAGTTCATGCGCCGCGCGCGGGCGGCACACACCGGCCATGTCCTTGATGCCCAGCACATGCACGCCTGCTTTTTCCAGTTGCTTTGCAATGTCAACGTAGTACTTGAGGTTGTACTTTGGCCGCAGCGGATCAAACAGGTCACCGGAGTAGCATATGGCCGCCTCGAGTATGGCGCCGGTGTCCAGAACCGCGTCCATGGCCACGCGCATGTTCTCCACCCAGTTGAGGGAATCAAACACGCGGAACAGATCCACGCCGCCCGCATCGCTTCCACCGCGTGCCGCCTGCTGCACGAAGAACTTAACCACGTTGTCCGGGTAGTTGGTGTAGCCCACCGCATTCGAGGAACGCAGCAGCATCTGCAGCAGGATGTTGGGCATGGCGGCGCGCAGTTGCGCCAGACGCTGCCATGGGTCTTCCTTGAGGAAGCGCATCGCCACGTCGAAGGTCGCCCCGCCCCAGCATTCCATCGACAG
This sequence comes from uncultured beta proteobacterium, assembly GCA_903899705.1. Taxonomy (GTDB): domain Bacteria; phylum Pseudomonadota; class Gammaproteobacteria; order Burkholderiales; family SG8-39; genus 2-02-FULL-62-17. Next base: position 8,133 of record CAIUKQ010000115.1, read on the forward strand.
GAGTTGCGGAGCCATGCGTGCATAGAAAGGCGCGATCTCGAGCATGTCGTGGGTGCGCATGCGCGTGGCAAACAGGGACTGGTGCGCGTCGCGCATGGTGGTGTCGGTGATGAGCACGCGCTTCTGGTCCTTCATCCACTGCGCAAAGCGACCCGGCCCGAGTTCCTTCAGACGGTCGCGGCTGCCTGGAGGCGGTGGGGCGGCAAGGTCGCATTTCGGCTTTTGTGGGATGGGCAGCGACCCCGAGAAAAAGTTTTCGGGCGGTTTCCGGCCTTTCATTTCCGGATTGCCATTGATGGTGACGTCACCGATAAACTGCAGCACCTTGGTGGCGCGGTCGCGCCGTGTGCGGAACTGGAACAGCGCGGGCGTCTCGTCGATAAAGCGCGTGGTGCAGGCGCCTGAGCGGAACAGCGGATGGGCAATGACGTTCTCAAGGAACTGCAGGTTGGTGGAAACCCCGCGTACCCGGAATTCACGCAGCGCCCGGTCCATGCGCAGCGCCGCCTCATCGGGCGAGTGGCCCCAGGCGGTGACCTTGACCAGAAGCGAGTCGTAGAACGGTGTAATGACCGCGCCCGCATAGGCAGTGCCGGCATCCAGGCGTACGCCGAAACCGGCCGCGCTTCGGTACGCGGTGAGGCGGCCGTAATCGGGATTGAAGGCCTTCTCCGGATCTTCCGTGGTGACGCGGCATTGGACCGCGTGGCCGTTCAGTCGAATGTCCTCCTGCTTCGGCAGGAAACCCTCCGGGTCACCGATCAGCGCGCCTTCGCTCACGCGGATCTGCGCCTTGACGATGTCGATGCCGGTCACCTGTTCGGTCACCGTATGTTCAACCTGGATGCGCGGATTGACTTCGATGAAGTAGAACTCATCGGTGTCGGCATCCATCAGGAACTCCACGGTGCCGGCGTGCGTGTAGTTTACCGCGCGCGCCAGACGCAGCGCGGCATCGCACAGTTCGGCGCGCCGCGATTCGGCCAGGTAAGGCGCGGGCGCCCGTTCCACCACTTTCTGGTTGCGTCGCTGCACCGAGCAGTCGCGCTCGTACAGGTGCACGAGGTTGCCTCCGGTGTCTCCGAGAACCTGCACTTCGACGTGGCGTGCCCGCCGCACCAGTTTCTCGAGATGCACCTCGTCGTTGCCGAAGGCCGCCAGGGCTTCGCGTCGCGCCATTTCCATATGACCGGGCAGGTCCGACTCGGTTTCGATCACTCGCATGCCGCGCCCGCCCCCACCCCAGCTTGCCTTGAGCATGAGGGGATAACCGACACGTGCTGCTTCCTTCTTCGCGGCTTCTATGTCATGGGGTAGCGCACCGGTGGCCGGCATCATGGGCACACCGACCGACGCCGCCAGATCGCGCGCTGCAACCTTGTTGCCCAAGGTGCGCATCACCGACGGTTGCGGGCCAATGAAGATGATGCCTGCCGCCGCGCAGGCATCGGCGAATTCCGGGTTCTCTGACAGGAATCCATAGCCCGGGTGGATGGCATCCACTTTAGCCTCGCGTGCTATGCGGATGATGTCCTCGATGTCGAGGTAGGCCGCAATCGGTTTCTTACCCTCGCCCACCAGATAGGATTCATCGGATTTGAAGCGGTGCAGCGCAAAGCGGTCTTCGGCGGAATAGATGGCGACGGTGCGAATGCCCAATTCGGACGCGGCGCGCATGACGCGGATGGAAATTTCGCTGCGGTTGGCAACGAGAATGGAGGAGATTTTTTTCACGGGAGCCGGATCCGGTTGTTGTTTGACATGGCGAGTCGCGTAAATGCAAGAGTGCTCTCTCCTCATTAAGCAGGAAGTGTTCCCGCTCAGAAGGTGAGGATTTTCGCCGCCCCGGCTGAAGGGCCCTTTCAAAGTGCATCGTTTGTTGACGTCATTCTCTGCCCCTGCATCTTTGGGTCCAGGGGGCATCCCACTTCACCGGATTCATAAATACTACATATAATCAATTGGTTATAAGAACCTTCGGTCTTTTTATAAAATGGGCGGCACTTGGCATAGACTGATCTTTCCAAAAAGGAACAACCCATGGCAGCGGAACCACGCATACCGTCGCGCGGCCGAAAGAAAAAAACTTTGCAGCCAGTGACGCGCGCGAAGCCAAAGAAGCCTGCTTCGAAAAAGACTGCGGCGCGCGTTGCCACGCGCTCGAAGCCGGCCTCAAAACCTGCGCCCATAACCAGGAAGAAGATCGCGCCGAAAAAGCAATCTTCCGGCGACAGTTCCGTCATTCCCTATCTGACGGTCAAGGACGCGGCGGCGAGCCTGGCGTTCTATGAGCATGCATTCGGTTTCAAACGTGGCAAGACGCTGACCCTGCCGGACGGAACGCTGCTTCAGGTGGTGATGCGTTATCTGCGCGGCATGGCACTCAAATTCAGCCCGGAGGGCATCTGGAGCGGATCCATGAAGTCGCCCGCGACCAGCGGCGTGGAAAATCCCATCGTTTTGAATGTGCCCTGCCGCAAGGTGGATGAACTGACCGAACGGGCACGCGCCGCCGGCGCAACCATCGCGTCGGAACCCGAGGACATGTTTTGGGGCGAACGCATTGCGCGCATCGTCGATCCCGACGGTTATGTCTGGTGCTTCGCCTCCACCATCGGAAAATTCGATCCCGACAGGATTCCCGAGGTGACCAGGGAAGCCAGTCCCTCTGAGTCAATGCCGGATCAGACCTCTGAACCGGAGTCGCAGGAAAAGCCAGGCGCTTCTCTCGACTTCGAGTTTTAGCACCCTGCAGGGGTTGTCCGCCGCCGCCCAGGGTTCCAGCGGCACGCAATGCTCTTGCATAATTCGGCACTTGAGAGGCTGGAAAATAAGCCGCGTCATTCAGCCTTGATATTTCCCTTTTCAACCACCCGCGCCCATCTCACCAGTTCCGAACGAATCACCTCTTCCAGTCGCGATGGCGATCCGCCCACGGTGGCAAGACCCTGCTTTGCCAGTTCCTCCTTTACGGCCGCGGTGCTCAACTGCGCGTTGATTTCGCTGTTTAGCCGGGCCACGATGTCTCTGGGCGTTGCTGCCGGCGCGAGGATGCCGTACCAGTTTTCCAGTTGCACGTTCGGGTAGCCTGCTTCCTTCATAGTCGGCACGTTCGGTACCACGGCCGAGCGGCTGTCGGCGAGGATGGCGAGCATTCGCAGCTTGCCCTGTTGCAGGTAGGTGAGCGAGGCGTGAATGGGCTGGAACATCGCATCGATGCGTCCGCCGATGAGATCGACGAAGGACCCGGCGGCGCCCTTGTAGGGGATGTGCGTCATGCTGATGCCGGCTTCCTGCTTGAAGAGTTCCATGGCCAGGTGCGGTCCGGTGCCGACACCGGGTGAGCCGTAATTCAAGGTGCCTGTTTTGGATTTTGCCAATGCAACAAATTCGCCGACATTCTGCGCGGGGGTGTTGTTGCCCACGACAAGCGCAGTCGTCCCGGTTGCCACAAAGCTGATGGGGGCGAAGCTCTTTTCAACATCGTAGGGAAGCTTCTTGTTCAATGCCGCGGTGATGGTGAGGCTGGTTGCCGTGACGAGCAGTGTGTGGCCATCGGGAGCCGCGCGTGCGACAAACTCGGTGCCGATGAGGCTGCTCGCGCCCGCCTTGTTGTCCACTGCCACCGCCTGCCCCAACCTTTCTGAAAGGCGCGGGCCCAGCGTGCGGGCGAGGATGTCGATGCCGGTGCCGGGCGTGAAAGGCACGACCAGAAGAATGGGCCGGCTTGGGTATTGGGCTGTGGCCGGCATCGCTGCAATAGCAAATGACGCCGCAAAAATCCATTTAAATTCAATTCGCATCTGCATCCGTTCATTTTGAGTTTTCTTCTGAGGAAACATTGTAGTTGGCCCGAGCGCGCGGCGGCAGGCTATCATCGCGGCTCTTCCCAATTTCGAGTGCAGCAGAAATGCCGGACGTATTGATCAACGGGGTTTCCATCCGTTACGAAGAACGGGGACGCGGCGTTCCCGTCGTGCTGACTCCCGGGGGCCGCTGGGGCGGCTATGTGATGAACCGCGTGGCCACCGAACTGGCAAAAGAATTTCGCGTCATCACCTGGGACCGGCCCAACACGGATGGCGGCTCCGGCATCGTTACCGATGGCGAGGTATCCGAAGCCGACATCTGGTCGGATTTCCTGGCCGGCCTGATCCGCAAGCTCGATCTCGCGCCCTGTTATGTCGGCGAATATGCCGGCTGCCGCACCACGCCTCTGTTGTGTCTCAAGTATCCGGAACTGGTAAAAGGTCTGATGCTCGCCTGGCCGTCGGGGGGCGAAGTGCCCGCTGAGCGACTGCCTAAAAACATGTACCGGCCGTATATGCGGGCGGCATTGCGCGAGGGGATGGCTGGCGTCTGTGAGACGCCGATGTATGCGACGGCGATTCGTGCGAATCCGTCGATCCGCGATCAATTGCTGTCGCTTGACCCGGTTCAGTTCGTCCGGCAGCTCGGATACTGGGAGGCTTTTTTTACCACCAGCGCTGATCTTCCGACGGCCGGTTGCCGCGCGGGCGATGAGCAATGGGCTTCGATCCGGCATCCGGCCATCGTCACCGGCGGCGCCGACCCGATTCATCCCACCATCACGGCCCAGCGCATCCACAAGCTGATTCCCGGCTGCCACTATCACGACCCGGTGGTGAGCCTCGAGGAGTGGGACAAGTTGTTCAATGTGATTCCCTATCCCAAGGTGTCCGATCTACAGGGCGAGCGCATTGCCCCTGTGTGGTTAAATTTTATAAAAGAAACAAATACTTAATGGAGATTCACATGGCCTTAAATTTGGCTCGTCCCCTGCTCCTCGCCGGATCCCTTCTGTGCGCAGCGCAAGCGTTTGCGCAGGGCTTCCCTTCAAAGCCCGTGCACATGGTGATTCCGTTTCCACCGGGCGGATCTTCCGACGCGGTCGGTCGCATCATCGGCGAGCGGCTCTCTGAAGAGTGGAAGCAACCGGTTGTTATCGACAACAAGCCCGGCGCAGGCACCACCATTGCATCGGCCTTTGTGGCTGGGTCGCCGCCGGATGGCTACACGCTCTACCTGCAAGGCATCAGCACGCATGCGAGCGCCGGGTCGTTGTACAAGAACCTGAGCTTTGATCCCGCCAAGGCATTCACGCCGGTGGCCAACGTTTCCATGTCGCCTTTCATTCTCGTGGTGCATCCGGGCGTGAAGGCCAATACGGCGAAGGAACTGCTGCAGCTTGGTGCTGCCAAACCCGAGGCGCTGAGCTATGCCTCTTCGGGCAACGGCGGCTCGCCGCATCTTTTCGTTGAGATCCTGGCCAATGCCAACAATGTGAAGTTCCTGCATGTTCCCTACAAGGGCTTCGGACCGGCCATCGTCGCGCTCATTGCGGGCGAAGTGAATTTTGCCGTGGCCGATGTGGCCATCATGCCGCAGGTGCGTTCGGGCAAAGTGCGGGCGCTCGCGGTGAGCACGCCGCGACAGTCGGTGTTGGTGCCGGGTGTGCCCACCATGGCGGAATCGGGCGTGCCCAACATGGTCATGCCCAGTTACATCGCCGTGCTCGGGCCCGCCGGCATGCCGCGCGATGTCACCATGGGCATCAACGCACAGATCATGCGGGCCATCGCCAATGAAGAGGTGAAAAAGAAGCTGTTGGCACAGGGTTTCGAGCCCTCGGGCAGCACGCCGGAGGAACTGGGCAGTCTGCTCGCCGCCGAAACGCAGCGCCTGTCGCAGATCATCCGGAGCACCGGGATCAAATTGGATTGAGCATGTCCGATCGGGATGAGAGTCGGCGCGTCGCCGAGGCCATCCGGAGGATGGGTCCGGTCTTCGATGATGCCGTGCTCAAGGCCAGCTATGAGCTTTACGCGCCCCTGCAGGAACGGGCGCCGCGAAGCGGTCTGACCGTCCACAAGGATCTCGCCTACGGCGAGGATGAGCGGCAGCGCCTCGATGTATTCGTGCCGGAAAGCGCGCGGCTGGATAACGCCCCCGTCGTGATCTTCTTTCATGGCGGCGGCTACATTGCCGGATCACGCAGCCCCGTTCCGGGCCTGATCTACGACAACGTGCCGACCTTCTTTGCGCGCCACGGCATGATCGGTGTCAATGGCACCTACCGGCTCGCGCCGAAGCACCGCTGGCCCAGCGGCGGCCAGGATGTGGGGCTCGCCGTGCGCTGGGTAAAGGACAACATCGCCCGGTTTGGTGGCAATCCATCCCGCATTTTTCTCGTTGGCCATTCCGCCGGGGCCACGCACGCGGCGACCTGGACGTTTATGCAAGAGATTCATGGTGCCAATGGGCCGGGCATCGCGGGAGCCATGCTCATCTCCGGCGTCTACGCCGCGCTGCATCCGCAGTTCAGCAGCGAAAAGCCGCGGCAAAACCAGTTTGATTACTACGGTGATGACATGGCGGCATGGTCGGCCATGGCGCCGTTTGACCACATCACGCCCGACCATCCGCCGGTGTTCGTGATTTCCTCGGAATACGAGCCATATTATTTTTCCTGGCCGTCAGTCGCTCTGCTTGATGCGCTGATGAAGTGCGATCGCCGCATGCCCTGGCACAAATTTCTGCCCGGCCACAACCACGTGAGCTCGGCGCTGCAGATCAACTGCGAAATCGACACGCTGGGACCGGACCTTCTGGATTTTATTGCGAGTGTGAAGCCATGACCGAACATGCCAGCAAAGCAACCGGCGGCGTTGGCGCTGCGGTGCGTCGTGTTGAAGACCAGCGGCTCCTCACTGGAAACGGTCATTTCGTTGATGACCTCAAAATGGCCGGCCTTGCCCATGCCTTTGTACTGCGTTCACCGCATGCCCACGCCCGCATCCGCGGCATTGACACATCCGCGGCGCTTGCGGCCCCGGGTGTGCTTGCCATCCTCACTGGCGACGATGTGCAGCGTGAAAAGTTGGGGGAACTGGCCTGCGGCTCGTTTCCGAAGTTGCCACCGGGCAGCAAATCTTTCTGCCCGACACAGCCCGTGCTCGCACACCGGACCGTGCGGCATGTCGGTGACAGGGTTGCACTGATCGTCGCCGAGACGCAGCGGCTTGCCGCTGATGCGGCGGAACTTGTGGAGGTCGATTACGAATCGCTTCCGGCCGTGACGCTGGCCGATGCGTATGCGCCGTCAGCGCCCAGGGTCTGGGAAGAAGCCGGCGGCAACCTGAGTTTCCAGCTCGAGTATGGGGATCACGGCATAGTCGAGCGGGCGTTTGCCTCGGCCGCGCATGTCACCAAGATCGCATTGCACTATCCCCGCTCCTCGGCGAATTCCCTCGAACCGCGCGGCGCCATCGCCTATCCGGAACCGCTCGATGGCCGCACGACCCTGTGCAGCAGTTCGCAGGCACCCTACCGGATCCGCGACCTTGTTTCGGCCATTCTTGGAACGCAGCCCCACAGCCTGCGCGTGGTGGCGATGGATGTTGGCGGTGCATTTGGCATGAAGGGCCAGGTCTATCCGGAAGAAGTGCTGGTGGTGTGGGCCTCGCGAAAGCTGAGTCGCCCGGTCAAATGGACAGGGGAGCGCGGCGAAAGTCTTGCCTCCGACATGCATGGCCGTCACCAGATTGCCGACGCCGAGCTAGCATTGAATGCGGAGGGAAAGATTCTTGCCTTTCGCACATCGGTTGCAATCGACATCGGTGCCTACCTTGCGTTCTCGGGCGGCGTGCCGCCCCACAATGCGGGCGTCAGCTATCCGGGTACCTATGACATTCCGCTGGTTCATGCATCGGTTCGGGCGACCTTTACCCACACATCGATGATCGGTCCCTATCGCGGCTCCGGCAAGCCGGAGGCTTCATTCGTTGTGGAGCGACTCATCGACAAGGCCGCGCGGGAGATGGGCATCGACGCCCTAGAGATGCGCAGGCGCAATCTGATTCCCGTTTCGGCCATGCCTTACAAGACGGCAGGCGGCCTGGTTTATGACTGCGGCGACTTTCCGCAAGTATTTGAAAATGCAGTAAAAATAGCCGACTGGGAGGGTTTCCCCAAACGCCGTAGCGAAAGTGTCCGCCGAGGGTTGCTGCGAGGGATCGGTATCTCCATGCATTGCCAGCGAGCGGGTACGTTTTCCGAACGGATGGAAATCCGTGTCGCTCCCAACGGATCCGTGGCACTGCACCTGGGGACAATGGCGACCGGACAGGGCCACGAGACCATGTTCACGCAGATGGCCTCGGACTGGCTGGGCCTGCCATTCGATCAGATCCGAGTTTTTCAGGGCGATACCGACAAACTGCTGTTCGGCCGCGGTTCCTTCGCGCAGCGAACCATGAGCGCCGGCGGTTCAGCATTGCGGCTTGCCGCCGATGATGTGATCGGCAAGGGGAAACGTTTCACCGCATGGATGCTGGAAGCCGCCGAAGAGGATATCGAATTCGAGCGCGGCAACTTTTGCGTCAAGGGTACCGACAGGAAGCTCACCTTTGCGCAGGTCGCGGAGAAATCCTATGCCGGCGCCGGTGTGCCGCAGGAGCTCGGCATCGGCCTTGATGGTGTCGGAAACCACGCCGGACCGAACACCTACCCCAACGGCTGCATGATCTGCGAGGTTGAAGTCGATGTCGAAACCGGCCGGGTGATGGTCGACCGGCTTGCAGCAGTCGACGATGTGGGCACCCCGGTCAATCCGCTTACCCTGCACGGTCAGTTGCATGGCTCCATCGCGCAGGGTTTGGGTGAAACACTGATGGAGCAAATAGTCTATGACAGGGAAAGCGGACAGCTGTTGAGCGGTTCCTTCATGGACTACGCCATGCCGCGCGCGGACATGATGCCGGATATCGCGAGCGAATTGGCCCTTGTGCCCACCCGCACCAATTTGCTCGGGGTCAAAGGCGGCAGTGAAGCAGGCAACGTGGGCGCGCCTCCTGCAATTGTGAATGCCATCATCGATGCGCTCGCGCCGCTGGGCGTGACCGAGATCCCTCTCCCCGCAACCAGCGAGCGAATCTGGCAGGCCATCCGGACCGCCGCACGAGCCTGAGCGCTACTCGGGTTTGATCCCGGCGCGGCGGATGATGTCTCCCCATTTGTCGACTTCAGTGCGGATGTAGTCAGCGAACGCATCGGGCCCGAGCACCCAAATTTCAAGGCCCATGGGCGCGAGCAGCTTCACGACTTCAGGCCGCTTCATGGTATTGGCCGATTCCTGCGCAAGCCGGTTGATGATCTCGCGCGGCACGCCACTGCGTGTGCCCAGTCCAAACCACGACATCACGTCAAATCCCTGCACGCCGGATTCGTCCAGCGTCGGCACGTCGGGCAACCATGAGCTGCGCCGCTTCTCCGAGCCCGCAATGGCCCGCAACTGGCCTTTCTTCAGGAAGGGAAGCATGGCACTGGTGGTATTGAGCGTGACCTGTACCTCACCGGACAGAAGGTCGGCGAATCCGGCCGTGCTGCCTTTGTAGGGTACATGGACGATGTCGATGCGAGCTTCGCGCTTCAGCAGTTCGATGCCCAGATGGCTGGTTGTGCCCACCCCTAGGGACGAATAGTTCACCTTGCCGGGCCGCTCCTTGAGCCACGCCGCCAGTTCAGGCCAGTTTTTTGCGGGGACGGAAGGATGCACTACGACGAGCAGTGGTGAATACGCCACCATGGAAATGGGCGCAAGGTCCGTTTTGGCATCGAAGGGCAGCTTGGTGTGCAGATGCATGTTGGTGCTGAAGGGCCCCGGCGTCGTCACGAACAACGAATGCCCGTCAGGAGGTGCATTCACCACCGAGGCCACGCCGATGGTGCCGTTGGCGCCTGCGCGCGCCTCCACCACGAAGGGTTGCCCGAATGTTTTGGAAAAATTTTCGGAAAGAATCCTCGCGAGCAAGTCCACGGTGCCGCCGGAAGGGCTGGTGATCACCACTCGCACCGGGCGGTTGGGCCAGGTGCCCTGCGCTGTCGCGAGCCCGGATGCCAATCCCAGCAACAGAACCGCCCATCGCACCGCAAACCGCATCACTTCAAACTCCGATCGCCGGCAGAGAGCGCGCCGTGCAGCCCTTTCATCTGAATCTTCACTTCCACGTGCGGGCGTATGTCGATGATTTCGGCGACGGCTTCGCCTTCGGTGGTTGCCAGAGCCTTCTCGCCGTCGCTGTCCAGTG
>CAIUKQ010000116.1 GCA_903899705.1 uncultured beta proteobacterium
CTGGCCACCGCAAGCTCGCAGCTCATCGCGCCCTGGGTGGTGAAGCGCATCGGCCTTATCAACACCATGGTGTTCACGCACATACCGGCGAACCTGTGCCTGATTGCGGCAGCGTTCGCACCGAATGTCGAGAGTGCGATCGCCCTCCTTCTTCTGCGTGGTGCGCTGTCGCAGATGGATGTCCCCGCGCGCAGCGCCTACGTAATGTCAGTGGTCACACCTGCCGAGCGACCTGCTGCTGCAAGTTTTACCGCCGTGCCCCGCAGCCTCGCGGCCGCGCTTGGGCCAACGCTTGGCGGCGCCATGTTCGCCGGCGGCATGATGGCCGCGCCGCTGGTCGCCGCCGGTGTGCTCAAGATTGCGTACGACCTTGCACTGTGGTTTGCGTTCAGGCGGGTAAGGGAGCGGGAGTAATCGGCGACGCAAGCGACGGACTGCTCGTCGCTTGCGTCGCGTTATACTGCCAGACGCAGTCTGTGTACTGCTTATGCCTGAACCAGCGGCGCCTTTCCGGCGCCCAAGTAAGCTGTTGCGAATCCCCGCGACGGCGGTTGAACCATCCATGGGAGTCCGACATTATGAAACGCAGAAATTTCATCAAGACCGCTATTACGCTGCCCGCGCTGACCGCCTTCGGTTCGCTCGTACATTCCACCACCGCGCGTGCGGCAGACGCCGTGACGCCGTGGGCCAACGGCACGGAATGGAAACTCTACGAAATTACGCATCGAGTCGAGGTGCCTCCAGGCGACGGAGCGGCGCAGGCCTGGATTCCGCTGCCTTCGGTGGTGAGCGATTATTCCCGTCCGCTGGGCAATGAGTGGTCGAGCAATGTTGGCGTGCGGTTGGAGCGTGACACCCATTACGGATCGACCGCGATGCTTCATGCGCAGATGCCCGCGGGTGATGCGACGCGCTGGGTCGAAGTGACCAGCCGCGTGATGACGCGCGACCGCGCGGTGGACCTCTCGCGGCCGCAGGTCTTTGAGCGAATGGGCGAGGGCGAACTGGCTGAATACCTCAAGGGCACGGAGTTGTTGCCCATCGGCGGCATCGTGAAATCCACGGCCCTGAAGGCCGTGGGCAAGGCGAAAACAGATGTCGACAAGGCGCGTGCGATTTATGAATGGATTGTCGACAACACCTTCCGCGACCCGAAGACGCGCGGCTGCGGCCAGGGTGACATCAAGGCCATGCTTGAAACCGGGAATCTGAGCGGCAAATGCGCGGATCTGAACGCCTTGTTCGTTGGCATGGCGCGTGCGGTGGGTGTGCCGGCGCGTGATGTCTACGGCCTGCGCATGAACCCCTCGAAATGGGGCTATCGCAGCATGAGTGCTTCGGGCAATGTCACGCGCGCCCAGCACTGCCGCGCGGAGTTCTATTCGGCCTCGCATGGCTGGGTGCCGGTGGATCCGGCCGACGTGCGCAAGGTGGTTCTGGAAGAACCGCCCGGCAATCTGCCTGTTACCGATGCCAAGGTGAAGCTCGCCCGCGAGAAGCTTTTTGGCGCCTGGGAGATGAACTGGCTTGCCTACAACTATTCGCACGACATCAAGCTGCCCAACAGCAAGGGTTCTGCGATTGGATTCCTGATGTATCCGCAGGTTGAGACGGCCACCGCCCGCAAGGATCCTTATGATCCCGACAACTTCAAGTATGTCATCACCAGCAAAGTGGTTTGACATTGCCGGGACACCGAAACCTGCGACGTCGCATGCTGGCTGCTCTTGCCGCGGGAATGACCTCGAGGATTCTGCCGGTCGGGGCCTTGTTGTCCCTCGTGCCGGATACATTGCTTGCAAAAGTGGCTGCGGCGCGTTTCGTGGCCTGGAAGGGGGGCGCAACCCCGCCGCTCGTTCTCAAGGACCGCAAGGGCCGCACACACGACCTCGCCGCATACCGCGGCAAGGTTGTGCTGGTGAATTTCTGGGCCACCTGGTGCGAACCTTGCCGCGATGAAATGCCCTCCCTTGAAGAACTCCAGGACCGGCTGAAGGACCGGCCATTCGCACTCCTCACGGTCAACATGGAAGAGTCGGATGCAAAGGTGACTGGTTTCCTCCAGTCCACCATGTTGATGGAGGACAGCCTCGTGGTGCTTTTTGATCGCTTTGGCACCGCCGCCAAGGACTGGAAGGCGAGAATGCTGCCCGTGTCGTTTTTGATTGGGCCTGATGGACGCATCCGCGAAACGCTTTTGGGCGCCGCCAACTGGAGCGCAAAGGAAGTGGTCTCGCAAATTGAGCGCCTGATGCCTGCAAAGGGCGGGCGCAGCGGCGCTTAGCGTCACGGCGAGGGCGGACTCGCGGCCGGTCCCCGTGTCGGGGAATGAAACCCTGCGGTGGGACGGTCGAATGCCTTTCAGTTCGACTCTTTGATGACTCTTCCGCCGGCAGCCTGAATGGGGCGTGCGTTCATCGGGTACATCCGCGAGAACAGATCAAGCTGTTCGGCTGTGGCCTGTACCGGCTGCTTCATGACAATCCACAGGACGTTCTCGGTGCAGGGCGGGGTGGTCAATGAACCCATATAGGTGAAATAACGGCGATTCTCAGGCAGCATCCGCACGAGATCCAGATTGGATGTGCCGGCAATTTCCTCGCCTTTTTCCAGCGGCAGATTGTTCAGAACCGTCTGGACAACCGGTTGGTTGGCGCCGATCTCAACCAGCACCGCCACAACTGCGAGCCGTCCTTCGCCATCCTTGTGCACCATATGGACGACCATTTCGTACTGCTTTCCGTCGATCATTTCTTCCGAGGGGCGGTGAAAGTGGAATTGTTCCAGCCGGTAGCGTCGCCCCATCACGCGAATGGCATTCCAGCCGTTGACGTTGGTTTGTATGGTGTGGCCGTTGTCGAGGACCCGGAAGCTGCTGGGCCGGTATTCGAAGGTGATGGGTTCCAGTTCCAGCCGCATGCCGTCGCGGATGTCGATGGGTGATTGCCGCTCGCCGCTGCCGCACTTGGCATATTCGGGTGCGAGACGCGCCCAGGATTGCGGGCCGGTGTCGCCTTCGTAGGACCAGTGAAGGTTATGGGGCGGGATCGGTGCGGCGGATGCGACAGTTTCGATTGCCATTTTGGCCGCTTCGCTCTGGCGCGAAGGCGCCGATGCCATGGCGATGCGGCGGGGTGGCGGGGCGACATAGGGCTTGGGGCGTGCGGGCTCGGGGGTCGGTGCTTCGGCCACAGCTTTTGCCTGCGCACGCTCGATGGCGGATGGTGCTATGTCGGGTTTGGCCGGCACCACCAGAGGTTTGGAGGCGATCGGGGTGACCGGTTTTGCTGGCGCGGCTGAGGCTTTATGCTCCTCGGCCATGGCGGACAGCGACAGGCCAAGGCTCAAAACCAGGCATTGAATCTGATTGCGCACAGGAAAAACCATGCTCGGGTCCTCGGAATAGGATGTCGGGGATAGTTCCTGTTATCGGTTGCAATGGCATTTACTTGAGGGGTGAAGATCGCCATTTCGCCGGGCAGGTAGCGCCACGCCTTGAAATCCGAACGGAATGTTTGCCTGATTCCTATTCCGGTTCGATGCCTGCCTCCCTGACAAATTTCGCCCAGGCTTCGCGCTGCGCGCGAACGTACTGAAGCGTCCCCTCCACGGTGCGCGCGCCGTCCCAGTTGAACCAGCGGATGGCCGACATGTCCTTGTTGAACTTCGGATCCTCAACAACAGCTGCGGCGGCGCGATTGATGCGCTGTGCGAGTCCGGCCGGCATTCCGACGGGGCCGGCGAGGACGACAAACGATGGCTGCGTAAAGCCGGGGTAGAAGTCCGCGATTTGCGGCAATTGCGGCCAGCCCTGCACCTTGCCGGTGACGGCCAGCACGCGCAATTTGTCGGATCGAATCAGGGATTCAAGCGGGCCAAAGGCCGTGATGATGGCGGCTACGCGCCCTGTCGCCGCGTCCTGCTGTGCCTGCGTTCCAATCTTGTACGGGATCTCCTGCCATTCGAAACCCGCTCGCTTCGATATCCACAGGCCGAGCATGCGAAACAGGGGGACGGAAGTCGCGTAATCGAGTTTGCCCGGATTGGCTTTTCCGAAAGCCACCAATTCCTGCCATGTGCGGAACGGACTGGCCGGTGAGGTGAATACTCCGCTGGCCCCGGTGTCGTCCCAGACAACCGCCAGCGGAGAAAGATCGCGCACGGGGTCAAGCGGCATTTTCTTTTTGATATTCGGCTGGATGGCCAGCACCGACTGCGTGGCCAGAAACAGCGTGTGGCCGTCGGGTTCCGAGCGCGCCACGGCTTCCGCGCCGAGAAAACTGTCGGCGCCGGGCCGATTTTCGAGAAGGACGGGCCGGCCGATGATGCGCGACAGACTGTCATTGAAAATGCGCGCGGCAAGGTCGGGTGCGCCTCCCGGAGAATTCGAGACCACGATGCGCACCGGCCTTGCGGGCCAGTTCGTTTGCGCGGGTGCGGCGTTGCAGCACAGAAGCGCGAATGAACAAACGAGCTGTCGAAGCAATCGCGGCAAAACCATCACTCACCCCCAAAAATGAATGTCATTTATTGCTGAACAATTCTGTAGCGCCGCATTTCGCACCGCGTTTCGCACCATTGCATCCCGTGCCCATCCGCAATAGCATTGCACTCCTTTCAGGGTCCGGGAGGAGTCGATCCTTCGAGGCGTTGAATATTCTCAAAAAAGACTTACAAGGAGGAAATCCACATGCCCTACAACATACTTCTCATGGGAGCGTCCTACGGGTCGCTGCTTGCCTCCAAGCTTCTGTTTGGAGGTCACTCCATTCA
>CAIUKQ010000117.1 GCA_903899705.1 uncultured beta proteobacterium
TCTATACCCTGGTAGATGCCTCCGGCGTCCGCACGGCAGGTAATGCCTGGAGCTATATTGCGTGGATGTTTTTTCTGACCAGTCTGGCGCTGCTGCCCGTCTCCCTGCCGTCGCTTCGCGGGATTTCCGGCGAAGGAATGCGGGCCATGTCCCTTTCGCTGATTGGCGGCCTTTGCACACTGGGCTCCTACGGAATTGCCCTGTGGGCCATGACACGCGCGCCGGTGGCGCTGGTGGCGGCCCTGCGCGAATCCTCGATACTTTTCGGGGCGACCCTTGGCGCCTGGTTTCTGGGCGAGCGCTTTGGTCCATTGCGCTGGGTGGCGGTACTGATGGTGGCGGGCAGCGTGGCGGCCATGCGTTTCGTTTGATGACCGGCCGACAATCCGTGGTCAGTCCGCTATTCACTGCTTCTTGCTGCGGATAAAAATATGAATAAAATCAATAACATATGTGCATTCTTCCGAGTCCGAAGCGGCCTCTGGAAAGCCGTTGTTCCTGCCCTGACCTCGCTTCTGCTCTCGGGGTGCCAGATGGGAACCCGGGAAGAGTCAGCCGATGTACGCGAGCCGGCGACAGTCTCGGTGCGGTTGATTGGCTTCAACGACTTTCATGGAAACCTCGAGCCTCCACGAATCGCCATCAACGCGCCGGCTGCAGGTGGGGCCACGGTAGCCGTTCCCGCCGGTGGCGCCGCTTATTTCGCAGGCGCCATTGCTGCGTTGAAAGCCGAGAACCCCAATCACGCGGTGATCTCCGCCGGCGACATGATCGGCGCTTCGCCTCTGGTGTCCGCGCTATTTCTGGATGAACCCACCATCGAGGCCTTCAATCTCATGGGCGTTGATTTCAACGCGGTGGGCAACCACGAGTTCGACAAGGGCCGGGCGGAACTGCTGCGCATGAAGCAGGGCGGATGCGAGAAGAACACTGCGCTTGAACCCTGCCGCCTGAACAAAAATTTCAGCGGCGCGAACTTTCCGTTTCTCGCCGCAAATACGGTGAAGGCCGATGGTCAGACGCTGTTTCCGGGCACAGTCATCAAGAGCTTCTCGAACGGTGCGTTCACGGTCAAGATCGGATTCATCGGCATGACGCTCAAGGGCACGCCAGCCAGCGTCACGCCTACCGGCGTGGCAGGCCTTGCGTTCAGGGACGAAGCGCAAACCGCCAACGCTCTAATCCCGCAGCTGCGCTCACAAGGCGCACAAGTCATTGTCGTGGTGATTCACGAAGGCGGATACCCGCCGGGCGGCATCAACAACACCGACTGCCGGGGGATGACGGGCGGCATCGTACCGGTGCTGGAAAACCTCGATCCATCCGTGGATGTCGTTATATCCGGCCACACCCACCGCGCCTACATCTGCAACTACGCGGACATCAATCCCGCGAAGCCCTTCCTCCTCACCAGTGCTGGCCAGTATGGAACGTTGATCACCACCATTGATCTGACAATCGATGCGCGTGCCGGTCGTGTTCTGGACAAGCGCGCGAACAATGTCATCGTTCAGGGCGCGCCGTTTGAATCAGGTGCCGGTGGCAGCGTCGGGTTGAAACCCGATTACCCGGTTTTTCAGCCGAACCCCGCTGTGGCGGAACTGGTGGCGAAATACGCGAAGGAAGCGGCGCCGCTGGCCAGTCGCGGCGTTGGGCGTATCACGGCGTCGATCAATCGCCGGTTTGCGCCGTCACGCGAACATGCGCTGGGCAATCTGATTGCGGATTCCCAGCTCGAGGCCGCGCGGTCACCCGCGAAGGGTGGTGCGCAGATTGCGCTGATGAATCCGGGCGGTGTGCGCACCGACCTGAATATCTCGGGAGACGGTGCGGTCAGCTATGGGCAGGTGTTCGGTATCCTGCCTTTTGGGAACTATCTGGTGGTCAAGACATTTACCGGCGCGCAGATTCGCAGACTGCTCGAGCAGCAATGGGCCAGCGGTGCGAACACCGTTGCGACGCCTCGCGTCTTGCTGCCCTCGAGAGGCTTTCGCTATGCCTATGACCTGCGCCGTCCGACGGGCGAACGCGTGGGCAACATCACATTGAACGGAGAACCTGTTGTTGATGGAGAGCGATACCGCGTGGTCACCAATGATTTTCTCGCGGCGGGCGGGGACAACTTCACCGTGTTCAATGAAGGCACCGACGTGGTCGGGGGCGAGCCTTATGTCGATGCGTTGATCGCTTACCTGTCAGCGAACAGTCCGATCGCTCCGCCTGCTACGGACCGCATCACACGCATCGATCAGTAATGAGAAGAGGCAGCGCAGGGGCGGCACGCTGCGCCCCGTGAATGGTCAACCGGTGATGTCACCGGCATCCTGCCCCGCGCCGATCTAGATCGACAAGCCCAGCAATTTCGCCGCATTGCCACCCAGGATGGCCGCCTTGTCGGCGCTGGACAATCCCTTGCCGCGCTTTACATAACCCACCGGGTCTTCATCACCCACGGGGTAGTCGGAACCGCACACAATCCGCGAGGGGCCGACCATTTTCCCCAGGTAGTCCATCATTTCCGGGTTGTACAGGCAGGTGTCGTACCAGAAATTCTCCTGCATGTACTCCGACGGGGACTTCTTCATGTTGACGCGGGTGAAGGCCTTCTCGACATAGTTGCGGTCGACACGGCCGGCATAGAAGGGCAGA
>CAIUKQ010000118.1 GCA_903899705.1 uncultured beta proteobacterium
AAATGCGGCGAGGCTACCTTTAACTATCCATACAACAACCACTCCATCGGTCACGATGGCCGCGGAATCGCGGTCACGATCCCCTGGAACCTCGGTCACGATGCGGCGGAATCACCGGTCACGATGACGTGGAATACGCAGACTGCGCTTTTCTGGTGGCCTCGGCTGCCAAATTGCCGCAAGAACTTTCACTGGGGAATTACTCGGTGCATTCCTCGCCAGAAGCTTTGGCGGCCGGGGAACAACGCATCAAAGAAATCGGAACCGCTCTCCAAAAGTAAAGCAGCGATTCAGGTTCATCCAATTTTTAATGTTCTGTTATTCACTCCCAACCCAATACCAACCATTGAACAAAAACCTCATGACGATGCAACCTCCCGTCACCCCCACCGCCTCGCAGAACATTCCTTCCCAGCACAAGCCAAAAATTCTTGTGGTGGGCGCCACCGGCTTTCTCGGTAGCAAAATCCAACTTCACCTGGAGCAGGATGCAACGATTGACTTGCGAGCGATGTCCAGGCGGGGGGCACCTGCGGGTTCCACCGCCTCGGTGGAATGGGTGCGGGGGGATTTAATGGACCCGGCATCGCTGGATGCAGCGCTCAAGGGCGTGGATGTTGTTGTCAGCTCGGCCAACGGCTATATGAAGGAAACCATTGACGCAGACTTTCAAGGTAACAAGAACCTGATCCAAGCCGCCGCACGGGCGAGAGTGATACGCTTTGTTTTCCTCAGCATCGTGGCCTGTGATGCTGCACCTGAGGTGCCGCACTTCCATGCCAAAAAGGTTGCGGAGGATCTAATCAAGAGTTCAGGACTGCCCTATGTATTTGTCCGTGCGCCAGCGTTCCTCGACCAGAGCACGGACTATGTTGCAGATGGGGTTAAGGCGGGGCGGTTCTATGCAGTTGGCGACAAAACCACCAAATGGTCCTATGTGCTGACGGATGATCTGGCAGCCGCCATTTCTAAGGCCGCCACCTATCCCGGCGAAGATATCACCAACCAGACCATAGACATTGGATGGCGGGACGGCGCGAAAAACCAAAGCGAGATTGCAGAATTGATCACACAGATCACGGCCAAACCGCTCTCGCGGTGGGTGGTGCCGTGGATGGTATTTAGCGTGATGGTGCGCTTAATCAAGCCATTTTCAGAACTGGGCTACGACCTGATTCGGATGTTCCTTTTCTTCAGAACCGGCAGGTTCGTGTCTGATACGACCAAGCAGGAACACTTTTTTGGTCCCGCTCCTACCGCGCGTGAATCCATCATCAAATGGGCGGCGACCAACAAGCTGACACCCTAAAATGCAAATTCCGTGCCCTGTGCCTCGACCCCATTCCACAATACGACGGTGAAAAGATTCGCGCCTTGCGCGCTCACCTGCAGGTGAGCCAGGCCGTGCTCGCCGCCGTGTTGAATACCAGCCTCTCGACCGTGCGCAAATGGGAGGTCGGCGACAAGCATCCGAGCGAACCATCACTGAAACTGCTCAACCTGCTTGATCGCAAAGGACTGGAAGCAGTGATCTGATCAGGGGTCAGCTGTCTGCGGCACCGCCAGCACCGAAATATGTCCGGTCCCGCTGCTGGTGGCGCTTCGATGACTATTTCAGGTTGCCGTGCTCGTCTATCGCCACCGGCGGCACGGGACGCAGCGGTATCGCGATCGCATAGCGCGTATGACGCTGTTCGCCGGAACGCACCAGTGCGTGCTTGGCAACCAGATCGGCAAGATCCCGTGTGGCCGTGGCTGGCGACGCGCCGGTGATGCTGGCGTATTTGCCGGCGCTCAAGCCCCCTTTAAAACCTTCCGGCCCTTCGCGCAGCATGCGCAAGAGCGCTTTTTTCTGGCGTTCGTTGAGTTGATCGCGCAAGCGGTCGAGTAACCGGGTCTTGTCGATCAGGAAATCCACCATCGCGATCGACCGCCGTTGTGCCTCAATAGCGGTCGCGGCGAACCAGGTGATCCAAGGCGTGATCTCTTGATGTTTGTTGTTCGCTTCCAGGAGAGCGTAATACGCATTTCGCTTCGCCAGAATGGTCGCGGCCAAGGCCGTCAGGGTCGGGTGCCCGAGGCTTTGCGCGAGGACTTTTTCCGCGATGGCGCGGCCGATACGGCCATTGCCGTCCTCAAACGGATGGATGCAGATGAAATACAGATGCGCGATGCCTGCGCGCGTCAAAACGGGAAAGTGCTCGGCATTCCCCGGCGCCGAGCGATTGAACCAGTCGATGAAACGGGACATTTCAGCCGGCATTGATGCGGATGGCGGCGCCTCGAAATGAACCTTGGGGTCGTGGATGGCGCCGGATACCACTTGCATCGGCTCGACATGGGTACGATAGCTGCCGACGTTCTTGAGGTCGCGGCGACCCGTCGTCAGCATCCGATGCCACCGGAACAGCATGTCGTGCGAAAGAGGCTCAGCGTAGGTGCGATGGAGATCTACCATCATCTCCGACACACCCTGTTCCGCGGCGCCGATCTTGCGGTGGTCGGTCGCGAGACCCAATTGCCTTCGGATTGAGGATTGGACGCTGGATCGATCGAGTATTTCCCCCTCGATTTCCGAGGTCGTCACCGCTTCGGTGCTCATGGCATCGACGGTGAGTTGCTCGCGGTCTTCCGTCCCGAGATGCTTTGCCGCACCGGCATATTCGCCCGCTTCGACCAGAAATAGCGCCTCGGCCTTGAGGAGTCGCGCCTGTTTCCAGGAAAACTCCGGCCATTCGGATTGTTGCCAGTTCCATTTCATGATCGATTCGGGCTCCGTCTATCGCTCACTATACATGACTGTTATGATCGATATTAGATCTGCCCTATCGCTCACCAACCTTCGGTCAGCGTGCCGGTCAAACCAAGGAACCAAGCCAGCTAGCCTTTCGCACGCACCGGCTTGAATCGCGGCGCGACGATTAATAATCCAGCGCAGTGCCGGCAATTCGGCGGCATGCGGGCATTGGAGCAAGGTCCAGTCAGGCTGCGCGCGTGAAAGGCCTGTCAGGAAATGTCGCTGCGCGCCGGTCAGCCGTTGCGGCAGTTCGGCGCGCCGGCGCGCGCGCGTTTCCAGCAGCGTCTCAAGACTGACCGGATCCGCGGTCATGCCGACGAAGGTGTTGCGGTACTCATCGGCGATGTCTTTGTCGTTGCCGAACAGGACCTCATGGGTCGGCCGGTTGTGACCGGCAAGGTAGGTGACGAAGCATTCCACCGTCGCATCGGACAAATCGCCGGCGGTGAACATCTGCCGCGCATCAAACAGATCGCGGGGATGCTGCCGGTCCATCGCGGCCACGAGCTTGCTGCCGTATAGTTCAGCCGTGGCGAGCACGGGCAGTTCAAGTTCAGCACCGAACATGTCAGCCGTTCTGGGCGTCAGCGCGCGCCGCTCGACTGGCAGAACGGTTCCTCGGAAAACAGCATTGACTTCGATCTTCACCTGATTGTCCGCGTCTTCGATCAGCAGTTTGGTATCGCCTAGATCCTTGCTCGCCACTTTGCGGGTACGCATGCCGCGTTTTGCGAGCCGCCCGGCGATCGCATCGATCTCGCCGGCGATGGCCGCCAGTGCCTGCTCGCGCGGGATCTGCCATGGTGTGTAGACCACGTCGATATCTACCGACAGGCGCGGCATGTCGCGCACGAAGAGATTGATGGCGGTGCCGCCCTTCATCGCGAAGATGTCGTTGGCGAACACTTCGGGGGCGGCGGCCAGCAGCAAGCGCACGGCATCGGCATAGGCCTTATCCATGCGGTTTGAGGCTCAGCAAGGTGCCGTCTTTCAGGCGGGTCATCCAGCGCCTGTCGCTGCCGACCGGCAGCGTGTACTGCTGCTGGAGGGCCGCGACATCCACCACCATTGTCTCGCGCGCCCAGGTCAGGAAGAGGCGCACTGTCTTGACGCTGGTGCAACAGGCAAGCAGGCGGCCGAGC
>CAIUKQ010000119.1 GCA_903899705.1 uncultured beta proteobacterium
GATACCGGGCCGGGAAATCTGCTGATGGACGCCTGGGTGAATCGTCACATCGCGCAGACCTATGACCGGGACGGTGCCTTTGCCGCGTCCGGAAGCGTCAACGCCGACTTGCTGGGGGCATTGCTGGCTGACCCCTTTTTTTCTCGCACTCCACCCAAAAGCACCGGGCGCGATCATTTCAACATGGCGTGGCTGCAGTCATTCGCCATCGCCGGCATCGAGCCGCGGGATATACAGGCGACGCTCGCGGAGTTGACTGCGGCCAGCATTGCTGCATCCATACGTGGCTTTTGCACGGACGCAAAAGAAGTCTATGTCTGCGGCGGTGGCGCCCACAATGGACATCTCATGAACCGGATTTCAGCCAGGCTTCAGGACAGGACGTTTGCCTCAACCGAGCGCATCGGAATCTCCCCCGATTGGGTCGAGGCGCTCGCTTTTGCATGGCTTGCCCGCTGCACGATTGAAAGGACCCCTGGAAACGCCCCCGCGGTGACTGGAGCAAAAGGCCCCCGCGTGCTCGGGGCCATCTACCCAAAATGAAAAGGGGCCCTGAGGCCCCCTCGCAGTTCCCTACAGCGGTCCGTTATACGGAGAAGGACGATCCGCAGCCGCAGGTGCTGGTTGCGTTCGGGTTCTTGATGACGAATTGGGCGCCCTCAAGACCTTCCGAATAATCAATTTCGGCGCCCACGAGATATTGATAGCTCATCGGGTCGATCAGAAGCATCACCCCGTTTTTCTCCATCACGGTGTCATCTTCGTTCTGAACTTCATCGAAGGTGAATCCATACTGAAAACCGGAGCAGCCACCGCCACTGACGAAGACACGCAGCTTCAGCTCGGTGTTGCCTTCCTCATCGATCAGTTGCTTAACCTTTCCAGCGGCATTATCGGAGAACACCAGCGCTACTGGCATATCGGCTATTGCATCCATGGAAACTCCTAGAACAGAGACGGTGCAGTATCAGGTGTCAGGCGGGGCAAGGTCAACCTAGATAACCTAGGGTTATTCAACGCGCCTAGCGGGACGATCATTTTGCAACTGCCTGGCTTGCCAAGGCCTTGCAAGTTAAATGGCGGCGGGAAGGTCCGCTTTCAAGTGTAACTGCCCGTCGCCGACTTGCTTGATGCCAGTTTAAGCTCCACGGCTTTGGACTCGCTGGATCTGTGAACCAGACGACCCTCGACGATGGCACCAAGATGCATCTCGAGGGAGTTGTAGTGGACATCGCCCTTGACCCGCGAATGGGACTGCAACTCGAGAAATTCGGCGGCAAAGACAGGACCGTTGACCGCGCCATTGATCACCAGGTGGGAGACGCGGATTTCGCCGTCAATTCGCGCGTGCTCGGATAAAACCAGGGTGGACGACTGCTCTACGGCAGCCGTCACATTTCCCATGATTTCGCCGTCTACACGCAGCCCGCCTGAAAAAGTAACGTTGCCCTCGATTCGGGTGCCAGCCCCGATCAGGCTGTCAATACGGTTCTGCGGTTTGTTTGACTGCTTGCGAAACATGGTCATTCCCCCATCACAAATCGACGCTTTGCTCGGCGCTCACATGATTGCTGCCTTGCTCCATCACACGCACCTGAACCGAACGGATTTTTGACTGGTCAGGCACCCGAAACGTGCCCTCAATCCTCTGGAAGTATTTGAAATTCAAGCGAAAATCATTATTTTCCGCCTGTGAACGGTCAGGAAGCACGATCATACCATTGCGCCCCTGGGACTGCACATTTACCACCAACTGGAGGCTGCCCTGAAACTGGCGATCCCGCGCAGCACCGCCCAGCAGGACCAAGAGGCGGTAGCGGTATTCGCCGGGTAGAACATCTTTCTGCACGGTAAAGCGATTGATCGACAGCTTGTTCGTCGCCGGCCCGAGGTTTTCAAAAAAGGCCAGATCCTCCTTGAGGCGCCGGTTTTCCTCCTCCAGGGTCTTCACTTGCAGCGCAAGCTGTGTCTGTGCCGACTGCTCTATTTTCAGCCGGGATTCGCTCGCGTTCGCGACTGCGCGAAGTTGCTCGGCTTCCGCATCCAGGCGCGCCGACGACTCCCGCAAGGTCTTGACCTCCTGCTCGATTTCGCTTCGATCAAAGCCCGCAAAACGCCTGCCGGCATCGTAGACCCATAATGCCAGGGCCAGCGATAGGGATGCGAGCAGCACCATCCCGAGCCAGCGCCAATACCAAGCCACGTGCGTGCGCACGGTCATTTTGGGTGCCGATATGCCGAATCGCCGACGCAGGGATCTCAGGAGGTTCTTCATGCGCCGCTGACTGGTTCTGCCATATGCTCAGGGCACGATCGGCAGATCGTCCAACCCAAGGGTTTCGGGAAACCCGAACATCAGGTTCATGTTGTGCACCGCCTGACCGGCTGCGCCCTTGGTGAGATTGTCGATCACCGAGAGCACGACCAGCGTATCGCCTCCCTGAGGGCGATGCACGGCGAGGCGGCACAGGTTAGAGGCCCGCACCGAGCGGGTGTCCGGATGCCGTCCGGGGGGCAGCACGTCAACGAAGGGTTCGTTGCGATACCTGTCTTCGTACAGTTTCTGGAAGTCCGCCTCGCGCGTTATCCGGGCATACAGGGTCGCGTGAATGCCGCGGATCATGGGTGTCAGGTGAGGCACAAAAGTCAGTCCCACGGCCTTGCCTGCGACGCCTGCCAGGCCTTGGCGGATCTCTGGCCAGTGGCGGTGCCCGGCCACGCCGTAGGCGGCAAAATTATCCGATGCCTCGGAAAAAAGAATATTGGTTTCCGCCTTGCGTCCTGCCCCGGATACGCCGGATTTTGCATCGGCGATCAGGTGGCCGACATCAATGACGCCGGCCTCAACCAGCGGAAGGAAACCCAATTGCACGGCAGTGGGATAACAACCCGGATTGGCCACCAGCTTGGCCATCTTGATTCTGTCGCGATGCACCTCGGGCAGACCGTAAGCCGCCTGCGCGACCAGTTCCGGCGCCGCATGCTTCTGCTTGTACCACTTCTCCCACTCGGCGATGTCCTTGATGCGAAAGTCCGCGGAAAGATCGATGACCTTTACTCCGGCTCCAAGCAAAGCCCCGGTCTGCCCCATGGCTACGCCATTGGGTGTGGCAAAAAATACCAGGTCGCATTGATCAAGGCTGGATTTAGCCGGATCGGAAAACGCGATGCTTACTCGGCCGCGCAGGCTCGGAAACATGTCGGCCACCGGCATGCCGGATTCGGCGCGGGAAGTCACCGCAACCAGGTCCGCCTCCGGGTGGCGCGCAAGTATCCGCAACAACTCCACGCCCGTGTAGCCCGTGCCACCCACTATGCCTATCTTGATCATGAGTCGATCCTATCATCATCACGCGTTGGTACTTGCCGAATTCCACTTCCCGTTTCAAGCCGGCGAATCCATGCGCTGGCAAACCGGCCTGGCAGCCCAGATTCGCACTTTCGGCTTCCGGAAAGTTCAAACAGCAGATACGAAAAAGCCGCCCTGAAGGCGGCCTTTTGTCCTGCTTGAGCGTCTCTGTTAACGCTTGGAGAACTGCTTGCGGCGGCGCGCCTTGTGAAAGCCGACCTTCTTTCGCTCAACTTCACGGGCATCACGGGTGACCATGCCGGCCTTGGAGAGGATCGGCTTCAATGCGGGGTCATACTCGATGAGTGCACGGGTAAGGCCGTGGCGCACCGCACCGGCCTGGCCTGACTCGCCACCACCGTGAACATTGATACGAACGTCAAAATTGCCCAGATGCTCCGTGAGCACCAGAGCCTGCTTGGCCACCATTTGCCCGGTTTCGCGGGCAAAATAATTTTCAATAGTCTTGTCATTGACGACGAAAGCGCCCTTGCCGCGCTTGATGAAGACGCGCGCGACTGAACTCTTGCGACGTCCCGTGCCGTAGTAGTACTCGCCTATCATGCCTTGATCTCCAGAGCGGTGGGTTGCTGCGCGGCATGCGGATGTTCGCTGCCCGGGTAAATTTTAAGTTTCTTGATCATGGCATAGCCAAGAGGGCCCTTGGGCAACATGCCCTTGACCGCAATCTCAAGAGGACGCTCGGGAAACTTTTCATGCATCTTCGCGAAATTGGTTTCCTTGATCCCGCCCGGGTAGCCCGTGTGGCGGTAGTAGCGCTTGTCCTGGGCCTTGGCACCGGTCACCCTGATCTTGGATGCATTGGTAACCACGATGTAGTCGCCGGTATCCACGTGTGGTGTGTATTCAGGTTTGTGCTTGGCGCGCAGGCGCAGGGCAATCTGTGAGGCAAGCCGTCCGAGCACCTTGTCGGTGGCATCGACAACCACCCATGCATGCTTGACTTCATGCGGCTTGGCAGAGAATGTTTTCATGGTTCAGGTTACTTTGGCCAAAGGCCGAGAGCGATTGAGAAAGGGCGTGATTTTATTGAAAAATAGGGAGGAAGTCAATTAACGTGGTGGGATCGGAATCAGCCTCCTCAATGCCGATTAGCCTCCCGGGCCGGGATCGAATGGAGCGGGCGAAGGGAGTCGAACCCTCGTCACTAGCTTGGGAAGCTAGGGTAATGCCGTTATACGACGCCCGCGTTGCAAGTTCTTCAATTTCTTCTGCTGTTTCGCCTGGCGAAAGCCTGTAGGTAGCCAGCGTGGTAGCATCAAATCGTTATTTTCAGCCAGTTCAATTTTAGCTTATCCATGCGCGAATCGTCGTGATTACCCTACTTGTCAACGGAAACACCCGCTCTGCCCCGCCGGATTCAAACGTAACATGGTTGCTTGAGTCCTTGGAACTTGCCGGAAAGCGGGTTGCTGTTGAACGAAATGGCGAAATTGTCCCGCGCAGCCTGTACGGCGCCACCTCGCTCGCGGACGGCGACCAGCTTGAAATTGTGGTCGCTGTAGGAGGGGGCTGACAGTCCCTGTAAAATTTCTGGAAGTTGCGAACCTATTGGCCCTGCCTGTTGTTTTCCCCGTTGTAGAAGGAGTCTTACCGTGTCCGTTCCCGTTCCCGCTCCAAAAAATGCACTGCCCAGCGCAGACCCCCTTGTCATTGGCGGTCGCAAATTTTCATCGCGCTTGCTGCTGGGCACGGGTAAGTACAAGGATTTCGACGAAACACGGCGCGCCCTCGATGCCAGCGGCGCGGAAATCGTTACCGTTGCGATACGGCGCACCAATATAGGCCAGAATGCAAATGAGCCGTCCCTGCTCGAGGCGGTGCCGACCTCGAAGTTCGTGTACCTGCCCAATACCGCAGGCTGCTACAACGCGGCCGATGCGGTGCGCACATTGCGCCTCGCAAGAGAACTTCTAGATGGCCACGATCTTGTCAAGCTGGAAGTGCTGGGTGATCCCCAGACCCTGTTTCCGCATGTCACAGAGACCCTTGCTGCCGCCGAGACCCTGGTGAAGGAGGGATTCAAAGTCATGGTCTACACCAGCGACGACCCCCTCATTGCCAAGCGGTTGGAGGAAATCGGCTGCGTCGCCGTGATGCCGTTGGCGTCCTTGATCGGTTCGGGGATGGGCATACTCAATCCATGGAACCTCCGACTGATCATTGATCAGGCAAAGATCCCCGTGATCGTGGACGCCGGTGTCGGCACGGCGTCGGAC
>CAIUKQ010000120.1 GCA_903899705.1 uncultured beta proteobacterium
CCCATGCCGACGCTCAGACGCCTTCAGGAGGCGGTGGAGTCCTGCCTGCCGGAAAAGAACTCTGCCCAGAAGATCGTGGGAAAATCTCCGGCGTCGACCATGGCGGTCATCACGATGGCCGACCAGTACCGGCGGCATTTCGGTATGGCGCCCGCGCCTGGCGGTGCGTCGCCGTTTTCAAGGTTTGTCCGCGAAGCGCTGCCGGCCCATGGTCTGATCGTGCCGCCCTTGAGTGAAATCAGAAGACTGGTGGGAACTTGATCATGAACATGACCGGGATGGTCCTTTGTGCACTGCTCGCGATGGCGATCTCGCCACAACCAACGATCGCGCAGGCATTTCCAGTGAAGCCGGTGCGCCTCGTCGTGCCCTTTCCGCCGGGCGGTGGCGTCGACATCACGGCGCGGGTGTTGTCTCAGGCACTTGGCGAAAGCTGGGGCCAACAGGTCATCGTCGAGAATCGCGCGGGTGCCGGCGCCATCATCGGCTCCGATGTCGTGGCCAAATCGGCGCCCGACGGATACACGCTGCTGATCACCACCTCGGGGCATGCCCTATTGCCAGTCCTCTACCGTAAGCTGCCTTTCGATGCGGTCAACGACTTCGCCCCCGTCACCGATGTGCACAACACTTACCTCGTGCTCGCGGTGAATTCCAAACTTCCAGCCACGAGTATCCGTGAACTGATCGCCCTTGCGAAAGCACGCCCGGGAAAGCTGAATTACGGCCACACCGGCATCGGCGTCTCGCCGCACCTTGCGGCCGAAATGTTCCGGATCGCAACCGGCATCGACATTGTTGCTGTTCCCTACAAAGGCGATTCACTGGTGATACCCGCGCTGGTCGCCGACGAAGTGCAGATCACCGTACTTCCACCCACGAACGTCCTGGAACCCGCCCGCTCCGGACGCATCCGGCTGCTTGCTATCACCGCGCAAACCCGTGCTTCCGGTCTGCCGAACATTCCCACCATGGCGGAGCTCGGGCTGCCGGAGGTTGAGCAGGCCGGATGGGTGGGTCTGTTCTCGACTGGCGCCACGCCGCGGGACATCGTTGCCCGGATCAGCAGCGATGTCGCAAAAGCCGTGCGCACGCCCATCGTGGCCGCGCGCATTCGCGTTGCAAGCTACGAGCCGGGCGGCAGCACGCCGGAGCAGTTCGCGGCAAAGTTTCGCGGCGATGTGGCGAGATTCTCGAAGATCGTCAAAGACATAGGCGTGGCTCCGGCCGATTGAGGTACTTCAGCCGAGAGGTTCGACAGCGGCCAGCATTCCCGCGATGTAACCCTGCGTGATGGCCCTGCCCACGCCGTGCTGGCTGCACCCTGCGGCGGACTCGCCGCCGCAATACAGGCCGGGAATAACCTCGCCCTTCATGTCCATCACCCGGCAGTCCATGTTGATCCGAAGGCCCGCATAAGTGTCGTGTACCGTGAGCGTGGCCCACGCCGCATAGAACGGTGGTGTCGCGATTTTGTGCATCGGGGTCGGCTTTCCGAAATCCTCGTCCACGCCAAACTCCACCATCCGGTTGTATCGTTCCACCGTTGCTTCCAGGTTTGCAGCCGGCATGGCAACCTTCTGATGCGGGCACCGGGTCAGCATGGATGCGAGTTCCTCGAGCGTTCCGGCCGTGAAAAAATATTCGGGACGGACCGATGCCTGATTCATATTCCATTTTTCCCGTTCGACGGCCCCTGCATCGAAGATGGCCCATTGCGGCCCGGCCGCGTAGTCGGGCGCGGTTGAACCTTCGTTAATGGCCAGGGCGGCATCAATGTAGTTCGTCGGCGTGTATTTGATCCGGGAGGCGTTACGCCAATCCGCTGGCACATACGGATCGAGAGAGCCCTGAAAAGTGCCGGCGGGATACCCATCGTGCATCTCGTTGTAGAAACGCCTGCCCATCTGATTGACGATGATGGCGTTCTGCCAGTTGCGCAGGGCAAGGCCTGTGGCGCCGACCTTTGGGAAGATCGGGCTTTCCTTTTTCCATTCGATGTAATTGGTCGGCGTGCCGATGATCGGGCGCTTGCGCAGCGTGCCGTTTCGGTCGAAGGTCTGGTTCGCAGTCCCCCAGAGTGATGCGCCGATGGCCATGGCGGCGATCTCGCCGCTCGCGTCCTGGGGAGAAAACTCTCCCGCGGCCAGCGGATACTCCTCGGTCAGGCGCACATCGAAAATCCTGCGGAAGTTGACGTTGCCGGTGCTGCCGCCGGTGCCGATGATGACGGCCCTCCTCGCCTTGACGGTGACGGTTTTCGCGCTCATGTCGATATTGCCCCCGGAGTGAAAGCTCTTCAGAGGCGTTGTGGTTCCGGGCAGGATGGTCGGGGTGAAACTGGCTTCGATGCCCAGAACGCGTCCTTTATTGGGTTGCTCGCGAAAGATCACGTCCATGTGGTAGTTGAGGAGGAACCGGATGCCTTTGCTCCTGGCACTCGCCTCCAGCGGGCGCATGAGCGTTGTGCCGCCCGAGCCGGCCGGACTCTCAAGGCTCTGCCCCTTGTCCCACACACAGTGATGTTCGCGTTTCGCCGAAATGCCGATGCCATGTGCGCCGAAATTATCCGGGCTCTTGTCCACGAACTCGACACCGTTTTCCAGCAGGAATTCAAAAGCCCGGGCCTCGTTGTCGGCCAGCGCGCGCTGCACGCCACGGTCGTTGTAGCGGTACTCGGGCATGCCGTTGATTTCCACCACCGACCAGTCTGTGAGGTCGCGAAAAAGAATGTCCGGCGAATCATCGATGCCATACTTCTTCTGCTGACTCGTGCCGCCACCGAGTGCGACATTGCCGCCGCAGACCAGGGCGTGCCCCCCGACGTCGTAATTGGCCTCCACGACAATGACAGAGGCACCCATGTCCCGGGCGCGTATGGCGGCAGGCAGGCCCGTCGCCCCGGAGCCGATGACGATCACATCGGCTTCAAGGTCCCAGCGTTCAGGCGCCATGCGTCGCCCCTTGCTTCCGGGTGACTCTCAAGTCGGAACGTCCAATGTCGCCCCGGACACAGCTGAATATCTTTCTGTACATGATCAGGCATTCAGGATGCAGAAGCCGGTGATATTAGGGCAAGCCTCAAATTCCGGTGCGCCAGGCGCGGTGCGGCCCCCGCCGGTTGGGGCGCTGGAAATCCTCGGGCACGCTCTGGTGCGTGATCTCTCGCAGCGACATTTTCTGCACCAGTTGGGGTTCGATCTCGAATGAACGCAGGTTGGTCGAGAAGAAAAGCTCGCCGCCGGCTGACAGCAATTCGTGGCACTGGGTCACCAGCCGGACATGGTCGCGCTGCACGTCCAGATCGTCCTGCATCTTCTTTGAATTCGAAAAAGACGGCGGATCGAGGACGATCACGTCATACCGTTGTTTCGTCGCGACCGCGCCGACAAGCCAGCCCAGAACGTCGGCGCGCACCAGCACGTGCCGATGGGCATCGATGCCGTTGTGCGCAAAGTTTCGCGACGTCCATGCCTGGTAGGTGTTGGAAAGATCGACCGTGGTTGAATGCCCGGCGCCGGCGATCGCCGCATGAACGGTGAAACTGCCCGTATAGGCGAACAGGTTCAGGAAACGCGTGCCATTCCCCCGTTTCGCGCGCCCTGCAATGGACTCGGCCACCATGGCGCGCATCGGACGATGGTCGAGGAACAGTCCCGTATCAAGATAGCTGTCGAAGTTGACCTCGAAACGGTGCCCGGCCTCCAGGACCACGAAGGCCTCTGCGGCGACGTCATCGAGTTTTTCGTACTGTGACGTGCCGCGCTGCCGTTCGCGGCGCTTGAGATGCAGTTGCCCCGCGGGGATCGCGCAGACTTCGCAGATCGCATCGCAAACGGCCACCAGCCAGGCCGTGTAGTCCTCGTCCGTCATCTTCCAGCCGGTGTCGATTTCCTGCACGTGCAGGTGCGTCTCTGTACGAGGGGATATGGCCTCATACCAGTCAATGGCAAAGGGAAACTGTGGAACATCGCGGTCGTAGATGCGAAAGCACGTCACCCCGCGCCGCCTCGCCCATTTGCTCCAGTGGGCGAGGTTCTTTCGCAGGCGGTTCGCAAAGGCGGAAGTCATCGGCGAATTATCCTCTGCCATTGAAATAGTCCTGAGACACCACGGCAGTCGCTTATTGCGGCTTTTTGATCAGCCGAAGCGCGGGAGCCGGCTCCTTGAGCCCGGGCTTGTTCGGATCCGGCATTTCGTTCCAGCGGGTCGTTCCCTTGATGCAATCCTGGACCACCGGGAAATAAATGGTTTCGCCTGGCCTGTCAGGCAATTTCATGAAGATCGCGAATTCCTCGAACTGATTGTCCGGCAGCGGGCCTCCGGTCCACGTCACTTCGCCGACCTGCGGCACTTCGCCTTCCCCGGCCTTTCGGTTGACGGCTGAAACTCTCCAGCCGGGTTTGGCTTGCATTTTGACGGAGCTCACCCCCTCGGGAATCCTCACCTGGATGCGTCGTGTCGGCGAACCCTGGCAGCCGTGGGGAACGCGCATCACCGCCTTGTAATAGCTGTCGGCGACCGCCTGCCCGGTTTCGAGAGTGACGTGCGCGTACGCAATTGCGGGAGCAAGGAATACAGCTGAAACGAGCCAGAATCGCATCGAAACCCTCAAATTTAAGCGCCTGAGAGCAAGGTTTTATCAGGCGGCGCGCTATGAACTCCCTTCCGGCCTGCTACTCGGGCTTGATGTCCAGGCGCTTGATCAGCTTGCCCACCCTGTCGAGATCGCCCTTCAGGGCGGCCGTCAACTGTTCGGGGCCGGTCGCCATGATCAGCGAACCGTTGTCCTCGTGGTACTTGCGCGATTCAGGTGTGTTGAGTCCGTGCACGATCGCGGCGTGAAGGCGGCTCACCACCGGCCCCGGCAGGCCGGCCGGCCCGAACATCGCGATCCATGACGGCACCTTCTGAAAGGCTGGCAGTGTCTCCGCCACAGTCGGTACATTGGGCAACTGCGCAATCCGCTTGCCTTCCGGAACAGCCAGCAGCTTCACCTTGCCTGAGGCAAGAAACCCCCGCACATTGCTCAGCGCCGGAAACGCCACATCTACGCGACCCGCGAGCAGTTCGGTGGCAAGCGGCCCCGTGCCCTTGTAAGGCACGTGCACCATGTCGATGTCCGCCACGATCTTCAACAACTCGCCGTTCAGGTGGAACACCGAGCCGATGCCCGAACTGCCGTAGGAGATCTTGCCCGGATTGCGCTTGGCGAAATCGACCAGTTCCTTCACCGTATTCGGCGCGAAGGAAGCAGGCGCCGCCAGCACCTGCTGGGGCTCGAACATGTTTGAAATCGGCGTGAAGTCCTTCACCGGGTCGAATGGCACATCCTTGATCAGGAAAATCCCGCCCACCAGCGTGCTGGATGTTGCGAACAAAATCGTATAACCGTCCGGCGCGGACTTCGCCACGATATCCGAACCGATGATGCCGTTGGCGCCGGGGCGATTCTCAAGCACGATTTGTTGGCCGAGCATCTCGTTGATGGCCGGCATCATCACGCGGGCATACGGATCAATGCCGCCGGGCGGGTATGGCACGATCATGCGGACGGGCTTTACGGGATAGGTCTGGGCCTGTGCCGAGATTGTCGCGGCGAGAAATGATCCGACAAACAGCGCCGGCAGCAGCCTTGCGAGTGAATTCATGGTATTTCCTTCGATTTTATTGACTCGGGAATGTTAGCACCTGCCGAAAATGGCTCCAGGCGGAGCAAGCCCGAATGCGCCCTTCAGGCGATCTTGGCAGAAGAGCTTCAGCTCGTTGCTTCTTTGCAGTTTTCCTCTTTCCGCGCATTTCCTTGCGGACGATTTGCCGCAGGGTATTCGCCATGTCAGCCTGATTGACTGAGGACTTCAGCGTCTCGTTGATGAGTGTCTGATAGCCGCGATCACCAGCCATGCGTTTGAGCACCTCCGCGAGTTTTTCGGAGCTGAGTTTTTCAGACAGGGTAGTGAAGCCCTGAATATCGGTGAAGATGAAGCTGAGTTCGCGCCGCTCCCCGGAAATTCGCAGGCTGTCGGGATTTTCCACCAGTTGGTTAACGACTGCCGGGGAGACGTAGCGTGAGAATGCCCCTTGGACAAACTTGCGCTGCTTGCGCTCGGCGCTGCCCAACAGTACATCCATCATCCATAGCGACAGCGCCAAGGCGAGCGTCGACCCCACCAGCGGCAGCATAGGCAGTCCGTAGCTGAAGCCCAGCATGCCGCCAGTCCAAAATAAGGCGATCGCCCCGAGACCGGCGATGACGGACTTCGCAGTCTTCGCCTACCAGACTCTCACCCAGCGGGCTGGCGGCTGGACTGGCCGCCTGCGCCAGGCTGCTGATCGCGGTCAGACCCAAGGCAAGGATGAGAAATATATTCATCAGCTTCACCACGCCGAGCGATTACCGCTGAGGGAGTAACGCTGCTCAGTGGCTGCAGCAGGAGGCAAACGGGCCGCTGAGGGCTGCTGGACGCTCACCATGCCAAAGGACGCTACCGAGCGCACGGCTGGCGCGCGTTGCTGCTGGGGGGCTGGTTTCACTGGATTCGGTGGCGCCGCAACAGCAAGCGTCTTGTCCCCTGCATCGGCCAGGTCTTTAGGCGTCTGTGGTTTCACGGCTGCCACGGGTGAGGGAGGCGGGGCCATCACGGTGCTGGGCGGAGCAGCAACCGTTGGGCCTGGAGCAGCGGCCAGCGGCCCCGTTGCTGGGGCCCTCGGTCCGACCGCCA
>CAIUKQ010000121.1 GCA_903899705.1 uncultured beta proteobacterium
AATTTCCGTATCCAGGTGGGCGGCAACTGAAAAGGCAAGCCGCATGAACATTCCGCTCGAATAGTGTTTAACGGGGGTGTCGATGAAATCCCCAACTTCGGAAAACTCAACGATCGCCTCTTCTCGATGGCGCACCTCACTAGGTGTCATTCCGATCATGGTACCGCTGAGCATGATGTTTTCCCGACCGCTCAGATCAGGATGAAATCCGGTACCCACCTCGAGAAGCGCCCCTACCCGCCCACGCAATATCGCCTGCCCCTCCGTCGGGGAAGTGATGCGTGCCAGAATTCGAAGCAGGGTACTTTTACCGGATCCGTTCCGGCCAATGATGCCCATGACTTTGCCTGGCTCGATCTCGAACGAAATATTACGTAATGCCCAAATGGCATTCGGTACGGTTTTCGTCAACTCCTCATTACGCGCCCCCTTGAATGGGGTGCTGATCATGCGGCCGAGCTTTTCGGTCAAGGTGCGTCGAAAGCGGTTTTCATTCACTACGTACCACTTGCTGAGGCCCGACACGCTGACTGCGCTGGATGTCATGTTTATACCGCCCTACACCACATCGGCGAAGGTGGACTCCAATCGCCTGAAAAACCAGAATCCCGTCACACAAAAGAATATTGCGACGGTAAGCGATACTGCGACCATCCATCCTTGGGGTGCAGTTCCTCCTGCGAAAGCCCACCGACTCGTGTCAATGACAACCACAAGTGGATTGAGCGCATAGAGATATTGGTATTTTTCCGGCAGTAAATTGCTTGGATAAATCACCGGCGACATGAACATCCAGAGTTGCACCAGGAATGGAAGAACATGACCGACGTCACGATAATGCACATTCAGTGCGCTAAGCCACAATGACAGGCCAAAAACCGTCATGATGGCAAGGCCCATCATTGGAAAAAACGCCAAAATCCCAAGCGACGGAGCCACTCCATACCAGAACATCATCGCAATCAGCAGAACAAGCGCGCACAGGAAGTCGATCAGGGTGGCCGTCAAAACAGTCAGAATCAGAATGACCCGCGGGAAATATATTCGTGTAATCAAATGGGCATTGCCGGCAATACTCACGATTGCATTGTTGAAAGACTGCGCAACAAACAACCAGACTATCAGCCCCGATAACACGAAGATGGGATAAGGCTGCCCATTGGTGGGCATGTTGGCCAGCCGACCGAATATGATTGTAAATACGAATGTAAGCAGAAATGGCTGAATGAGTGCCCAACCCACGCCAATTACCGTCTGTTGATAGCGCACACTCAGCGTTCGCCTTACCAAAGAGGCAAACAGGTATCGAAACCTCCATAGCTCCGCCAAATCGATGATCGACTGTTGCCCCGCAGGCCTGATGATGAAAGTCTGAGACATTCGATTCGCCTAATTTCCCATTGGACCGGATCCACGGCTTTTGCTGCCAAAGAACAGCAGGAATGCCGCTTTTACCGGCCACCATGGATTCGTATGGATTGCCTCCGCAATTACCGAACCCAATTCACCGAACCTGCCGTTCCGTAGTAAATGCCACGAGTAGTGGGCGGCGGCTCTGCAATTCCTGTCCAGTAGCGCCTTTCTGTGGCTGTCGGAAATATCCTTTCGTGCGGCATGAATAGCCGTCATCCGTATGCCTTCTCGAAGCATTGAAACAAGATTTTCCGGATTGTTGCCGAAAGTGGTCGATTGAGGGTGACGCCGGTAGGTAAAGGTTAGTGTTGGCAGCACGCTTGATTTGATTCCACTCAGACAGGCGCGCACGAGGAAGTCGTAGTCCGCAAAGCGGAAGTCGGCATTGTGCCCTCCCAACCTTTGATATACCCGCCGCCTCATGATCCGGCCCGCAGTTAACGGATAAGCGAGAATTTTTTCCATGCTGAATTCCAGGTCTTGAGGCGACAAAAACTGCTGGTCAACTCGCATGTTTCCCGAATCGTCGAACCAGACATACCTGGTCCCGCAGGACAACACATCCAGATCCGGGTCCGCAGAAAATCTCTCCATCACGTTTTCAAGTGCTTCGGGTTCGAACCAATCGTCACCAGGCAAAAGGCAAATAATGTCGCCGCTGGCCCGTTCGATTCCTTCGTTTATTGCATTTGTTGGTCCGCCATCAGGCGCACTTCGGCAATACGTGATGTTCTGCCGGTATTTTAGGACAATTTCCATGGTTCGATCAGTAGAACCCCCATCCAGCACGAGCAGTTCGAGATCCGGAATTTTCTGGTCCAAAACACTCAGCAATGCTCGCTCGATTGTAGTTGCGGCGTTTCTCACGAACATCACTACGCTGACGCGGTGTGCGCTTTCCTGCAATTTAACTTACCCGTCGGCGGGAGCCGAATCGTTCGTATTCAACGCGCATGAAGCTTTCCGCCCTGCAAAGCCGGTATTATAAGCGCGCGTCGAAAACAACCCTCTGGAACCAGTAAATTTCATGAATGAAATCAGCACAAACCTCGACCCGTTGATGACCAGGCATCTGGTCGAAACCGGCGCCTTCGCCAAGGATCCTGTCGTCATTGTCGATGTGGGCGCGAGATGGGGCTTCAATGCGGAATGGAAGGCGTTCGGTAACGCACTACAGGTCTACTGTTTCGAGCCCGATGAAGATGAGTGCAAGCGATTGAATTCTGCCTCTTCCGGAAACGTCAAGTACATCCCTGCCGCCCTTGGCAGTCACGAACACGAGGCAACGCTTTTTGAGACGAAGCTGGTCGCCAGCACGGGCCTGTACAAGACCAATATGGATTTCTTCTCAAGGATGCTGAATCGCGACAATGCGGAAGTAGTCAAAGAACACAGAGTTCAGGTGACAACGCTGGATAAGGCCCTAGAACGTTTCGGGGTTAAATCAGTTGATTTCATCAAACTTGATGTTGAAGGCGCGGAGCTTGATGTGCTTGTGGGCGCCGACCAGTTCATGAAGGACTCCAGCCTCTTCGGAATCTTGTCTGAGATTCGCTTTCAGGAAGAAATCAATGGAAGCCCGATATTCTGGGAACTGGATGCCCATGTCCGTAAATTTGGCTTTCGCCTGTTCAATATGCGATTCACCCGACAGAGCCGGCATGCCTTGCCCTACCCCGGGCTGGCTGACTACCGCATGCCTGATGGCAAGAAATTCTATGCCTACACGACCCATGGTCAGATCATGGACGGTGACGCTCTTTATTTTCGTGATTTGATGATCCCCGCCAACAAGACCATAGGGGCGACCGCAAATCCCATCGGGATTCTCAAAGCCGCGGCATTTTTCGAGATCTATTGCCTCAATGATTGTGCGGCGGAATTGATCATAGAGAACCGTGATCGCCTTGCAAATATGGTGGACTGCAATCTCCTGCTTGATATGCTTGCGGCACCGATGCGAAAGCAGAAGATGGGCCATAAAGAATACTTGGACGCCTATTTTGGGCCGGGCGCGGCGGTTGTTGACCAGGGTGATTCGACCAATATCGATGTAAAGACTCTCGCCAAACAAAACCTTCCCT
>CAIUKQ010000122.1 GCA_903899705.1 uncultured beta proteobacterium
AACAGCCGCTCTCGATGCGCGGGCAATATCGACTCGACCTTGTCCAACAACTCCGGACCCGTCAGAAGATTAAAAAACGCGTAGGCATCACTGTTGCGGGCATAAGACCGAACACGTTGTTGTTGCGCTCGCGACCTACCGATAGCATCATGCATTCTGGCTGGCTCCTCGGGTGAAAGATGGTTGATTCGCAACTCCAACTTATCACGCATCGAGCCGGCCTTTTTACTCATCACTTCAAGGCCTTGCCGTTAAGTAAGTACCATTCGGCCTACGCCCCCTCGTAACTCCCCCATTTCAGAGGGAAACGCTGATTGGCAGGGAATTGATAACCGACTTGATCAGCGTTTCCTTAAGCCTTCCCTCCCACCCTGTTCTTAAGCACGCCCAGTCCCGTGATCTCAACCTCCACCAGATCCCCGTATTGCATGTGCTTGTCGGTGCCCGGTAATGACCCGGGCGTTCCCGTGGCGATGACGTCGCCCGGTTGCAGCCGGATGCCCTCGGACAGATAGGAGATCTGGTTCTCGACGCTGTTGAGCATTTCGCCGAGCTTGCAGTTCTGCTTCTCCCCGCCATTGACCCGCGTGATCACGGACTGTTTCCTGTAGTCGCCGAATTCATCCGGGGTCATCAGCCACGGACCAAAGGCGCCGGACTTCTCGAAGTTCTTGCCAAGGCCGAACTGGCGGTTGTGGCGCTGGTACGCCCGCACGGTGCCTTCGTTGTAGCTCGAGTAACCCGCGACGTAGGACAACGCATCCTTTTCGGCGACGTGACGCGCCGGCGCGCCGATGATCACCGCGAGTTCGCCTTCGAAATCAAAGGCATTCATGTATTTCTCGGGGGGCGGCAGGAGTTCATGCTGGTGGCCGACAATACTCGTGGGCACGCGCAGGAACATCTCGGGGTACTCGGAGCGCTTCAAGCCGGTCTCTTCCTGATGCGCCTTGTAGTTGAGCGCCACGGCCCAGGTTGCCTGCGGTTCGATCACCACTGGATTGAAACTGATGTCGTTGATCGAATAATCAGCCGCTTTGCCCCTGATCGCGTGCTCGACGCGTTGCTGCCAGGTACGGCCCATCGCGATCAGAGCACGCATGTCAGTGGGCAGATTGGGCGCCGCTTTCGAAAGGTCGATGAACTGCGTGTCACTGGTCATCACGCCGATGCCGCGGCGGCCGCTGTGCTGGAACGAAATCAATCTCATGGTCTAATCCTTGAATGATATTTTTTATTTAATAATCAATTGGTTACATCATGCCCGCCGCCTTGGTGCCGGACTGGCATCGAGCGCATGGATCGACGCGCGAACCATACGCTCCAGCAGTTCTGTCTTGGTCTTCTGGTGATCCGGATGATTCCAGAGATTGTGATTCTCGTCCGGATCATTCTTCAGGTTGTAGAGTTCCGCATGCGGCGCGTGCTCATAAAGGGTCATGCGCCAGTCGCCTGAAACCATGGTGCGCAGCTTGACCGGCACCGGGTAACCGAAGCTCGAGCGCTGCGACTCCTCATCCACCAGATGCATTCCAGTCCCGTGATCCTTGCCGCTGGCCACCTCCTGCAACAGCGACCGCCCCTGCATGCCGTAGAAGCCCGCAAGTCCGGCACGGGCAAGAACCGTCGAGGAAATGTCGATGGTGCCGCTGATGGCGTCGCAGGTCTTCGCAGCCGGAACAGCCGGGTCCGCCCAGATGAAGGGCACGTTGATGATGGAATTCAGATGCAGCGGCCCCTTGAGCGCGATGCCCTTGTCACCGAGAAAGTCACCGTGGTCGGCGGTGAACAGGATCACGGTGTCTTCGTCCAGTCCCAGCGCTTTCAACTTCGCCAGTACCGCCCCGATGGCGTCATCGATCATGGTGATCATGCCGCAGGTGAGCGCTATCGCCTCCTTGGCCTGGCGCTCATTGATCTTCATGAACGCCATGGTCTTTTCGGCGTCGTAGCCTTTCTCTTCGTGCGTGTGTATCGCGGAATCCACCGGACCGCCGGTGTCATCGGGTCGCGCATAGAAATTGGGTGACAGCTTCACCTGATCGGGTGAGTACATGTTCCAGTACTTTCCCGGCGGGGTGAAAGGATGATGGGGATCGGGGAAGGACATCATCATGAAAAAGGGATCGTCCTTTTTCGTCTTTGCGTAATCCTCCAGCACCTGGATCGAATGGTCCTGTATGTAACGCGTCGGGTACAACTCCTCGGGAACCGCAGTGCGCCATGCCTGGGGCACGGTGACGTCGGAGGGCAGCGCGTTCTTGCGCCCGGTGACCTGGGCCGGATCCCTGCCCTTTTTCTTCAGCCAGTGGTTGTATTCGCCGCTGACCTGGTCGCCATGGCCGGTGCACAGATGCACGCGCTCGAAACCGTAGAACGGCAGCTTCAGTTTCCAGTCGGGATCACGCGCCCAGTTGGCTTCGTTTTCCTGGTCGTATTCCGAGTCCGGCGCCCAGGGCTTCTCCGCCTCTGCAAAATCGCCCTGCGGCGCCTCCAGGCCCTCGGGAATCTTCGGTTTCCACATGGCCGGGTAATCGGTCATGGTCATCAGATGGCTCTTGCCGACCAGTGATGTTTTGTAACCCCTGCTGCGCAGCAGGTCCACAAAGGTATTGGCCTGCAAGGACAGCGGCATTCCGTTGCCGCGCGCGCCATGCACCGTCGGCAGGCGGCCCGTCATGTAGGTGGCGCGATTGGGCATGCACACCGGAGATGAGACATAGAAGCGGGTGAAGCGCGTGCCACGCGCGGCAAGACTGTCGATATGGGGCGTCTTGAGAAAGGGATGGCCGGCACAGCCCAGATAATCGGACCGATGCTGGTCGGTCATGATGACGATGAAATTGGGACGCTTCCTGGTCATGGGTGATCAACTCGCATCAAATGAAGCAAAAGGGACAGCGGGAAAACCGGATCGCGATCGCGGCCACGAATACCTACTGCGCCTTCGCCCCCGTGGCTATCACTGCCTTCTCCCATTTGACCGCGTCTTCCGCGATCAGGCGGGCGAACTCCTCGGCGGTTCCGCCTTCCGGCTCGAAACCAAGACCATTGAGTGCATCGCGGAAATCCTTCTCCGTCAATGCCTTCTGGATGCCGGCATTAATCCGGCGAATGATTGCATCGGGCGTCCCCACAGGAGCGAGCAGTCCGCCCCAGATGTCCACCTCCACCCCGGGCAACCCTGCCTCGGCTGTCGTCGGCGTATCGGGAAAGATGGAAATGCGTTTGCGCGACGCCGAAGCAAGCACCCGCAGAGCACCGCTTCGGATTTGTCCCAGAAAAGGCGCGGGCCCGGCAATGATCATATGCGCCTCAAGATTGATCAGCGCGTTTGCCGCAAGGCCCAGATTGCCGAAGGGCACATGAACCATCTTCACGCCCGCCGCCGACATGAACATCTCGGCGGCCATGTGCGGCGGACTGCCGGATGCCGGTGAAGCGATATTCAACTCGCCGGGCTTGGACTTCTCCACAGCGATGAATTCCCTGAGCGATGCGGCCGGAAATTTTGCGCCGGTGATCGCCGCAAAAGGCGACCCGTAAATCTGTCCCGCCGGAACAAAGGATTTGACCGCGTTGAATCCCGCGGATGGAAACATCACCGGCCCGATGGCAAGCGATGTCACGCTGCCCATGAAAAGCGTGTAGCCGTCGGGTTTTGCCTTGGCGGCAAACTGCCCGCCCAGCGTCCCACCCGCCCCACCCCGCGCGAAGATGATAATGGGCTGCCCCAGACTCTGCTGGAACTTCTGGCTCAATGCCCTCACGACAATTTCCGGCGGAGAACCGGAGGCCAGGGGCACCACGATCTGAATGGGTCTGACAGGATAGCTCTGCGAAAGCGCACCCAATGAAACAAGCCCCATTGCCATTCCGGCAATGAGGCACGTTCTGTTACCCGCTCTTCGAACCATATCTTTAAGACTCATCCACAATTTCCTTCATCATCCATTGACGGGCTTCAGGCGCACGTCCAGCAAAACGACCTTGCCTTCGCTCATCGCTTTCAGTCCGCGCTCAAGCGCCGCGCGCACCTCGGTGGGCTTCTCGACCTTCTCGCCATAACCGCCGTAAATTGCCGCAAGCGCCGAATACTCCGGGTTGGGTTTGATCGCCGTGCCCGACGCCGCAAAGTTACCCGTCGTCACGGTGTGCCCGCCCGGATAGAAATGCGGAATCTCGGCCTGCTGAGACTGATAGCCGAAGTTGTTGAAGATGATGATCATGAACGGCAGATTGTGTTCCTGCGCCGCGCCCAATGCACCGACCACCGGGTTGTAGTTGAAGGAACCGTCACCGATCATGCAGACCACCGACCGCTTCGGGTGAGCAGCCTTTGCGCCCAACGCTGTGCCCAGTCCCGTGCCAAGGCCACCCACCGCGCCCTGGATGTAACCGCCGATGCCCACCTTGTCCATGGCGGCCAGCAGATTGCCATGGGTGGTGATGGTTTCATCGACATAGATCACGTCGGATGGCATCACCTCGTTGATCACGTGCGCCACATAGCGCTCGTCCAGCGGCGCGTTGTCCTTCAGCGCCATGGCATCGGCGTGCAGTTTCTGGCGGCGCGCGTTGTTCTTCGCGGCCCAGGCCTCGGCGTTCTTTGCGCGCGCGGCGTCACCCGGCTTGACCCGTTTTTTCAGAGCTTCAAGCAGCGCAGCGAGCGACCCTTCGACCTCTCCGAACAGGCAAAGGTCCGACTGATATCCCCACACCGGTTTCTCCTGGCGCAGCGGATTCTCATCGAGCAGCGCCACCTTCGCGCCGGCTGAAGGCGCCGCGTTCGAGGGATGCCAGGGCGCAATCGTGGAAAGGCAGAAAATCACATCCGCATCTTTGACGGTCGCCAGCGCGTTGAACCCCGCATGCAGCCCGTGGGTGCGCGGAAAATTGACAAACTTGGTGCCACGCGCCTCTGCCACCGGCGCGCCCAGCAGTTCGGCGATGGCCACAAGGTGCGGCACCGCCTTGGGATTCTCCCCCGCACGCTCCGTGACGATCACCGGATTTTTGGCATTGGCCAGCATGTCGGCCAGTTGCTCGATCCCGCGGGGCGCGGCAGTTGCGTGAATGGGCAATGCAGCGGCAGCCGGCAGATTGGCCTGGATCACATCAAACAGATATTCGATCGGCAGCGAGACAAACACCGGGCCGCAGGGTGCCGCCGTGGCAATCTGGCAGGCGCGCTGCACGGTACCGGCGAGGGCGGACAAGGCGTTCACGCCGAAACTCCACTTGACCACGGGCGCCAAGAGGCGGGCAGGTCCGCCCACATCGGCAAGGCTGCCCTGCCATTGCGCTCCGGGATCCGGCCCCGGTTCGTGCGCAAAGCCCACTGATTCACCCGAGAACACGACCATGGGCACGTTCTCATGCAGGGCACCGCGCAGAGCCATCGCGCCGTGCAAGCTTCCGACCGTGGTGTGAATCATCACCGCCGCCAACTTGCCGGTGGTCTTGAAGTAGCCGCTCGCCATGCCCAGCGCAACTTCCTCGTGACGCGTTGAGGTGTATTGGGGAATGGTTCCCGGCGGATAGGTCTTGGCAAGGTGTTCCCACACCGGCGCCCACTCGGATCCCGGGGAGGCAAAAATTCTTTCAATGCCCATCGAGGTGAGCATGCGGAGAAACGTCTCCGCGCCGGTCAGTGTTCTGCCATCCATGTTGACTCTCCGGTTTGGATAACGATTTATATGCCAAGCATCTGGCGTGTTTCGGCATTGGTGGCACGACGCTCACCAACCGCCTCAATGATCTGCACCGCCCGCTCCACCAGCGGCGCATTACCCGGGGACAGTTTGCCCTGGGCGATGTAGAGATTGTCCTCCAGCCCCACCCGCACATGACCGCCCAGTATGACGGCCTGTGCCGCCATCGGAAATTCATACCGCGAAATGCCGAAAGCGGCCCACACGGCGCCCGCGGGCAGTTGACTGCGCATCAGGGTCATGGTTTCGGTGTCTGCCGGCGCGCCCCAGGCAATGCCCAGGCACATCTGGAAGAGTGGCGGGGACTTGATGAGGCCGCGCTTGACCATATCCGCGGCGAGGCGCAGGTGCCCGTGGTCGAACACCTCGAGTTCCGGCTTCACGCCCGCCGAAGCGATCATGGTGGCCA
This sequence comes from uncultured beta proteobacterium, assembly GCA_903899705.1. Lineage (GTDB taxonomy): Bacteria > Pseudomonadota > Gammaproteobacteria > Burkholderiales > SG8-39 > 2-02-FULL-62-17. Next base: position 6,124 of record CAIUKQ010000122.1, read on the forward strand.
TCTGCTCAAGGTGCGACGGGGTGTTCATGAACACGGTGTTGGCCATGTTCATGGTGGCCACATCCAGACTGCAAATGTCGGGCTTCAGCTCCAGGATGTGCGCCACACGCGCCTCCGGGGTGGTGATGTTGCTGCCGGGGCCCGCGCGACTCGGATCTTCCTTCGATGGGACATACATGCCGCCGGTGCCGGTGGTGAGATTGATCAGCACATCCACCTTGCTCTGCCGGATGCGGTCCACCACCTCGCGGTAGTACTTCAGTTCCATGCTGCCATTGCCGGTGCTGGGCTCGCGCACATGGATATGAGTGATATTTGCGCCGGCCTTGGCGGCGGCGATGCACTCGTTGGCGATCTGCTCCGGGGTGACCGGCACGTGCTGGCTTTTCTTCGGCGCTTCACCGGAACCGCCCGTAACCGCACATGAAATGATGACTGGTCTTGCCATGATGAATTCCTCGCTCGTCTATTCGTGGAAGCGGCATTCTAATGTCGCACGCTGAAATGCGTATGACTGACTATCACCCAACCAAGGCCTCCAAAACCTGTTTCGATGATTGAGTAAAGCCCGCGGTATGATGCCCGCCTTCAACGACAACACACCCGAGCGGCGCCCCGCACCGCCAGAAAAACATGCAAAAACCCCGGATACTCATTGCAGGCGCCGGCCTGGGAGGCCTGACCGCCGCAGCCTGCCTGCTGAAAAAAGGCTTTGATGTGCGGGTGTTTGAGCAGGCATCGCAATTAGGCGAAATCGGCGCGGGCATCCAGCAAAGCGCGAATTCGGTCAAGGTGCTGTTCGACCTAGGACTGCGTGATCAACTCGAAGAAATTGCCGTCAAACCCCTGGAGTACGAATTCAGGCGCTTCGATACCGCCGAACTACTCCACAAAATACCGTTCGCGGCGGCGCATGAGGCCGCACATGGCGCGCCCTACTACCACCTGCACCGGGCCGATTTCCATCGAATCCTCGTGGACAAGGTGCGCTCAATGGCGCCCGACTGCATCACGTTGAACACAAAGGTTGCCGGATTTTCCGAGTCTTCCGACGCCGTGACTTTGAATTTCACGGATGGCGCAACGGCCTCGGGCGACATCCTCATCGGTGCCGACGGATTCAAATCGGTCATCCGCAACCAGATTGTCGGCCCTACGCCCATCGAGTACACCGGTTACGTCGCCTGGCGCTTTACCGTGCCGCGGGCACGGCTGCCCGCGAACGTCATGGGGCTGGTGGGCGCGGTCTGGTGCGGCCCGAACAACCACGCGGTGATGTACTGGATTTCCTCGGGTTCCGTCCTCAACTTCGTGGGCTGCCCGCCACGCAGCGAATGGGAGGAGGAGTCCTGGACGCTGAAACGCCCCTGGGGCGAGATGAAGGCCGATTTTTCCGGGTGGCATTCGACCATGCAGACGATCATCAATGCGGCCGACCACGATCAATGCTTCCGCTGGGCACTCAACGTCCGCCAGCCGTTGTCCAACTGGTCGACCCGCCGCGCCACATTGCTGGGGGATGCGGCCCACCCCACCCTGCCGTTTCTCGCCCAGGGTGCGGCAATCGCGGTTGAAGATGGAGCGGTGCTGGCCCGGGCGCTGGACGGCTCAGCAACAGTTCCCGATGCCATCGCCCTGTACCAGCGCAATCGCATCGAACGCACTGCGCGCGTGGTCAATGAGTCCAACAAAATGGGTGGTTTGTATCGAATCGTCGACGCGGAAGAAATGCGCCGCGCGTTTGCCGAGCGCAATCCGGCGAAGGATCGCGCGCAGTGGCTGTTCAATTACGATCCGCTGACCGTACCGCTCGAATAAACCCAAAGCCTCAGCAGCCAGAAATAATTTTCTGATTGCCTTTCGGCGGCGTGGAATGGTCAGGGCATCCGCCCGGAATCATGCGAAAAAAAGGACGGCACAGATGTTGGGCCGTCCTCCTTGGCAGCCTTCAATCAGGCACTAATCCAGCGTTATCTTGGCCCGCTTCACGACTTCGGCGTACTTGCGGTCGTCGATCACCATCTGCTTGCCCATTTCTTCGGGCGTCATCGCCGTGGGCACAAAGGTAAACGTCGCAAGGCGCTCGCGCACGTCCGGCTCGGACAAGGCCTTGGCCACATCCTGGTTGATGCGGGCCACGGCGGCGCGGGGAACGCCACGCGGCGCGAGGAATCCGACCCAGCCGGTGACCTCGAAGTCTTTCGGACCGCCGGCTTCGGCAACGGTGGGCACATCGGTATATCCGGCAAGACGTTGCGGCGCGGCGATGGCGACGAATTTCACTTTCTTTGCCCGATACATCGGCCCTGCGGAAGCCGCCGTGCCGAAGGCCCAGCCGACGTCATTATTGCCAACCGACTGGTACAGTTGCGCGAGATCCTTGTACGGAACATGGTTCATTTGCGTGCCGGTCACGGATTCGAACACCGCCATGCCGATATGCCCCGGGCTGCCGATGCCCCATGAACCGTAGGACAGGCCGGTGCCCTTGACCTTGGCAGTGGCAATGATGTCACCCACGGTTTTCCAGGGAGAGTCGATTGGCACCACGACAAAAAAGTAGGTTCGGAACAGGGACGCGACCGGTTCGAAATCCTTCGCCGTGTTGTAGGAAAGCTTGGAAATCAGATGCCCCAGCACCGACATATGGGCGTCATCCATTTGCACCAGGGTGTACCCGTCGGCCGCGGAATTCTTGACGGCATCCACCGCGATCACGCCATTGCCACCGGGACGGTTTTCCACAATAAAGGTCTGACCCCAGTATTTGGAGAGTTTGTCACCCACCAGGCGCGCAACGATTTCGGGACCTGCCCCGGCGGGGAACGGCGTAATCAGGCGCACCGGCTTTGCCGGAAACTGCTGCGCCGCCACAGGCAGGGCGGCCATGCCAAACGCGAGCGCAAGACTCGATACGAAGGTGCGAAATTGCATGAGTGGTACTCCCCAAAATGGAACGGCAATCGGAAGACAGGTGGAAGCGCTTGTAATCCTTGAACAATCTAAACGCAATGCTGGCAGTGCAAAACCTTTGATTGGCATTCCGGAAATGGAATGCCAATCGAGCGAGCTGCCGCCCTAGAACCCGTACAGGCGCGCCGGATTGTCCACCAGCACCTTCTGACGTATCGCCGCATCCGGCATGGTCAGCGGAATCAGGTCGACCAGATCACCGTCGTTGGGCATGTGCTTGCCCACGTTCGGGTGCGGCCAGTCGGTGCCCCACAGGATGCGGTCCGGCGCCACGTTGATGAGGGCCTGCGCAAAGGGAATCGCATCGTGAAACGGAGGGCCATCGGATGACACGCGCTCGGAACCGCAGATCTTCACCCAGACCTTCTCGTCGCGCAGAAAATCGAGCAGCACCTTGAAAGGCTTCTGCTCCAGGCCGTCCTTGGCCGAGACACGCGCCATGTGGTCGATCACCATGGGCACGGGCAGTTTCCGGAACATGTCCTCGAACTCGATGATGTCGTTGGCATCCAGATGCAGGATCAGGTGCCAGCCCAGCGCCTTCAGGCGATCCACCGTCTTGTGGAACAGACCGAAATCGGGCCGCCCGCCCAGGTGCTTCACGAAATTGAATCTCACCCCGCGTATGCCGCCTTCATGCATGCGGTCAAAATCGGCCGTGGTGTAGGTCTCGTCGATGATGGCCGTCCCGCGAAAGCGCCCGTTGGAGCGCGCAATGCCATCCAGCGTTGCACGCATATCGGCGCCATGGCAGCTCGCATGCACGATGACGGCACGTTCGATACCCAGAATGTCGTGCAGTTTGCAGATCTCCTCGAAACCCGAATCCGGCGGATGGTAGGACGCCTTCGGATCATAGGGAAACTTGTGCGCCGGCCCGAAGATGTGGCAGTGCGCATCACAAGTCTTGGGTGGCGGCACGAACTTGGGCTTTTTGGTGTTCCTGTCCGGAGCTGGGGTGGTACCTGGCATTGATAATCCCTTTCGGAGTTTGATGTTCGTCCATCTGGTGATTGCGGACTGGGCATCGCGGTGAAAAAACGCATTATATGCAGCCGGCCTGTCCGACCGGTTACCCGATCACGTAATGAAGGGTCGAATCATCGCCAGTCGATGCGCATCCTGCGCCCGTCCTCCAGAGGCACAAGCAAGGTATTTGGCGGGATGACGACAAAATTGCCGGACGCCCTCGCCGGCAGTCCGATCCTCGTGAATTCAAGCGGCCGCTTTTCGTCAAAGGCAAAAGCACGAATCGACAGTCTGTCTGCCGCCGGCACGACAACATCGGCGATACCGTCTCCATTGACATCCATGAGCGCCGACATGCCCTGATCGCGGCTGCCCGCGACATGATTGCTGACGCCATCCACACTGTGGCCCTTTTTGAATACAGCCCCGTCAAAGCTGTACTCGACCAGCGTTCCACCGATGTGCGGCGTCAGCACCACCAGCACTTCAAGGCGGCCGTCACCGTCGATATCGGCAACGCCGACCGGATTCATCCACAGGCCCTCGCGCCCGATCGGTTCTGTTTCAGCAATGGGAACAAGTTTCCCATCGCGTATCCCCAGCGCCATCAGGGACGATCCGGACTGAAGGCGACTCCTGACCAGCAGCACCTCATCCCGGCTGTCGCCGTCGATGTCATGCACCCGCGGAATCAGATCCTCAAAGACCGAATCCAAGGGAAGCACATAGCTGAGCACTGCGCCAGCCCGGGTTTTTACCCGGAGTGCACCGGCTTCAATCTTGTCACCGAGGATTCCATGCGCATAACGCGTGGTCGGCATGGCCAGCCAGGCCTGCACAATATCGTTCGCACCGTGACCGACATGGGAATCGGGTAGCACATCGCGCGGCAGAACGGAGGATGCCAGCGCCGGCTCTCCCGGGGGAATAATCAGAACGCGAAATTGCGCCAGGGTTGGTACCGGCGTCGCACAGATTACCGCAAATATCGCCAACGCCAGGCACCGCACCGACCGATACCATCTGGATGATTCGGACATTCTGGATCGTTTCATCAACTGGCGTTTTCCGGTTCAACCGCGACTGAATTTCATCAATGAGGTATTTTACGCTCCATGCATTTACCGCCGCGCCTTTGGAGAAAGATCAAGTGATCCGCTACCGGAAACTGGGATACGTTGCACTGAACGTCACCGACCTCGCCCGCTCCCGGCAATTCTACGAAGGCATGGTGGGCCTGCAATATGTCGCCCGCGGCGCCATGGGCGAGGATCTTTATCGCTGCAGCGATGACCACCATTCCATCGTCCTTCACCCGTCGCCGCAACCCGGACTCAAGCGCGTGGGACTGATACTGGAGGACTCGAACCAATTCGCACCGCTGATCGCGAGCCTGGATAGGCACGGAACGCATTGGGAAGAAGTGCCGCCCGCCGAATGCGAACGACGCTTTCTAGGACGCGCATTGCGCATGGTGCAGCCGCACACCAGGGCAACGTTCGAGTTCTATGTTCCCGCCGCCGGTGCAGAAGAAGGCGTGTTCACACCCACCCTGGCGAAAATCCAGCGCATCGGCCATGTCGTCCTGTGGACGCCGCAGAACGAGGAAGCCTGCGCCTACCTTGAGGAAGTGTTGAATTTCCGCAGATCCGATGACATCGGCGACGAAGCCACCTTCATGCGGCCCTTTCCCAGCCCTTATCACCACGGCATCGGCATCTTCAAGGCGGACCGCTGCGGCCTGCACCACGTGAATTTCATGGTCACCGAGATCGACGATGTAGGCCGTGGAATTAATCGCTTGCGCGCCAACGGCGTGCCCATCGCCAAGGGAATCGGCAAGCATCCGGTATCAGGCAGCGTATTCCTCTATTTCTTCGATCCCGACGGGCTCACGGTTGAGTACAGCTT
>CAIUKQ010000123.1 GCA_903899705.1 uncultured beta proteobacterium
CCGCGCCACACTTCGGTATCGAGGGCGTCGCGCGCAAACAAAAGGAAAATGATGCGCCGTGACCCGGTGAGGGCTTCGTGGAAGACCACCTTCTTCAGGCCACCGATCTGCATGGCCTTCAGTTCCTTCAGGTACAGCCCCTCCATGGTCACCCGCGAGCGCACGCTCGACTCCGAGGGCGCAAGCTGGTTGATGTAGTTCATGAAGATCGCGTCCTTGCGCCGTGTGATGCAGGTGACGTCCATGAAGCAGTTGTATTCCTGTAGATTTACCAGGCCGTGCGATTCGCCGAAGGGCGCTTCGGGCTCGAGAAACTCGGTGCTGACAAAACCCTCGATGACGATCTCCGCCTCTGCGGGCACCAGAAGATCAACGGTGCGCGCCTTCACGACGTTGAGTGGTTGTCCCACGAGGCCGCCGGCGATGGTGAGTTCATCCACGCCCTGGGGCACTTTCATGCCACCCACATACAGCACGCAGGGCGGTCCGCCCAATACGATGGCGGCGGGCATCTTCTTGCCCAGTTTCTTCCACTTCAGCCAGTGGGCGTGTCCGTCCTTGCCCGATTCCAGCGACATGTTGAGGCCGACGCGATCGCGCGCCTTGACCTGCGCGCGGTAGCAGCCCAGGTTCTGCACGCCGGTGTCGGGGTCTTTGGTCGCATAGAACGACATAGTGATGTAGGGCGCGTTGTCGTAGCCTGGCGTGGAGATGGGAATCGGAAATGCGTCCACTCCCTTGCCGGTTTTTTTGAGTTCCTTGCCTTCGATCACGATTTCCTGGCAGGGGGCCTTCTTGACCACCCGGGGGGGGATCGGGTTTGCCATCGCGCGGGTCCACAGGCCCGCGATCTCCTCGCGTTTGCATCCCAGGCCCGTTGCATAGACATCCGCGCTTGCCGCCATTGCGCCGACGATGACCGGCATGTCGTACTTCCTGCCGTCCTGCCCGTGCACGTTGGTGAAAAGGAACGCCCCGCGGTCCTTCTCCGGCACCCCGCCGCGGTACTGCCAGCGCACCAGCGGATGCATCTCCGTGTCCTTGTTGATGGGGATGTCGACGGTGCGCAGCAACCCCTTCTTCTTCAGGTTGCTGATGTGGTCGCGCAGGTCGGGATAGGAGGGTGACTTCTTTTTTGCCTTTGTGCTCGGCTTTGCCCTGGATGCCATCCGGTTCTGACTCCTGTTGTTTGTCCAATGAGGCAACGATAATCCAAAGGAGCCGCAAACGTATCCGGCCTTCGGCGCTAGTATCCGCCGTGCAGATGTGATTCATCGTTCAGTAATGAAACGACAAGGAGACTCGATCATGAAACATCCGGCCGCATTGCTTGCCGCCCTGCTTTGCGCCCTATCGGTTCAGGGCGTGAAGGCGCAGACAATCAATCTGCGCTACGGGCAGATTCCCTCGACCATCAAGACCGTGTCGGCTCTGCATTTTCATATCGCCGAGCGCAAGGGGTTTTTCTCGCGCGAAGGCATTCACATGGAAATCGTCCCCATTGAGGGGGGAGCCGCGAATATGGTGGTGGCCCTTACCAAGGGCACTGTGGATATCACCCGGACCGCCACGCCCTACCTGATCCAGGACGTGCTCAACGGTTCAGACAACGTCGCCATCCTTGGCGAAACGGCAACGCCCATCTACAGCCTGATCGTGAAACCCGAGGTCAGGACCTTTGCCGACCTCAAAGGCAAGACCATCGGATTGTCGCTTGCCGTGGACACCATCTCCATTTCAACCCGTCGGCTCATGGCCATGAACGGCGTGAAGGAGGCGGATTTCAGGGTGAAGGAGCTGGTCGGCACGCCCGCGCGCGCTGATTGCCTGCGAAAGGGCGAATGTGATGCGGTGCCCCTGGGTCAACCCGAGGATTTTCAGTTGCTGAATCAGGGCTATCGCCGGCTCGGAGTTTCCACCGATGCCATGCCCAACTTTCAGTTCATCGTCAGCGCGACCCGCCGCTCATGGGCGGCAAAGAACGGGGATGCACTGGTCCGCTATGCGCGTGCGCTGGCCTCTTCGTTCCGGTTCATGCGGGATCCCGCCAATCGCGATGAAGTGGTGCGCATGATCGTCGAAACCACGGGCTCTTCCGCGGAGATTGCTCGCCAGACGCTGCAGCTTTATTTCGAACCGGAGCGCGGTGTGATTCCGAAACAGGCCGAGATTGATGTCAGGGGGTTTGCCCAGGTGATTCAGACAATGGGCGAGGTGGGGGAACTCAAGGCACCGTTGCCGCCGGTGGACCGGTTCATGGACCTGCAATACCTGAAGGCGGCGGGATTGCAGTAAGCAGCAATCGTTTTACTCCTGCGCGCCGGTCCGGCTTACGACGGCAGATTCATGAGCAGGACGGTCGCCTCCACGCCCACGAAGAGGGAAACCAGCAAGGAGGAGCCGATGCCGAACAGGAGGTTCGTGCGGCGTTCCGCGGCATTGCTTGTAAGTGCAGAGGACTTCGCCTTGTGGTTGCGACGCGCTGACAACGGGTTGAAACTTGCCAGGGTGGCGACATCATTGAAGGACAGTTCTTTGTACATGGGGCGCTTCCTGTTGGGCGGTTTTCGTGACAGATGAATCATGCCTGACGCGGGCGCCGCCGATTGTCAAAGGCTGTTGTACCCCGGTAAAAGATTGTGAAATCGAGGCGGAGATGAAGGATTTAAAGCCTCGTGATACGCTGCTCTTTCGGATAAATACCAGCAAAAACAGGGGGTAACAATGATTCCAAGGATTCGCTGCGTTCTTGCCGTGTCGGCTCTTTTCGCCTCGCCAGCGCTGTTGGCGCAGGGTGCCTATCCCGTCAAACCGATACGCGTCATCATTCCCATTACCGTGGGTGCGGGCGTGGACCTCGTGGTCCGCAAGGCCGGCGAGGAACTGCTTGCACGCCTCGGTCAGCCCCTGATCGTCGAGAACCGTGCCGGCGGCGGCATGGTGATTGCCGCGGAGGCCTGCGCCAAGGCCGCTCCTGATGGCTACACCCTGTGCAGCCTGAGCCCTGATGCGACCTCCGTGGCGCCGCACATCTTCAACAAGCTCCCTTATGACCCGGAGAAGGACCTTCGCCCCATCGTGAACATGTTCTTCCTGCTGGAGGGCATGTTCGCCAAATCCACGCTGCCGGTGAAAAGCATGAAGGAACTCGTGGCCTATGAGCAGGCACGCCCGGGCACGCTCAATTTCGGAACCCTGGGGCCGGGCTCGAATTCCGACATGAATCGCCAGGATCTCAATCAGATCCTGAAGACCGGTTTCGTTGGAATTCCCTACAAGGGGGGTAATCTCGTGATCAACGCGTTGGTCGCCGGCGAGATTGATCTGGGCAAGATCGGCGCCTACAACGCTCTTGGCCCGATCAAGGCGGGCAAGGTGAACCTGCTGGCCATCGCGGGGTCGAAGCGTTCGCCGGTGATTCCGGACGTGCCGACCTTTGCCGAACTCGGCATTGACCCTGGTGCCCGCGCATGGTGGGGCATACTCGGACCAGGCGGTTTGCCGGATCCCATCGTTCGGCGCCTCAATAACGAGTTCGTGCAACTGTTCCGCGATCCGAAATTCTCAGCCTTTATCGATTCGCTGATTGTCGAGGTGGCCACGGGAACGCCCGAGGAATTCGCGGCATTCCTGCGGCAGGACCGCGAGGCCGCCGGACAGCGCGTCCGCAAATACAATATTCCGAAGGAGTAAGCCCGGGCTAGTAGGGTCCCAGGTAGTCGTTTTTGCCGACATCCACGCCGTTGTGGCGCAAGAGGGCATAGGCGGTGGTGACGTGAAAGTAGAGATTGCCCTGAACAAAGGCCTGCAGGTAGGCCAGGCCCTTGAAGGCCTTTTCGCCCGAGCGCATTTTGAGGACGATGTCCTTTTCCTCGCTGCCGTCGATCTGTGCCGGTTTGAAGGTGTGGATGAAGGCAATGGTTTTTTCGATGCGCGCGATCAGGTCGGCAAACGTTTTTTCCGTGTCCTCATACACCGGCGGTTCCTGCCCGGCCAGTCGGGCAACGCCGCCCTTGGCCATGTCGGTTGCAATCTGCACCTGCTTGATCAGGTGGAACATGTCGGGATAAAGACGCGCCTGGAGCAGCGCGTTGGGATCAATCTTCTTTTCTTCGCAGTGCGTGGCGGCCTTGCTCAGACAGGCCGAAAGGCTGGTCAGCATGCGGGTACAAACGGGCACAGAGGCCTGATACATCGATATCGCCATGGGTCAATCTCCGGTTACGGGTTTAAAAGTGCCGCTTGGGCGGCGGACGGTTGATTGTCAAAAATGTATTAAAAATCAATAAGTTATTGTCGTGGCGTGAGGCCGGTTGCTCAAGCTTCGTCGCGCAGCCCGAGGTTGCGCCGCAAAACCACTGGCTTGCCGCCATGCTTTTTCTTGCTCATCCAGGCGGCCAGCGCCGAGTCGAGGTAATCGGCATGCCCGGGGAACCAGTCCTTGAGCGCTTTGGCTAGGGAGCGGGCCTCCTCGACATTCCCCGTGGCCACAATCGCCTGGACATCGCGCACCGACTTCATCACCGCATTGTGTTCATCCTTGTGGCATTGCGCCGCCGGAAAGTCGGTCTGGTCCATCCATTCGTGCTCCTGCGCGAAGTGGGCCTCGGCGTGTTTTGCAAAGGCTTCGAGGTGGCCCGCGACCTCGTTGTCATCGGCTGCGAGCAGTGCGCTGACGATAACGACAAATTCGCGGTGTGTGTCATCCATGGGCGGGTAGCCCAGCAGATAGGCGTCGGTCCAGGGAAATTCCGTCGTGGTTGACATGTCGGGAGGCGATCAATTCGCTGTGAACTTCGGGGGCGCAAAGGATACCATCGCTACGGTGGTATTCGTCGCGCACGTCGATTCAAAGACGGAATGCCGCAAGAATCGGGTGGCGCGCGGCGGGGTGGCTGGCAAAATGTGCCCATGAGCGATTACAAACGCATTGCCAGGGTCATCCGCTTCATCGACGCGCACAGCGTCGAACAACCTTCGCTGGCGGTTCTGGCCGCCGAAGCGGGTCTGAGCGAATTCCATTTTCACCGGCTTTTTTCAGCGTGGGCCGGCGTGACTCCCAAGGATTTCCTTCAATGCCTTTCGCTCACTCACGCGCGGGCCTTGCTTCAAAGCGGACATACCGTGCTGGATGCGGCGCTTGAGGCGGGACTGTCGGGGCCGGGGCGACTGCACGATCTTGCAGTGAGCCTTGAGGCCGCGACACCGGGAGAAATCAAATTGGGCGGGGAAGGATGGACCTTAATTGCAGGTTTCGCCGACACGCCTTTCGGCGAATGCCTGATCGCCCGCTCGCCGCGCGGCATTTGTCACGTTTCGTTTCTCGAGCCCGGCTTTCGCCGCGAGGACGCGCTCGATGCCCTGCGCGCGGATTGGCCAAGGGCAGGCCTGCAGTTCGATGATGTCGCCGCAGGCGAGGTCGCCGTGCGGATGTTTGTGCCGCCGCGCGAACGTCTATCGGCTGCGCGCGCACCTCGCCTGCGCGTCTTGGTGCGCGGCAGCACGTTTCAGGTGCAAGTATGGCGTGCCTTGCTCGAAATCCCGTCAGGTGCTTTGCTCAGTTATGGCGGGCTCGCCGCGGCCGTGGGAAAGCCATCGGCGGCCCGCGCGGTGGGTTCGGCGGTGGCAAAAAACAATATTGCATTCCTGATTCCCTGCCACCGGGTGATACGCGAGACGGGGATCGTCGGCGAATATCGCTGGGGGCGCGATCGCAAGCGCGCCCTGCTCGCGTGGGAGGGCAGCCGGGCCGCCATTCAGGGCGGCCCCGGCGTGGCAAGCTCTTTGCGGGGATCGACGTGACTTGCCTAATGCGTGGTTTCGAGTTCGCGCGGCAGCAGCAGCCGCGCGGCGCGACCGAAGCGGTAATTCACGCGCCGCGGCCTTTGTATCCAGCGCGTATCGCCGAAATCGCGGCTGAGTTCCGGGCAGGGCGGATTGCGGTATCCGCCGGGTTGCAGGGTGGCATCATCGCTCACGTCCTTCCACAGTCCGCCCCTTACCGGGCGGAAGCGCCATAGCAGATAACCGTTGCGGCCGGCGATGGAGAGCATGTCTTCGGCGTCGTGCACTTCGGAAACCGGCGCCAGATCCACATCGAAAAACGGATGCGGCTGGCCGAATGCCATTTCGCCTTCGATGGCTTCCTGCACGGGTGCACCGGGCCGCATGTAGGGGCGCTGTTCGAAGCGTGTGAGATCCCAGGCGCCGAGTTCCCATGCGACTTCAAGGAGGGCGAATTCCAGTTCCTGCGCGTTGCGCCAGCGCTGGTTGACCTGGAGGCAGGAGGAGGGCACGGCTTCGTAACGGAATTTCTTTCCGCAATCGGTTTCTGTTTCGTGTTCGATGAAGCCATGCCAATGCAGTGACAGCACCATCGGGGTGTCGGCGCAGGGCAGCGCCGCGAGCGAGACGCCGGCCAAGGGGAGCCGGTTGGAAACCATCTGCGTTTCGATTGCATCCAGAAAATCCATGACAGCACTCCTTCAGATTGTTGTTAAGGACTTCTACTTCCGAGCAAAAATTACGCCACAACAAAATGCTTTCGTGTTGCTAGCACGCGATGTGTCCGGCTGCCAATTTGGCAATACCCCCCCTCTCATAACAAGTTATCGGCAGTATCAGTAACGTATGAAGCGACGAATGCGTGCACAAGATCACAACCGAGCCACCGTTCTGAAGTATTCCTTTTGCGCGTGTTCGGATTCGGGCCCGGCATCCGCTATCATGCGCACCCGGGTTTTCGAAATGTAGGCATATCTTGAGCAGTTATCGCGATTTCGAATATGAAGGCTGGGAACGCGCCGCGCCCGGTTACGGCAAGTCCTTCGAATCGGCCACGCGCCTGTTTGTGTCCCGGCTTCTGGATGCCGCCGAGATCAAGCATGGCTCGCGCGTGCTCGACCTCGCCTGCGGCACCGGCATCGCCACCTCGCTGGCGGCGGCCCGAGGCGCACGCGTGTCTGGGGTTGATTTTTCACCGGCCATGCTGAAGGCGGCGAGGCAGCGCTATCCCGCGATTGAATTTCGCGAGTCCGAGGCCAATGCGCTGGCCTTCGAGGACGAGAGCTTCGATGCAGTGATCTCCAATTTCGGCGTGAATCATTTCGACTTTCCGCTGGCGGCCATAGCCGAGGTTCGACGCGTACTCAAGCCCGGTGGGCGCTTCGTTTTCACCGTGTGGGCGGCATCCGGGGAAAATTCCTTTCATTCTCTCGCGGTGGACGCGGTCTGCGCGACCGGTGATCCCGGTCCCGCGCTGCCTTCACCGCCCTACGGCGCGCTCGACAGTGTGCGCGCCTGCCTGCGGCTGCTGGAGGATTCAGGGTTCGATGCCGCTTGCAATGCGGACCTGGTGGAGGCGTCGCTGCGCCTCGACTCCGCCCAGCAGTTGCTCGACATCCTGATCGAGGGTACCTCGCATACCTCCGCGCTGCTTCGCACGCAGTGGCCGGAGCGGGCCGATGCCCTGCGCGAGGCCATGGAACGCGGCACCGCGCGGTTCAAGGTGCGCGAAAGCCTGAAGATGCCGGTGAGCGCGGTGTTGGCCGGCGCGACGAAGTAGCAGGATCGATCGACGAAGCAGCAGGTTCGTCAGATCACGGCTTTTGCGCGCAGTGCGGCGATGGCCGCAGCATCAAGGTGAAGCAAACGTTTGAGCACCGCCTCGGTATCCTGACCCAGCGTGGGTGGGGGGCTGTCATAGACCACCGGAGTGCCTGATAGCCGCATGGGGCTTGCAACCAGGGGCACGCGCCCTGCGAGCACATGCGGCATGTCGATCTTCATGCCGCGATGCCTCACCTGCGGGTCATCGAACACCTGATCGATGGTGTTGATGGGGCCGCAGGGCACACCCGCCGATTCCAGGCTCAAAATCCAGTCATCACGTTTGCGTTTCTTGATGATTGCAGCAAGCAGCGGCACCAGGATGTCTCGATGGCGCACGCGCGCATCGTTGCGTGAGAAGCGCGCATCCTCGGCAAGCTCCGTGCATTTTGCAACCTCGCAGAATTTGCGGTATTGCGAGTCATTCCCCGCGGCAAGAATCATGTGCCCGTCGGCGCAGGCAAAGGCTTCATAAGGGACGATGTTCGGATGCGCGTTGCCCCAGCGTTTGGGCGTCTCACCCGAGGTGAAGTGGTTGAGATGCATGTTGCCCAGCATGGCCACGCCCACATCCAGCAGGGCCATGTCGATGTACTGGCCTTCGCCGGTTTTTTCGCGGCTTGAGAGCGCGGCCAGGATGGCGATGGTGGAATACATGCCGGTCATGATGTCGGTGACGGCCACGCCCACTTTCTGCGGCCCGCCACCGGGCAGTTCATCTCGCTCGCCGGTGATGCTCATCAATCCGCCCATGCCCTGGATGAGGAAGTCGTAGCCGGCGCGCTTGGCGTAGGGTCCTGTCTGCCCGAAGCCAGTGATGGAGCAGTACACCAGGCGGGGGTTGATGACTTTCAGCTTTTCGTAATCAAGGTTGAAACGGGCGAGGTCGCCGACCTTGAAGTTCTCCAGCAGCACGTCGGCATCCTTCGCCAGCTCGCGAATGATCTCCTGGCCTTCAGGTTTCGAGATGTCGACGGTAACCGACTGCTTGTTGCGGTTGCACGAAAGGTAGTAGGCCGCCTCGCTGGTGTCGCGGCCTTCGGCATCCTTCAGGTAGGGCGGGGCCCAGCTGCGCGTGTCATCTCCCGCGCCGGGGCGCTCGATCTTGATGACTTCGGCGCCGAGGTCGGCAAGGGTCTGCGTGCAGGTGGGACCGGCCAGTACGCGTGACAGGTCGAGGATGCGGATGTGGGAGAGGGCGCCTGGCATTGTCATTCCTGTTTCAGACCGGCGAGCTTGACTGCGCGGCCATAGGTTTCAAATTCACTTTTCATGAGCGTGTTGAATTCCTCGGGCGTACTGGCTGTTGCACGGAAACCGAAGTCCTCGATTTTTGCTTTGACCTCAGGTGCGAAGATCGCCCTGGCAATTTCTGCGTTGAGCCTTTGTACGATGGGACGCGGCAGTCCCGAGGGGCCTAAGAACCCCAGGCCGCCGCCCAGCTTCTGGAACCCCGGCAACGTCTCTGCGACAGTGGGGGCATCGGGTAGGGAGGCGTTGCGGGCTGATTCCAGAACGGCAATGAGCCGCACCTTGCCCGTGCGAATATGGGGCACCATTGGCGCGATGGTGGAGAACGTCACCGAAATCTGGCCGCTCGCAAGGTCGGTGAGCGCCTGCGCAGCACCCTTGTAAGGGATGTGCACCAAGTCCACACCGGCACTCTGCTTGAAGAGTTCCCCGGTGAGGTGGAAGAGCGTGCCCACACCGGCGCTGGAATAGGTGAGCTTGCCGGGCTCGCGCTTGGCCAGATCGATCAGGTCGCGCAAGTTCCTGACCGGCAGCTCGCTATTGACCACCACGCCGCTGGAGGATTCCGTCGCGTTGCAGATCAGGGAGAAGTCATTGACCGGATGATACGGGTGGCTCTTCGCGATGAAATAGGGAATCAGTAACGTGCTCACCGGTGTGAGCAGCATGGTGTATCCGTCCGGCGCCGCGCGGGCCACCACCTCGGCGGCGATGACCCCGCTGGCACCGGCCCGATTGTCCGCGACCACCGGCTGTCCCAGCCCTTCGCCTGCTTTCGCCGCAATCAACCGCGCCGCCATGTCCGTCGCGCCACCGGGCGGGAAGGTGATGACCATGCGGACGGGTTTGGAGGGGTAGGACTGGGCCGAGACCAATGCGGGAAGCAGTAGTGCAGCCGCAAGAAAACAACGATGGACAATGTGATGCATGGTTTTGATGTCAACTCGTTGTCGTGGTATCCGTTATTGACTGGAGCGGTCGGCGAGACAAAGGCTTTACGTCCTGATTCTCTACCGATAATTCCTCGATTGATACTTTCGCGATCTCAAGGATAACGTGAACCCACTGCATTCTGTCGGGCATCCGCCAAATACAAGGCGGTTGAATGTTTGCGGATATGTCCATTCTGACATATCATGCATCTAGATTCCGAAGACAAGCCATTGGTTTGGCTGCATGGCGAAATCAAGACGCCTCCGCTTTCAAAAGTGGCCCGATTGGAAGCAGGGTTTCTGTTGCGACGACTTCAGCGCGGAGAAAATCTCGGTATGCCGCATTCGAGGCCGATGCCTGGCATAGGTGCTGGTTGTCACGAATTGCGGATACCGGACGAGAATGCGACGTGGCGCGTGATTTACCGGCTTGACGAAGACGCGGTTGTGCTTCTGGAGATTTTCTCCAAAAAGGACCAGAAAACACCGCTGCGTGTCATCAAGGCCTGCAAGATGCGCCTAAAGGAGTACGACGATGGATGAACAAAAGCGTAAACGGTTGGAAGCCAGGGGTTGGAAAGTTGGTACTGCAAAGGATGTGCTCAAGCTGTCGGAAGACGAGGCAGCGTATATCGATTTGCGCCTCAGGCTCTCCGAAGGTTTAAAGGCGAAGCGCATTAATAGTGGCTTAACTCAAATACAACTGGCAAAGGCCGTGCAATCGAGCCAATCGCGTGTCGCAAAGATGGAGGCCGGCGATCCGACTGTGACTTTGGATTTGCTGGTCCGCTCGCTTCTAGCCCTGGGGGCGTCGAATACCGACCTTGCCAGGATCATTTCGCGGCGTTAATTTATTTAGTCACGGCAGTAGCAGGCCTCGATGAGCCACTGCATTCGCCCAGTCTGTTGGAGAGGAGCGTGGAGCGTCTTTCGGGAATTTGATATCACGATCTGGCATTGCGGCAAGCTTTGTCCAATTTGTCCTTCCCTTAGCGTTGCTTTTGGTAGTAACGCGCCCAGCCTTCTTCTTCATGATTTTCCGACTTGCCGGTATTTTGCTCATGCTGCAAGCCCATTCGCCCGGGAGGCCTTGCCGGCGGTCGTCTCCCCGCCTTCCAGCTTGCCAATCAGCTCGTCGGTTGACTGCACGTCACCGAATGTTTGTAGAAATTTGCCCAATGTGTGATTGTGCTCGGCATCCGTATGGTCGGCGTTGCCGTCTGAGACCATGATGGTGCGGTAATCCCAGTTGGCGGCGTCGCGGGCCGTTGATTCGCAGCAGGTGCTGGTGGTCGTCCCCGTGATGAGAAGGGTATCGATGCCCTGTGCGCGCAGCAGGCTGTCGAGTTCGGACGGATGCGGAATGAACGCGGAGTAGCGGTATTTGGTGGCGACCTTGTCACCGGGCAGAACTTCGCAGGCGGGGTAAATTGGAAATCCCTCGCCGTTTCTTGCGAGCAACTTCTGCCGCCTCGCCCAGCCCGCTTTGCTCAACGATTCCTTGCGATTGGACCAGTCCTCAGGCAGTGCAATGCGTGCCTCGGTCTGAATCCAGACCACCAACCCGCCGTGCGCACGCATGGCTCGTGCCAGCCGGTTGATGTTGGGCACAATGGTCTTGGCCTCGGGCACATAGGAGGGCATGCCCTCGGCGACGAAATAATTCTGCATGTCCACGACGACAAGCGCGGTCTTCTTCGCGTCGAGCGCCTCATGGGCATTGAGCCGGCCTTCGCGTGATTGTTTCGCTTTATTCAGATACCAGGGGTCGATGTTCAGTGTATGCATGGCGCCCTCCGCGTGGAGAAAATGTTGTGTTTCAACCTTATCCGATTGTGTTCTCAACTCGTTCACCCCCGAAAACGATGAACTCGTAATCAGCCTCGCTGCGGGGCGCAGCCTTTAATCCCGAAATCGGTTGGAACCGATATGTAATGCGCGCCACCATTGGGTCCGGCTTCACCAAGCTGTCAGCAAGGATGGCGAGAAGATTCTCGTTGTCCTCAAAATCGCGAAATTCGAGCGCTATTTCTATGACGTCGTCTTCTTTTAGTGGGCGCTCTAAACCGTCCCAGAAATCATCCAAGCGAAGCTGGCGTGCAGAATCCGGCAGCGATGGATCAAGAATTAGACGCAAGGCGAATAGAAGATTTGTTTTGCCAACCTTGTTCTCGCCAAGGACTACCGCATGTTCGCCCAGCCGCACATTCAGGTTTTTGAAGTTCCTGAAATTCTTGATTCTTATTCGGCTAAGTCTCATTGTTAGGTAACCTCGAGGTTTTACACGTTGAGTTCGTGAACCCTAGTCTTCGCGGTCATCAGTTCGTGAAGCAGGGTGCGAAAGAGGTCTTGGAGTGCGGATTGTCGGCGAGCGGCGGTGCTCAGATTCTGTTCAATCGTGGCGAACGTTTCGATGATCGCGGTCTGTGTTTCTAGATCTGGATAGAACACGGGTAGGCGTTGCATCACGCTATTGTTGAGGTTGGGCATGATCACGCCGGCGGCGTGGGAGTAGAGCCACTTCACGAGCCGATCCGTGGCGAAGTAGAGAGCCAAGAATCGATTATCGATGAACGGCTTGCTGGCCCGAACTAGAAAACAGCCTGTTCCACAAAGCCATGTTTCCTCTGCTTCGGTGACCAAACCCTGTCGCCCGATCTCTCCCCGTCGAGCGAAAAGAATGTCGAACTTTCTGAGGCGGTGTTTTCCAAGTCGCTGCGCAACCTGTTCACTAACGCGAGGAACCTTCTCGTGATTGATGCGGTTTCCGGCAAGATGGGTGGGATTGACCACCGCGATGCCATTTTCCTGATACTCGTCTTTGTGAAGCTGGCTGCCGAACGGCCCCGTTTGCAGAGCACCTTTTGGCTTTACACACAATTGTCCTAACGTGATTGGCGACCAGCTTTCGGGAATGGGGCCGATTTCGGTTTGTTTTTGGGGTTCGTTGCGGAGGCCTTCGGTGAAAAGTTTGTGCATGAGGGCCTTTTTCAGCTCAGTGGCGGTCTGAATGATTTCCTCCTGCGCTTCAATCGCCCGCTGAACCGTCGCAAGGATGTGCGCGATCTTCTTCTGCTCAGGGAGTGGGGGGAGCGCCATGGGCAACTCCGCCAGCTTCGACTGCGAAAGGTTTGGGATCGTCGTTACGTTGCCGCGTCCAAAGTAAAGATTGGCCACGTCGAAGGCATACCAAAGCCAATACACGCCAAATTGTGGATGGGCCTTGTCGCTCTTCGCACGGAGGCGATGAATATGGTTCTGGTATAGGCAGCCATCGACCTCATTGTTCCAAAGTGCTGTTCGCCCAATGGAACCGCCCTCGCAGACAAGCAGATCGTTCGCCTGCAGTTTGAGGCGTGCCTGCTCGGCCTCGCTGAAATGCATTTCATCGAGATCAGTCAGTTCGAGGCGATTCCAGAAGACGTTTTTGGTTCGGAGAAATGGGCGTTGGTGTTCGCCATCGCGGTTCTTTTTCGAGACCTGCTTTCCTTGCTGAATGTCGAAAGCCGAATCAACGCGGCCAATTGACCAGGCGGCCGGGAATTCGCCAATTTCGGTTTGCTGGAGTTCAGTGCTCACGCCTTCCCTCCCTTCCGCTTGAGGTCCTTTTCCAACTCCTCGATGGCTTTCAAAGCCTCAGCGGCGGCGGCAGTTGTCAAGGATTCCTTGACAGTTGCTCCTGTCCGCAACCCATTGTTTTTAAATATATTTGTGGCGTAAAGGCTGACATTCTGCTTGGTGATCTGGAAAAGTTCGGCGATTTCGAGCTGGGTCAACCAGGCGGTCCGGCCCTCGATGCGCAGGTCGAGTCGGGTGCGGCCATCGTCCGTGTTGTAGAGGACGAGCTCGCTCATTAGGAGCCTCCTTCCAACTGCCTCACCGTCCGTGCGGTCAGCGTCTGCATCTGGCGGATGGCAATGGCGTTGAGGCGCTTGAGGCGGTCGCCTTGAGGGAGTTCCATGTGGATGAACTCGGCGTTCATGTTTTCGAGGTTGGCGAGGACGAGGAGTTGTTCGAGGGTGGCGTGGTCGCGCATGTTGCCGTCTTTGCCGGGGTTGGCGTCGCGCCATTCACGGGCGGTCTGGCCGAAGAGGGCGACGTTGAGGAGGTCGGCTTCGCTCGCGTAGGTGGCGGCTGCCTGTTTTGCGGTGACTTCCGCTGGTATCAGGTGGGTCTGGATGGCATCGGTGTGGATGCGGTAGTTGATCTTGGCGAGGGTGCGGTTGAGGTTCCAGGCGAGGGAGAGGCGGCGGTTTTCATCCTCTTTGAGGCGCTGGAACTCTTTGATTAGGTAGACCTTGAACTCGGGGCTGATCCACATCCCGAACTCGAAGG
>CAIUKQ010000124.1 GCA_903899705.1 uncultured beta proteobacterium
CAAGAGGCACAACGTATAGCCATCTGCCGCGGCCTTTGCGCAGGCATCGGTACCGACGATGCCATTGGCGCCGACCCGGTTTTCAACCACGACCGGCTGGCCGAAGGTTTTTGAGATTCCGTCCGCTATCCCCCGGGCCATGATGTCCGGAGGTCCGCCCACGCCGCCGGCTTCGATGATGCGAACGGGCTTGACGGGATAAGCCTGCGCTGCCGCCTGATGAACAGCTGGCAGCGCGACAAGTATTGCAAGGACATGCCAAAGTTGGATTCTCATAAACGGCCTTTCATGGTCAACGTGGCCGCCTTTATATCCCGACCCGAAGGCTTGCGCAAATGAGGGGCGGGCTGCGTGGACGCCACCGCCTGCTTCGCCAACCCGTCATCCGTTCAAGTTTTCATGGGGCGTTCCGATAAGCACTATGAGGATCATTGCCCAGCGCAACTGGAACGCGTTCAAAAACCATCATGCAAGCGGCCACCGCCAAAGAGATCAAGCCATCCAACAGCGCCTTGCCGGCACAACCGGTGGCGCCGGGCGCGCCCGTGCCTGCCGGCGAATCCACGCCATTGCCGAATTTCATCCAGCGGCGTGCCGAGGGTCTGTTCATCACTCCCGGGGCACTGGAAACGCAAGACCGGTTGCGAAAATTCGTGGAACGGATTTTCAGTGAGGGCCGCTATTTCGCCGATCTGGACTATCCCGTCTTTGACGATGCCCTCTTTGCCGCCGGTTCGGCCGAGGAATCCGGCCGACCGGTTCGCCTGGCCGCGGACATCCGGAATTTTGAACCTTCGCGCAGGGGACTCTACAAGGGGATCGCCGTCACCAACGACGGGAAGAGCGCGCATTACATGTTCGAACCGGTTTTCATTGAAGACGAGGACGACTCCGGCAATGCGCAATGCGCGGCTTCACGCCTCGCCCGCGCGAAACCCCAGCCGGCCACTCTGGACGTTGGAGAATTCATCGCGCATGCATGGAACAACGGCATCCGGTTCGGAATCGACGTGGCGCGGGTGCGCGAGGCCATCGACAAATCCGAACGCGGCCGCGTTGCCATCGCACAGTGGCGCGAACCCGCTGCAGGCACCGACGCGGGGATTGAAGAGAAGAGTCCTTCGCTGCATCGCGACGACTCTCCCATGACGAATGCGGATGGGCAGGTGGACCTCGGGCAGTTCAAGAACCGGTTTCCACAGGTGAAGGCGGGTGAACTGCTGTTCAGGAAAACACCGCGCAAGCTGGGCGAACCTGGGCGCACCCTCGGCGGGGATCTCGTGGAATGCGAAATGCCCAAGGATTTCGAAATGCCCTCGGTCGCCGGTCCGGGGACGAAATGCGAAAGCCGCGACGATGGGCAATTCATCGTGGCCGAGATCACCGGATTCATCGATATCGACAAGGCATCCAACCGGGTGTCGGTCTCCGAAAAAATGGTCGGCCGCGAAGGTGTCAGCATGCGCACCACCGGCAATCTGCGCCTCTCCGGGGCCGCTTACGAAGAACATGGCGAAGTCGATGCCAAGCGGGTGATCAAGGGCAAGGACATGAGCTTCCTCGCCAATGTCTACGGCTGCCTCGTTTCCGAAGGTGGAGAAGTCACCCTTGCCCAGAACCTGATCAACGGCACGGTGCGCAATCCCCACGGCCAGATCATCGCGCGGGGCCTGTGCTCCGCCTCGACGCTTGAAGCGTCCGGGGGCACCTTGCGCCTCAAGCGCGCGGAGGGCTGCGTCATCTGGGGACACCGGGTGGAAATTGAACATGCGGTCTGCTGCGAAATCATCGCGTCGGAAGCCGTTTTGGGCACCGTTGAGGGCTGCAGCGTCACCGCGCAAAGCGCGGACATCGAGGTGGCTGGCGCCTTCAAGGGCCGGGAGACCGCCCTGACCCTGCTGGTCCCCGTCCGGGGGGATGACAAGGAAAAACGGGACCAGGCGCAAAAACAACTGCTGCAGTTGCAGGCGCGCATCCAGGCCATGACCGCGGACAAGGAGACGCTGGAGGCAAAAAAGGATTTCGGCGAATTCCTCAAGCTGCAGGCAGTCGTAGCCCGGGGGGCTGTCAAGCTCTCGCCAGAGCACGCCACGGCGTTTCGCCAGTTGCATGCACGCATGGCCCCATTGAGCCAGCGTTACAGCGCCTTGCTGCTCGGATTGACCGAACTTCGTGGCGAACTGGAGAAAACGCAGCCTCTGGTGGACGCCCTGGACCCGGATGCCGGTCCATCAATGCCCATCCGGTGCGCCATTGCTTCGATCACCGGCGAGACCGTCGTGCAAAACCTGCATTGCATCCTGCCGGAAATCCCCATGGATGAGAACAGCCTTCAGCAACTGCGCTCGTGGCTTCATGGCAACAACCAGTCACCCCTGCGTCTGTTTGCAAGGGATGGCGGAAGCTTCACCTGGCGTTACCGCCACGGGAATGCCGTGATGGCAACACGGTCGGGCATATCCCTGGAAGCCTGAATAGTTCGAGGTTTCCCGACTGCTGCCCAGGGATCGGACGTATTCTCCGTCCATGCCGAGCCTGATCGTTTCCACCATCGCCTATTTCGTCACCGCATTTTTCATCAAGCGGCAACTGGATGAAATGGATATTCCCAAATCGACGACCCGAAGCGTCTGCATTTTTGTCGCTGCGGCGGCGTTGTCCTACGTTGCAGCAGCCGCCGTCGAATGGGCATTTCCCTAGAGGGCCATGGGACAAGGAGGCTTATGCCTCCCTCGGATTACTGCCCCCGGCGCTTGACCTTTGGCACCCCTGTGACATTGGGTGGAATGGTTCTTTCTTTCTGCGGCTTCAACGCCTCACGCATCTCTTCAAATGTGGACAAGGGTTGTTCTGAAATCTTGCGGCGAAACAGGGCGATGAGGTCGGATATCTGCATATCCCGATTTTACTTCGAATAGCCGGCGCAAAAAGAGGAATGCAGGGCAGATCGGCGCACCCGGCCATTTACATTTGTTTTCAAACAACATCTTCGGATTGGATTATCAGCAGACTAAAATGGGCGAACTGGCTGTTAATACTTGACTTTCGAGCACCCAGCCATCGCAAGAATCGTCCACAAAGGAGAATTCCATGACCGTTCGTAAATTTTGGGGCCTGACACTGCTCGCTGCCATCGCCCCGCTTGCCGCAACCGGCCAGGTGCATGCGCAGAACGCCACCGAAGCGCCGACAAATCCCTTTTTCCTCAAGCTTGACACCAACCGAGACAGATTTATCAGTCCCGAGGAGGCAAAACAGGACAAACGTATCGATTCTGTGTTCGCTCAGGCAGACATGAACAAGGATGGCAGACTTGACGAAGACGAATTCCTCAAGGCCGTGTCAATCAGCGGGCGCGAAACCGTCGTCAATACGGTCACGGGAGCCGAAGCTGCGGCCCAGCAATATGCGCTTGATCTCGAACTCACCGTCAAGGTCAAGACCGCGCTGGTGCGCGCAAAAGGTTTTCCTTCCACGGATGTCACGATTCAAACAAACAAAGGCCGGGTGATGCTGGCCGGATTTGTCGACAGCCAGGAACAGATTACCCTGGCCGGAAAACTCGCGGCCGGAGAAACCGGCGTCAAGACCGTGATCAACAATCTCATGGTCAAATAAACGGTTTCGGGCACCTTCAAAAGACCTACGCTCGCAGACTGAAGGCAACCGGATCTTTCAGCGGAACTCCGCGAGGTCCGGGTCTTCATTCTTCTGCGCCGGCAGTCCGGTGATTCCCGGGAGTTCAGACAGGCGTGGCACGGCATTCCTGAAGCCGATCTTCCCGTCCGGATACTTCCAGATCACCACCGGAGTGCCCGGTGCGCCGAATTTCTTCATCAGGTCAAGGTTTCCCTGCAGGGTTTTCAGAGATGCTGGCCTCGCCCTCTCCAGCGGCTTGATCCCGCCGTCATAGCTGCCGGGGCGGTAACCCAATTCATTTTCACGTAGTGCAAGCGCCGGATTGGGTGCCTCCAGGATCGCCGCTGCACGTCCTGTGGAACTGTCCTTCTGATAAGCCACGGGGATCCACCGGACCTGCAATCCGGCTTTCTCATACGGCCCCAGTGCTTTCCAGGTGAGATTGCAGTAGTAGCAATTTGCGTCAAAGAACACGTACATCACGCGCTTGGGGTTCTTGGCCCCTTCGGAAAAAAATCCCGATTTTTCGAGCTGTGGGAACAGTTGCTGGTAGTCCGCGGAAAGCGCAAGCGGGCAAACCAGGCTTGTGCAGATCGCCGACACCAAAACACCAATCCATTTTCCCATGCTCATCACCATTCATTACCATCGCAATATTGCCGGTCGAAGGAAAAGCCTTCGCACCGAGTGTACGCCGTGTCATGTGGCTGCAGCCTGCGATCTGAATTCCATCACGCCCCAGAGTAGTTACAAGCATAACAAAGCGTAGGATGCACCCCATGAACTCAAATCCCGAACGAATGCGCCAGATCGCATGGCTGCTTACTGCCGCCGCCCTCATAGGGATTCTCGAACTGCATCTTCTTCCTGCACTGCTTGCGGGACTGTTCGTACATCAACTCGTGCACCTCGTTGCGCCCATGATTCAGCGCAGGATTTCCGGCACCCGCGGCAAGTTGCTTGCGGTCTGGCTGCTTGCCGTGCTTGTCGTAGGCGCCACCGCCACCGCCATTTTTACGGCCTTCGCATTCTTTCGCAGTGACGTGGGCAGCCTTGCCAGCCTTTTCGGAAAAATGGCGCAGATCATCGAAGACGCACGCGCATCGCTTCCGCCATGGCTGCTCGAATACCTGCCCGATCCTGGCGAGAGCGCAACCGAAGATCTGCAGAAGACCACCGTTGCATGGCTTCGTCATCACGCGTCCGAACTGGGCGTGATTGGAAAGGAAACCGGCCTCGCGCTGGCTCACATATTGATTGGCATGGTCATTGGCGCCATGGTTGCGGCACGGGAGGCCAATCCCCGCAAGGCGCCAGGTCCGCTCGCCGCGGCGCTATTGATCCAGGCGCAGGCATTCACCGGGGCCTTTCGCCGGATCGTTTTCGCTCAAGTAAGGATCTCGCTCCTGAACACGGCGTTCACGTCGATTTACCTGGTGATTGCGCTGCCATTTTTTGGAGTCCACCTGCCGCTGACAAAATCGCTTATCGGGGTTACCTTCGTAGCCGGTCAGCTGCCGGTCATCGGAAATCTGATTTCGAATGCCGTCATCATCATCGTCAGCATGGCGCACTCTCCCTATGCAGCCGTTGCCTCGCTCACCTTCCTGGTCGTCATCCACAAACTTGAATACTTCCTCAATGCGCGGATAGTCGGCAAACAGATCAATGCCGCCGCCTGGGAGTTGCTGACGGCCATGCTGGTGATGGAAGCCCTGTTCGGATTGCCCGGGCTGGTGGTGGCGCCCGTAATCTACGCCTGGGCAAAGGATGAACTGGTGAAGGCCGGCCTTATTTGAGAGCCGGGGACCGGGTCGGAGCCGCTATTTCGCGCACCTGAAGCGAATGCTTGCGGAAATGAATTCCGTGTTTTGGTCTGCGGACTTGCCAGAAGAAAGGCCAATTTCCGGCCTTTTGTCCTCAACCAGGAACATTTGCGTACCTTTCGACGAACAAAACTCCCGGGCTTCATCATATGCAAGCGCCTGGGCGTGAGCCCTTTCCACGGTCCGCCCTATCGAAGCGCCGTCCGAGCGCGCCGATACCTGATAAGTGCCACCCGACGATTCCCTGACGCCATCGGAGCGGGCCCACATGCAGCCGCCCAAAAGCGACAGGGACAGCAGCGGGAATATCAATCGCATAAGGACTCCTCCAATTTGCATTCCCGCATTATAGGCAACAACCACCTGCGTCCGGTGACCTGCCTGTGCCCGGCAAGCAGGAAGGGGGGGTACGTCTTGTCACCACTCACCCAGTTCACGACGGCGACGGCGCTCTCCTCTCAACGAAATCGAGTTTTTCATCCAATTGCACTCCATAAACAGAAAGCGCCGCGTCTCGCGATACATAACCCCTTAGAACATCTTCGCGCACCGAATTAACAGGGCGCAATTCCGGTTTGCCGTAGCCGCCGCCACCGCCGGTTGTGACACGCACGAGTTCCCCGGCTTTGACTGACATCGCATCCTTGAGCGAGGGCCGCAAGGCCCCATCCACCGCCTCGATGATGACGCTGCCCGGCAGCGCGGGGCCACCTCCATGCAACCCCCAGGGCGGGCACTTGGTGCGATCGAAAGTTGTAAATAGAGTGCAATCGGCGAGAACCTGATAGTCACGCGCCAAGCCCAGTCCGCCACGGAACTGCCCGGCCCCACCCGAATCCGTGCGAAGCTCGAACTTGTCGATAATGATGGGATAAGTGGCCTCCTGGACCTCAACCGGGATCAGGCGCGTGTCACCATGACAATTGGTGCGGAAAGGTCCCGGCCCGTCTTCGTCGCAAAGAGCACCCCAGCCGCCAAAGCCGCTGTCGCTGCACTGAAACAACGCGCCGCTGTCGGGCCGCTTGCCGACAAAACGCACCGTTGAAAAGGTTCCATAGTGACCTGCAGCCACACGCTCCGGAATCGCGCCACTTAAAGCACGAATCACCAGGTCGACCAGTGTCGGCAAGGGAGCGTTGTAATGCCCCTTGGCCGAATTGGCGCTGGCACTGACGATCTTGCCCTCGGGCAATTCCAGTGTCAGCGGTCGAAAGGTTCCCTCGCTGGCCTGGCCCTGCGGCATCACCAGATAGCGGAATGCAAGTCGCGCAACCGTCTCCCCGCCACCGCTACGCGTGGAATTGATGGTTGTGGTGGTCTCATCGGCGACGCCGGACAAATCGACAGTCATCTCATCGCCGGCGATGATTACCTTGACCGCGAGGGGAATGGTCTGCCCCTCGTGCATACCATCGTCATCCAGGAAGGCACTGGCCTCGTAGGTACCGTCCGGAATTTCACGGATAACCGCTCGAGCCTCCGCCTCCGATTGCCGCCACATGATCTCGACCGCACCGCGAAAGACGTCGCTGCCATATCGCCCGATCAATTGCACCAGTTCGTCCCGCCCCATAAGGCATCCGCCCACCTGGGAGGCGATATCCCCGCCGACTTCTTCGGGAAAGCGCGTGTTATGCCGGATCATGCGGAACATGTCCTCCACCGGTTCGCCCCGCGAATAAAGTTTCACAGTTCGAAACTGGATTCCCTCCTGAAAGATGTCCGAGGAGTATTTGGTGATGCTGCCGACAACCCGCCCGCCGACATCAAGCCAGTGCATGACCACCAGCATGAAAGCCGCCAGTTCACCTTCAGGATTGAACACCGGCGTGTACATGGCCACGTTGTTCAAATGCTGACCGATGGTTCCGCCGTGGTTGCTGATGATAATGTCGCCTTCGTGGAAACCGTCTTTGCCGTAGATCTCCAACCCGTCGCGAATAGCAGCGCCGAGTACGTCGGCGACAAACAAAGGCAGCCCGCTGGTGCATTGA
The DNA here is from genome assembly GCA_903899705.1 of uncultured beta proteobacterium. Taxonomy (GTDB): domain Bacteria; phylum Pseudomonadota; class Gammaproteobacteria; order Burkholderiales; family SG8-39; genus 2-02-FULL-62-17. Next base: position 7,460 of record CAIUKQ010000124.1, read on the forward strand.
CACAACAGTTTTCCATCGACATCGACGATGCCAACCGCGTAATCCTTGTATTCATAGACCAGCGGACTGAACGCGGTGCGCGTGATGTTCAGATCAACCTGGTCGGCAATGGCCGTGAGCCTCCTGCGAATGACTTCTACGGTCACCGGATCGATGGAGGCCGTTTTGCCATTCGGGGCACTCAGGTTCTCCCGCACCTTAATATTTTCCGCACTCAATTCGGATCTCCCCAAGCTTGCCAATTTCGAAATGGTCGCGCGGACCGACCAGTGTGCTGGAACCATACTCTTCGATGACCGCAGGGCCAGTCGCCTTGAATCCCACCGGGAGGGCATAGCGATCGTAGACACTCGTCATCAGACGATCGCCCTCGTCCGCAAAATAAACCGGACGGTTGCGCGCCACGGGCGTCCCGCTGACTTTGGTTTTGCCCGTCAGTTGGCCAAGATCGGGCCGACGGATTTCAAGCATTGCGGTCGAGTGCAGCGCGACAAACTCCAGCTTTGCCTTCGCATTCGAATGCCCATAGCGGCGCTGATACTCGCGATTGAACACATCGTGCAAAGCCGCGAGGTCGCCGATCTGCGGCAATTCCACCTTGAGGGAATGCTTCTGCCCCTTGTAGCGCAATTCCACCTGACGACCGAAGCTCACCGGGCGCGGGCCGAACTCTTTCTCGAGCGATGCGCGGGACTCGTCTTCAAGCGCGGCAAAGCGGCCGAGCGCTTCGCTCAGCGAGTTCTCGTCAAAATTTGCCAGATAAGTGCGCGCGGTATCAAGTCTCGCATCAGCGAGCAACATACCCACCGCCGAAAAGTTGCCGGGCTCCGGCGGCACGATCACCCGTGGAATATGCAGTTCGCGCGCCAACTGAACCCCGTGAAGCGGCCCGCCACCGCCATAGCAGAACAGCGTGAAGTCGCGGGGATCGCGTCCGCGGGTAATGGAAATTCTTTTGATGGCATCAGCCATGGTGAGATCAGCGATGGTGAGAATTCCCTGAGCGGCGCGGATGACACCCGCATCTCCGCTATAACCCAGCGGCTCCGCAATGTTTTTTCGAATCGCGGCAACGGATTTGGCCGGATCGAGCACCATTTCCCCGCCGAGAAAGTGATTCGGATCGAGCCGCCCCAGGACCAGATTCGCATCGGTCACCGCGGGCTCGATGCCGCCACGGCCGTAGCACGCAGGCCCCGGAGTTGAACCGGCACTGCGCGGACCGATCTGCAGGCGTCCCTGTTGATCGAGCCATGCTATCGAACCACCACCGGCGCCGACTTCAATAATGTCGATCACGTTCCCGCGTATCGGGAAGCCGGTGTCGAAGCCCCCGACGTGATAGGTCGATTCAACCGCAAAACGCCCATCCTCCACCAGAGCGCACTTCGCGGTGGTCCCTCCCATGTCAAAGGCAATGACGTTGCCCAGTTCCAGGGAGTCGGCATAGGCGGCGGCACCGATACAGCCGCCCACCGGCCCGGACTCCACCAGCGCAATGGGTTCGCGGCGCACGCGCTCGGTGGACAGAACGCCGCCGTGTGAACCCATCATCAGAAGAGAACCGGTAAAACCGGTAGTGCGCAGATGCCTGTCAAACTCCGCGATGTATTCGCTGGTCTGGGGGCCGACGTAGGCGTTGGCAGCCGCGGTGGCCGTGCGCTCGAATTCGTGCCATTCTCGCGACAGCGATGAACCGGTGGAAACGAACACGCCGGGGAGCAATTGGCGCATCCTTGCCGCCGCCTTGTCCTCGTGCTCGGAGTTGGCATAGGCGTTAAGAAAAGAAATTGCCAGGGCATCAATCTTTTCCTCCCGCAATCGTTCGGCAAGCAGCACCAGATCCTCATCGGACAGAGCCGTTCTCACCGTCCCGTCGGCGGCCATTCGCTCGCTGACCTCGAAGCGACGTTCGCGCGGAATCAGTGCCTGATCGCGACGAAAACGCAGATTGAAAGGCTGGGTGCGATTTCCGCGACCGATTTCCAGCACGTCACGAAATCCGCGCGTGGTCGCCAACGCGGTTTTTGCCCCGGCACGCTGCAGCAGAGAATTAATGACCAGCGTCGTCCCGTGCTTTACGAAGAGCGCATCTCGAGGCTCAACTGCAGCCTTTCTGATGCAATCAAAAATTCCGTCACCAAAATTTCCATAGGTTGTCGGACTTTTGGAATAGGAGACGGCACCTGTGTCGAGATCACAGGCGACCAGATCGGTGAAGGTTCCACCAATATCAACGGCAAAGATATAGGACACGAGTGAAAGTTCCCGGAAAAATTCAGCTGGCGGCAAGAATCGGTTCGCCCACACGACCGCAAGCGCGAGAAATGCGTTTGTTCGCATTCGTCTTTTTAAAATCCAGACAGATGCGATTGATGACTATTTTACCGTTATGCGGGGAACGGGCGATAATTCGCGCTGAAGCAACCGTAAATGCAAAGGATATTTGATGATGAATCTGACACTGCGCCTGCTGGCAGCAGCTCTGACCGCCATGCTTTCAATGGAAGTTTCCGCGCAGGCCTATCCGGCAAGGAACGTGCGCGGCATCGTCGGCTTTGCTGCAGGCGGACAGATCGATGTCATCGCGCGCATGGTGGCCAACAAACTCTCGGAGCGTTGGGGCCAACAGATGGTCATCGAGAACCGTCCGGGGGCCGGCAGCAATATCGCCTCCGAAGTCGTGGCCAAAGCAACACCGGACGGCTACACACTGCTGTTCGCAACCCAATCGGTGGCCATCAATTCGGTGCTATTGCCGAGTGCCGCTTTCAATCCGGTGAAGGATTTCGCGCCAGTCACGCTCCTTGCCTCGGCGGAAGCGGCCTTGTTTGTCACGCCCGGCCTGCCGATTCAGAACCTGCAGGAACTGGTTGCCTGGAGCAAGGCCAATCCGGGATTGATGTATGCGTCGACCAGCCTGGGTTCGGTCGCGCACATCGGCATGGAACTCCTGAAGAACCAGACCGGACTGCGCGCCGACTACGTTCTCTACAACAGTATCTCGCAGGCGATCAGCGACGTGACCAGCGGAAGAGTGCCGATCTGGATGACACTGCTGTCTCCCACCATGCCTCAGATCAAAGCGGGCAAGCTGCGCACGCTCGCGGTAACCGGCTCGAAGCGCCAGCAGGCCCTGCCGGAAGTACCCACCTTCAAGGAGGCCGGACTGCCAAATTTCGAGGCCACCTCCTGGTACGCCTTGTATGCACCCGCGGCAACGCCGGCGAACATCATTGCAAAAATCAACGCAGACGTGCGCGTCGCGCTGCAGGCACCCGATGTCCGTGAACGAATGGCGGGTCTGGGAATCGATCCCACGCCTTCGACGCCGGAATTCCTGACGAACTACCAAGCCGAGGAAATCGAGCGCACCCGCATGCTCGTGAAAAGCGGCGCCGTGAAACTCAACTGACCGGCGTTGCGGCAATCTCATTGGCGGAAGATCAGGGTGCGCTTCAGAATGTCCTACATGAACGCTGCAAAAGACGGGATTTCGGGAGCGGTTTCCTGATTTCACACCGCGGTTCTGCTCATTCCAGCTTCATCCCGGTTGTCTTCACCACGCCGCCCCACTTGACGATTTCTTCCTGCAGGTACTTCGCCATATATTCCGGCGTACTTCCCACTGGGTCGATACCCAGACCGGCGAGCCGTTCGCGCACTTCAGCAGCTTTCAGGGCGCGCGCCACTTCTTCACTGGTTCGACTTACGATATCCCGGGGCGTGGCGATCGGCATGAAAAGTGCGAACCAGGAAAGTGCCTCGTAACCGGGGACTCCGGATTCGTCCATGGTGGGTATATCGGGAATTGCGCCGGAGCGCTGCTTGCCCGATACCGCGAAAGCACGCAGCTTGCCAGCCTTGATCAGTGGCACCATCGGTGGCAGGGACGCGATCCACAACTGGATGCGATCACCCATCAGGTCGGTCTGGGCCTGTGTCACCAGCTTGTAGGGAATGTGATGCACGTTGATGCCCGTCAGGATTTTGAACAATTCCATATTGAGATGTCCTGCCGTACCGTTTCCGGTCGAGCCGTAGGCGAGTTTGCCCGGCTGTTCGCGTGCCATGGCGATCACCTCCTTTACCGATTTCACCGGCAGTGAAGGCGCAACCAGCATCACCCCAATGGTCGATGCAACCATGGATACCGCTGCAAAATCCTTGACGGGGTGGTAGGTAATATTGGGGTTGATAGAAATGTTCACCGCCATGTTGTTGCCGTTGAGCAGAATCGTGTACCCATCCGCCGGCGATCTCGCGACAAACTCCGTGCCGATGTTCCCCCCGGCGCCGGCGCGGTTTTCAATAATGATCTGCTGACCCCATGCTTCGGAGACCTTATTCGCGACGATCCTTGCCAGCGCATCTGTCGCTCCACCCGCGGCCAGGGGAATGATCATCTTCACCGGTCGGCTCGGATAGGACTGTGAACTGGCAATCCCAGCGATGGCTATCCCCAAGAAGCCTGACAATGTCCGAATACTAGGCCTAATGGCATTTGCTGCTGTTTTCATTTGAAATTTATCCTTGCTTTATCAAACCGCGAACTGTGAATCAAGCGGCAATTTTAATCCGGTGAAGCGCTTCGAATAGAAATAACCGCAGCGAAGTCACCTGCTGAATATCCGCTGGCCTCACCGCTGAGCCGCGCAATTTCACGATAACATCGCTGCCACGCTTCCCAATCGGAAAGCGCAAGTACGCCGGTGGAATCGACTGGCAACAGAATAAACAGAGTGAATGGGCGGACATTTATGGACACCAGGTTCAGCGAAGATTTGACCCGCACAGGCCCCGGAACCGTCATGGGGGATTTCATGCGCCAGTATTGGATCCCAGCGCTGAAAGCCGATGAACTCAAAGCGGATGGCGATCCGCTTCGCTTCATGCTGCTTGGTGAAAAACTCATTGCGTTTCGCGATAGCAGTGGACGCGTGGGTGTCATGGACCATCGCTGCCCCCACCGTTGCGCGTCGCTCTTCCTCGCGCGCAATGAACAGAACGGGCTGCGCTGCATCTACCACGGATGGAAGTTCGACGTCGAAGGCCGGTGCATTGATATGCCCAACGTTCCTGCCGACAAGGATTTCAAGGAGCGCTTCAGGGCTAAGGCGTACAAGACGCACGAAGCGAACGGCCTCGTCTGGGTCTTCATGGGCGCGCAAGACAGGCTTCCGTCCCTGCCTGTCATCGACGCAACTTATCTGGATGATCTGGAACTGGTGTTCGTCCAGCGCGACTGCAACTGGATGCAGGCGCTGGAGGGGGACATCGACACTTCGCATTTGGGATTTCTGCATTTGGGAAGTCTTGACCCCGCCGACATTCCGGAGGGTCATCATCTCGAGTACACAATTACGCCGCGTACGCCGGAATTCGAAGTCACCGAAACGCCCTGGGGCACGATGTATGGCGCGTTCCGCAAGGTGGACGAGAACAATATGTACTGGCGTTGCGCCCATTTCATGTTTCCTTTCTGGACGCAAACACCCGCAGGCGCGTTTCCCGACAATATCCAGGCGCGGGCATGGGTCCCCATCGATGATGAACACACGATGACGATCTGGCTGAGGAAGCGGGAGTTGCGCGGCAGCAGCCGGGCCCTCAAAGACGGAAAAATCCTGCCGGGGTCACGCCCGAGGCCGGAATTCCTGCCCAATGACACCGGATGGATGGGCCGATGGCGTCTGCTCGCGCAGGAAAAGAACGACTGGCTGATCGATCGCGAAGCACAGCGTAAAAACATCATCTACTCCGGCATAGACAATATCGGTCTGCAGGATCAGGCGGTCACGGAAAGCATGGGTCCCATCACCGACCACGCGTGGGAACATCTCGGCGCCGGCGACAAAATGGTCGCTCGCACCAGGTTGCGCGCACTCGAGGCCGCGCGGAATTTTCGCGAGACCGGTATCGCCCCGCCCGGCATTGAACAACCCGGCCTGTTTCTCGAAGCAAGGGGAGGCTTTTTCACCGCGCCGCTGTCGCTCAAATGGCCGGAGGTGTATTACCGCCAGATGGAGCGGATTCGGCGACCCAAGGCACTGGAGGTACTGTCATGATCGTAAAAAAACAGGCAGACCGGGAAGAAATCTTGCTGACTACCAGACGGAATTACCTCAAGGCAATGGCGGCCGGGGCCATCACGCTGGGGGCGGGATGGGTTCATGCGCAGGATAAATCGCCCATCCGGATCCTGAGCGCTGGAGCGGCCGGTTCTGGCAGCGATTTCACCGTGAGGGCGATCGCGGACAGGATGCGCGAAAAGCTCGATCGTCCGGTGGTCGTCGAAATCAAGCCCGGCGTGGGGCAGCGTGTGGCCATCGGTGAACTGCTCCGAGCCAAGCCCGACGGGCGTACGCTGCTTTTTTTCACGGACAGCGCATTCACTTTGTCCCCCCACATCTACAGGAACGTGGGCTACGACGCCGTAAGGGACTTCACGCCCGTTGCCGGTATTGGCACCTTTGACATGGGCGTGGCCACGGGTCCGATGACATCCGCCGCAGACATGCGGAAATGTATCGAGTGGCTGTTGGCCAACCGTGACAATGCGTTCTACGGCACGCCCGGAACCGGAAGCCTGCCGCAGTTCATTGGGGTCGAACTGGGAAACGCGATAAACGTGAAGATGCAGCACGTGCCTTACAAGGACTGGAATATGGCTGTCTCGGACCTGATCAGCGGCAGAATCCCTTTGCTGATCCACGGTCTGAGCACCATGCTGGAGATGCATCGAGCGAGGAAACTTCGCATCGTCGCGGTCACCGGTGACGCCCGATCGCCGCTGGTGCCGGATGTACCGACGCTCAGAGAGAGCGGTGTTCCCGTAACCAGCGTGGTCCGAATGGGAATCATGGGACCGTCCGCAATGCCGCAGGATCTGGTGAGCAGCCTCAACGGCATCATCGTGGATGCGGCGAAGGGCGCAGCATTCAAGGACAGCATCGCCAAGTATGGCGTTCTGCCATCACCCTCCAGTGCCAGCGAGCTTGCCCAGGCACTGGCGACAGAATCGCAACGACTTCAGCGCCTGGTGAAGGCCAGCGGCCACGAACCGGAATAATCGTTTCAGGGCCGGCGCGAGCCCAATTTGACTTTACGATTTCACCAATCGTTGGTGAATTCAATGGCGGAAGAGGTTGGAGTCGAACCATAGGGAACGCAAGCGCCCCCTCAGCGGATTTGAAGTCCGTGTGCCCCACCGGGGACATTACCCTTCCGCCGCGAATGCTATCAGATGAAGTAGCGTGCGGTGCCAAAATGAGCCGCGCGGAATCGATTTTTTCGATTGAATCAGTGCTTGAGGCTGTTCAATTGCTCGGCGAGTGCCGCCTCATCTTCTAGACACCGCAGGTCAAGAAACAACCGGCCATCGCGCACGCGTCCGATCACGGGCACGGGAAGCTCACGGCAGTTTTTTGCGATGCCTTCGATCAACGTTGTCGCCTTGCGCTTGTCACCGGTCGGTTGAAGCGCAATCGCGAAGCTTTGCAATTTGTCCGAGGGCAGCGACCCGCTCCCCACTTCAGATTCGCAGGGTGCAAGGCTTGCGGTGGCCACTCCTTCGAATGCCTGAACGAAAGCCGGCAGAAGACGCTGGGCCGCGGCTTCAATATCGTTGGCTGATCGGGTCATGTGCCGCAGAACGGGCAAACGTTCCGCGAGGCGATCCGGGTCTTCGTACAGGCGCAGCACCGCTTCCAGCGCGGCCACGCGCAGCTTGTCCACGCGCAGGGTCCGCTTGAGCGGATTGCGCCGGATGCGCTCAAGCAGTTCGCGGCGCCCCACCATCAGCCCGCACTGCGGCCCGCCCAGAAGCTTGTCGCCGCTGAAGGTGACCAGATCGACGCCCGCCTTGATCAATTCCGCCGGCGTCATTTCATGCGGCAGACCCCATCGCCGCAGGTCAAGCAGGGTCCCCGCGCCGAGGTCCGAAATAAAGGGCAGC
>CAIUKQ010000125.1 GCA_903899705.1 uncultured beta proteobacterium
GCCACGCCGACTACACCTACACGCAGAAATACGGATTCCGGGACTATCGCGGCGGCGGGCGGGCCTCCGCCCGTGAAACCGCAATTCGCGTGGCCGCAGGCGCCATCGCCAAGAAATGGCTGTTCGAACGCTACGGCGTGGCGGTCAGGGGCTATATCTCGCAGATCGGCCCGCACAAGCTTGCGTTCAACGGCTGGGAACATGTCGGCAACAATGCCTTTTTCAGCGCCGATCCGGACAAGGTGCCGGTGCTCGAGGAATACATGGACAGCCTGCGCCGCGCGGGCGACTCGTGCGGCGCGAAAGTGACGGTGGTGGCCTCAGGCGTGCCGGTTGGGTGGGGTGAACCGGTCTACGGGCGGCTAGATGCCGACATTGCCGGCGCCATGATGGGCATCAATGCCGTCAAGGGAGTGGAGGTCGGAGCCGGATTTGGTTCCATCACCCAGCTGGGAAGCGAACACGGAGATGAGCTGACTCCCGAGGGATTCGTCGGTAACAATGCGGGTGGCGTGCTTGGCGGCATATCGACGGGGCAGGATGTGGTGGTCAGCATCGCCTTGAAGCCGACCTCATCGATTCGCGTGCCTCGGCGTTCCATTGACCTTGATGGCATTCCGACGACGGTCGAGACCAAGGGCCGCCACGATCCCTGCGTCGGCCTGCGCGCGACGCCCATTGCCGAGGCGATGCTGGCCTGTGTGCTGATGGATCATGCGTTGCGGCATCGGGCGCAGTGCACGGACGTAGTGACGTCGACTCCGAAACTGCGTTAATTACTCCGGCTTTAATCCAATGGTCTTCGCGACCTCCGCGAAACCATCCCGCATGCGCTTCATGAACACGCCGAGTTCCTCCGGCGTCATCGGGTCGGGCGGCGATACGCCGATCGGCGTCATGAATTTGTCGACAAACTGGCTGCTCGACATCAGCTTGTTGACCTCTCCATTGAGGCGCAGGACGATATCCCTGGGTGTGCCCACAGGCGCGAACTGCATGTACCAGGTGGACAGCGGCAGATCGACACCGGCTTCGCGCAGCGTCGGGGCGGAAGCCATGAAGGGGAGGCGCTTGGCACCCATGACTGCCAGCACCTTCAGCTTGCCGGCCTTGATTTGGGGAAGCGACTGGCCGACGGAATACAGGTTCACCTGCACTTCGCCCGCGATCAGCGCCTGCTGCGACTGGGCTGACGTTTTGTACGGCACGTGCAGGAACTCCGCGCCGCGGGTGCGTCGAAGCGATTCCATGAAGTAGAAGCTGCTCGTATTGGCACCAAAAGAGGCCCAGTTGAGTTCGCCGGGTTTTGCCTTCGCAAGTGCGATCAATTCATCCATCGTCGAAACCGGCACCGAGGCATGCACCTGTATGCCGGCATCCACAAAGCCGGTGTGCGCCACTGGCGCGAAATCCTTCAGCGGTTCGTAGGTCAGGTTGAGCCGCAACGTGGGCATATAGGCAATGTTGTTGGTGGCGCCGGTGCATAACGTGTAGCCGTCTGGCGTGGCTCTTGCGCAGGCTTCGAGCGCGAGCGTGCCCTGTGCGCCGGCGCGGTTCTCCACCACGAAAGGCTGGCCGAGACTGTTGGAGAGGATCTGGGCGATGGCTCGGTTCTGCACGTCATTCGGGCCCCCGGCACCGCCGCTTACCAGCACGCGGACCGGTTTCACGGGGTAGGTTTGCGACATTGCCGGCGTAAGGAGGACTCCTGCGACAGGCAACGCAGACAGCAGAATGGTTCCGATGCGGCTCACATTTCCCCCTTGCCCGTTGAATTGTCCCCGATAGTATATTGAAGCGATAAACTGATGAATAAACAGGGAGAATTCCGTGAACAGCGTGCCGTACACCGCAATGTTTGAAACCGTTCCGACGGGATCAGAATGAACCAGCGTCCCCCTTCGGTTGATGTGGTACTCAGACACGAATCCCTTGAGCCGCTTCTGGCGCGGCATGGCCGCCCCAAGGTCGTCGATGCCATTCGCGATGCAATACAGGCGGCACGTGCGGCTCTCGATTTGAATGCAACGGGCGGCACGGATGCCTTTGCGGTTGACGCCCTTGCCGCCGCCGCCAGTGCGCGATTGACGGCATCGGCCGCGGCGTCTCTGCGCCCGGTCTTCAATCTGACGGGGGTGCTGCTCCACACCAATCTGGGACGCGCACTGCTGCCCGAGGTGGCAATACAGGCCATGGTGGAGGCGGCCCGCAGTGCCGTCAACATCGAATTCGACCTCTCCACCGGCAAGCGCGGCGACCGGGATGATCACCTTGAAGCACTGCTGCGCCGGCTGACGGGGGCCGAGGAAGCCACGGTGGTGAACAACAA
>CAIUKQ010000126.1 GCA_903899705.1 uncultured beta proteobacterium
CCGCCGAAATGAAGGGTCGCGTATGGATGCTCAATGTGTGGGCATCCTGGTGCGTCTCGTGCCGCGACGAGCATCCGGTGCTGCTGGAACTGTCGAAGAAAAAGCTCGTGCCGATTTATGGCCTGGACTACAAGGACCCGCGCGACGACGCATTGCGCTGGCTGAAGGAATTCGGCGATCCTTACGACAAGAGCGTTGCCGACGTCGACGGACGCATCGGCATCGATTACGGTGTCTACGGCGTGCCGGAGACCTACGTGATCGACAAGGCCGGCGTGATTCGCTACAAAGTCATCGGGCCGGTGACCGAGGAGTCCCTGCAAAAAACATTGCTGCCACTGATTGCGGAGCTGAACCGGTGACGCGCGCGGTGATGCGGCTCGCCGCGGCGGTTGTCGCGGTTTGCGGATGGCTTGCGATGCCGGCATACCCTGCTGAAGCACTTCCTGTTGCTGAAAATACCGTGATAGAACAAAGACTTATTGATATATCATCGGAGCTGCGCTGTCTGGTGTGCCAGAACGAATCGCTTGCCGGGTCGCGCGCCGATCTGGCCATGGACCTGCGCCGAGAGATTCGAACCATGATCGCGCGAGGTGATTCTGACGAATCAATCAAGGGTTACCTCGTCTCACGCTACGGCGACTTCATCCTGTACCGCCCGCCCTGGAAGGCCACCACGCTGCTGTTGTGGCTGGGCCCGCTGCTGCTGCTGGCACTCGGCCTCACCCTGCTCTTTCGTCAACTGCGACGGCGCGCGAATGCTTCCTTCGCCGGAATGCCGGAGGGGGAATTGAACAGTGACGAGCGCGCGCATCTCGCGAGCCTGCTCGCGGGAGAGAATCCGGCGGGCAAACACGGGGGGCCTTCCTCATGATGGCGTTTTTCACCGGCGCGGGAATCCTGATCGCCATCGCGCTTGTCGCCCTGCTGTATCCGCTGCTGCGCCGCGATCCCGGAGAAACCTCGGTTGCAAGGGGCCGGATCAACGCCCGCGTCTATCGCGACCAGTTGGCCGAACTGGAAACCGACCGCGCCAACGGCATCATTGATCCCGCAGCCGGCGACCAGTCGAAACGCGAACTGGAACGCCGCGCGCTCCAGGACATCACGGAAGATGAACCCTCCACCACGCGCGCGGCACGCTGGCCTGCAATCATGCTGGTGCTCGTCATACCCTTTGCCGCCATCCTGACCTACTCGGCGCTGGGCAAACCGTCAGCAATACTGCCCGCTACCGACGAGCACGCGATCACCGTGGAGAAGATACAGCGCATGGTCTCCGATCTTGCGACCCGGCTTGAAGCCCATCCCGAGGATCTGAAAGGCTGGGTGATGCTCGGTCGCGCCTACAAGGTGATGAACCGCCTCCCCGAATCAATCAAGGCGTTTGAACATGCCGGTGCCGCGCTCGACGAGGATCCGCAGAACCTGATCGATTTTGCGGAAGTCCTGGCCCGCGAAGACAAGGAGAATTTCCGCAAACGCGGCGAACCCCTGATTACCCGCGCCCTGAAGATCAATCCGGACCACATTCCATCGCTGGTATTCGCCGGCAGCGCGGCTTTCGAGCGCGGTGATTTCCGCAATGCCTCGAAGTACTGGAAAAAGGTGCTCGCGCGCATGCCGCCGGAATCGGAAGAGGCGCAGGCGGTGGCCGAAGCCGTTTCACGCGCGGATGCAGCACTCGCCCAGGGGAAATCCGCTGCGAAACCGCTCGCCGCTGGCGGCGCGGCAAAATCTCCGCCAACTGGCGCCGTCGCCGGTGTCAGCGGCGTGGTTTTGCTGTCGCCTGCGCTGGCCGCCAAGGCAAGCCAGGGCGATACCGTCTTTGTATTCGCGCGCGCCGCCGAAGGGCCGCGTGCGCCGCTGGCAGTCATGCGGGTGAAGGTGAGCGAACTGCCGCTGACGTTCTCGCTCGATGACTCGCAGGCCATGTCACCCGAGCTCCGGATATCAAAATTCGCGAAGATCCGGGTTGAAGCGCGCATCTCGAAAAGCGGCAATGCGCTGCCGCAATCCGGTGACCTGCAGGGTGCAAGCGAGATCGTTTCTTCCGGAACGCGCGACCTTCGCGTGGTAATCGACAAACCCGTGCCCTGAATCACCGCTCAGTCTGCCCTCGGTCTGCCCTCGGTCTGTCGCTCAGCTTCACCCTCTCAGCCTGCGAAACAGCACCGCAAGACCCTTGACGATCCAGCGCGCGAGCACGACGGCGGCCACTGCGAACACGATCAGAAAGGCAAGAAACCCCATCGGGTGCCCGGTGGCCAGCCATAGTCCGGCGGGCAATGCGGCGTCCTCGGTGAACGATGCCGCCCAGTTGGAAAAAGGCTCGGGTGAGCTATTGATCATCGCGCGCGCGCCGAGCTTGCCTAAATGGGTGCCACCTGCAATGGTTCCGCCAAGTATCGCAGCCACCGTCTCCATGGCGCCGCCCGCATCACCGAACACCGCTGCGGCAAGTACCGCGCCCGCGGGAATCCGTATGAAGGTGTGAACCGAATCCCAAAGGCTGTCCACCCAGGGAAATTTATCGACGAAGAACTCGACAAATGTCATGAAGCCCGCCGCCCAAAGGACC
>CAIUKQ010000127.1 GCA_903899705.1 uncultured beta proteobacterium
ACCTTGGTGACATTGTCGTCCGGGTTGAGCAGCACGATCTTGCCGCCGCGCCCGGAGACCGCCTTGGCGGCCAGCAGCAGTGTGCGGATGCCTATCGACGCGAGAAAGCTCACGCCGCTCAGGTCGACGATAACCGCGGTCTGTTTGGCCGTGTAACCGGTAAATTTGAGGTCGATTTCCTGGGCGCCCTGCACGTCCATCCGGCCGGCCAGCTTGATGCTCGTGATGCCGCCGTCCAGGGTTTCCGATTCAATCTGCATGTCCTTCTGCCTTATTCCATAGTTTCAGTTTGCTAACCAATAATCGTAGCGCGTGTGTGTTGCAGATTTGTTACGAAGACCGGTACGGAGCTTCAATTGTGGTGGTCGAAATGACTTTGTCACATGAAATGACTGGTCCGCAATCCCGATTACCTTCGCGGGCGCGAATCCGCGCGAACGGGTTGTGGCTGCAGCCGGTAGTGGAAGGGCGTTACCCGAAGGTGTCGGGCGGGGCTTTTAGGAGCGTTGCTTGAAAAATGCGATCCAGCCGGCGATGCCGGCGAATGTGATGACAATGGAAGTGATGATCCAGAACCCCTCGGGGTCCTGATTGAAGGGGATGCCGCCCACATTCATGCCAAACAGGCCGGCAATGATGTTGAGGGGAAGGGCCAGTACCGTCGCCATGGTGAGCAGGAACACGCTCCGGTTGGTTTGTTCCGTTGTGTGGGCGACAATCTCTTCCTGCAGCAGTTTGGTGCGCTCCTGAAGCGCTGTGAGGTCGCTCAGTACGCCCGAGAATTCCTCGGTGGCCGCACGAAGCACCGCGGCGTCTTCATCGTCAACCCATTCGGGCGGGCGGTTGAGCAGACGGAACAGCGCGCCGGGTTCGGGCGCCAGCAGGCGGCGCAACCGGACCAAGAGGCGCCGCAGGGATCCCAAGGCGCTGCGTTTGGTATCCACCCGGCCGGCCAGAAGATTGTCTTCGATCTCGTCAACCCGGATTGCCGCGGTATGCGCGATCTGCTCCAGCACATCCGCCTGATCCCGCAGCAAGTGGGCAAGCAGCGAGACTGGCGAAGCAAGCCTTTCACCCTTCCTGGCGGATTGTCGCAGGCGGTCGACGCTTCGCAGCGGACGAAGGCGCATGCTGATCGCAAAATCGTGATTGATGCACATCCACATGGTGGCGATTTGCGAGGCGTCGTAGGAAAAATCGAAGACCACGTCGTTGACGATGGCGGTCAGGCAATCGTCAACTTGCTCAATGCGCGTTGAACCGGTGCCCTCCCGCAGGGACTCGTAAAATTGTTCCGGTAATGCGAAATGAGCCCGCAGCCACTTCTCCGATTGGACGTTGCTCAAGTTGAAGTGCAGCCAGATGAAGTCCTGATCCCGTTGATCTGATGCGCGTGCGGAATTCATCCAGAGGAGTGCCGCGACTGAATCGACCGGTCGCGGAGCCGCCTGAGCGGAAAAAACGAAACCGCAGATCAGTCCTGAAGAATCGGAGCCATAGGTAAGGTCGGTCGGATCCGGCATCAAAGGGAAAACACAGGGATTGTTCTGCGGGTCATGCGTGACCCACAAGCCTAGACCATGCCTGTTGCGGTTTTATGACAACCGACTTTACGGAAGCGGACCCCTGGACGACCGGACTGGATTCAAGCGCACTTCGGCCTTCGTGCCGATGTGAGGGGTGTTCAACACCCGCGCAAATATATTCCGGTTGGAACAACCACCAATGCAAACAAGGCGTTGTCCCCGCTTGTTGCCGTCCATCATCATCACCCGTCACAAGGTGTTCATTCTTGGCATCTAGTCTGGTGATCCTAAATGGCCAATGGACGGACATATGGATAAGCAGTGCAGGGAAATGGATTTCATCGCCACGGTCACGCATGACTTGAAATCACCTCTCGGTGCCATCCTGAGTGCGATTGAATTGATCAAACCGGATATCCAGTCTGGAAAATGGAACGAGAAGGCCATCCTCGATGATCTGTCCACTGCGGAAAATTCTGCCGGGGAGTTGCTTGACCTGGTCCAGAACATGTTGACAGCCGCCCGAATTCAGGCTGGCGAAATGGCCGTTTGCCCGAGGCTCCTGAGTCGTCCCGAATTCATCGAGCAGCTAAAGGGCATGGAAAGGACATTTCGTTACGAAGCGAAAGCGAGGATGGTTGATTTTTCCGTGGAAATCGGTGAATTGCCAATCGACGTGCATTGGGACATCCAGAAAATCCGCTTTTTTGCCATCAATAATCTGATCTCGAACGCATTGAAATTCGTGGGCCAGGACGGCACGGTGAAAGTGTTTGTCGACAGTGACGAAGCCGGCAATGTCCGCATAACAGTGGCTGACAACGGGCCGGGCATACCGGAGGCGGAGCGAAAAAGCGTTTTTCTGAAGTTCGTTCAGGCATCCAACAATCGTCGAAACTACAACGGCGGTGGCTACGGCCTGTTCAATGCCGGTAGAACCATTTCGCTGCATCAAGGCAGTATAGAAATTCTTGATGGACTGAATGGAAGGGGTGTTACTTTCAAGGCAACAATTCCCGCAAAGCCTTTCGGTCCACATGACCCGGCCCGGGCTTTCCCGGGGTGGCGGACGTTGCCAGCCTATGCATAGCCGGTCCGGTCTCTCGCGGTCGAGGCGATAAGCAGGCTAAAAAATAAATGGCAGTTTGCTGGTCGTGTAGCGCAGACATAATTCCACGCAGTGAGCGATGCAGTGAGCGATGCAGTGAGCGCGGAAGGATGTCGTCGATTGCGATGTTTCGACGCGTAATCAAATTGTTTTACTGGCCGACGAAATAATTCTGGTCGTCGAAGATCGGTCTTCTTAAACGACTGCAACAACCGTGTAATTGCCTTGCAACACTCTCTGACTAAAGTCCGTCCCTTGTTTTCAATGCGCGAAATTCAAAGGGGAATTAACTTGGTCAGTATTGCAAGCCAGAAGCGTCTTCGTTCCATATTCACATTTACGCTCATCGCGGGCGCGGTCCAGGCGGCGTTCGCCGCCGAACCCACGGATCTTGGAACGGTAGGCACCCAGGTTCAGGGATCCGGGAGTTCGGGGTCAGGCGCAGCCGGTGGTGTTCGCGCGGCGGCTTCCGCGCCCACGCAGGCCGACCTTTCCGCGACACAACCCCAATCGATCATCGAGCGCGGATTCATCGAGAGCTACAAATCTCCCGCCATTGATTATTCGGGAATCGCGATCATTGCCCCGAGCGTTTCAGGTGGCATCTCGCCGAATGGTCCGGGTCTGGGTGAATCCAAGGTGAACATTCGCGGATTCGCGGATGGCAGCTTTAACGTGACGTTTGACGGCATTCCCTTCGGCGATACCAACGGCCCGACGCACCATTCGACCGCATATTTCCCCGGCGACGTGATCGGCAGTTTGGTGGTTGAGCGTGGTCCGGGTAATGCCAGCAATCTGGGCCAGGCGACCTTCGGCGGGTCGATCAATTTGTTTTCAAGGGATCTGGCGGCGGAGCAAACCATCACACCCAGCCTTTCCATGGGAAGCTGGGGCACTAGCATTCTCGGTGCGCGCTATGAATCGGGGGCCTTTGGCAATGCGGGAGACACGCGCTTTTCGATCAATCTTCAGCAGTTGAAGAGCGATGGCGCGCGTACCTATAGTGAGGTTCAGGGAACCAATCTGGCGATCAAATTTCAGAAGGCGATCAGCAGCGCCACCCTGCTGACGATCAATCTCAACCACAACGAGAACCGCTACGACCAGCCGGACAAAGACGTCGGTATGACCAAGGCCAAAACGGAGCAGCTCGGGAAAAACTACGTCCTCAGCAACAATTCCAATCAAGCGGACTACTTCCTGTACAACCGGGTTCAAAAAAGCACCGACTTCAATTATGTGCGCTTGCAAAGCGACCTTGGTGGCGGCTGGTCGCTGGATAACAACGCTTACTACTACCAGTACACCAACAACGGATACACCACCAATTCCGCTTCGACGCCTGGTTTGTCGTTTGCACCCGCTGCGATCATTCCCGGGTATATCAAGACCAATCAGTACAACGTTATCGGGAACATCGCCAAGGGTGCCCGGCAAATGGATGGCGGACTGCTTCGCATCGGCCTGTGGGCGGAAAAGGCGGACACGCACCGGTCTCAATACGACATAAACGCGCGTACCGGTTTTCAAAACAATATTGACGCCGCGGTTCCGGGCCTTTACGCGGGCGTGAACAACACGGTGTATGACCAGAATTCCGGGTGGAAGCTGTATCAGCCGTTTGTGGAGTATGAGTGGAGCGTGAACAAGGATCTGAAGGTGACCCCGGGCCTGAAGCTCATGCGCACCGACCTCAGCATCAACGCGGCGGTCAATCAGACCAGTCGGACTACCCAGAATATTGACAAGCGATTCACCGCCACGCTGCCGTTCCTGACCGGAAATTATAAATTCGCCCCGGGCTGGTCAACCTATGCCCAGTACGCCAAGGGCATGTTGGTGCCGGATATCAGCAATTACCAGAGCGCCGGCGCCAGCGCGACCGACATCAAGCCGCAGACATCGACCAATTACCAGCTCGGCGTTGTTCATTCTTCGGGGCTGATCACGTTCGATACCGATATCTACTACATCCGTTTCAACGACAAGGTCGCGCAAATTCCCGCCTCCTCGCCGGCGGTGTTCTTCAACCAGGGCGGCGTGAATTACAAGGGTGTGGAGGCCCAGGGCACGTATTCCTTCGGCAATGGTTTCTATGCCTACGCGAACGGTTCGCTGAACAGCGCGTCATCGCGTACCACCGGAAAGCAGATTGCGGGGGTGCCGAATACGACGACGGCTTTCGGCGGGCTCTATAAATCGGAATCCTGGTCGGGTGGTCTGATCCAGAAGCGTGTCGGTCGAACCTATGCCCTGGATGATGAAGGTTACAAATTGGACCCGTACTCAACGACGGATTTCAACGTGGCCTACGCCATGAAGAATGCGGGTTCGTACGCGAAGGCATTCAAAGTTCAATTCTCCATTTACAACCTGTTTGACAAGCAAACCGCCATCGCGGTCAAGCCGACCAACACCGTTGCGGGATCGGCGCTGTATGGGCAGGAATCAGCCACCGACACGTTCCTTTACCAGGCAGGACGGAGCTACATGATGACCGCCAAGGTGGACTTCTGAAGCGTTTTGATTCGGTATCGCTCCCGGGGAATTGGTTTCCCCGGGTTGCAAACCAGGGCTATTGGCCCCGCTGCGAAGGAATTGAATGAATCTGCAACATGTCAATGAACTGGCCGCCTCATCGGGCGGCACGCTCTATCTGATGCTTCTGCTATTGCTGATCACCCTCACGGTGATTATCGAAAGATCCTGGTTTTTGTATCGCTCCATGTCCGGCGGCCGTGCGGTCAACGAACGTGTGGAAACACTCCCGCGCCTGAGAAATGATTTGCTTCAGAACGAAATCGAACGTGCGGGATCGCTTCCTCACGCGACCCTGTTGAAGGTGGCTCTTTCCAATCCGGAAATGAATGAACGGCAGGTCCTGGCCGATCGACTGGAGGAATCCATTCTTCACGCCATACCGAAATTCGACCGCTCGCTCTGGATTCTGGATACCGCGGTGACGTTGGCGCCGCTGCTGGGATTGTTCGGCACCATCGTGGGCATGTTCAACGCGTTCTCCGGACTGGGACAGGGAAGCGCGGTGCCCACCCAGGTGACCGGCGGCGTTGCCGAAGCGCTGATTGCAACCGCCGGTGGCCTGTTCATCGCCATGCTGGGCCTTGTTTGCCTGAACAGCCTGAACACCCGCGTCCGCCTGCTGGTCCACCAGCTGGAGACGCTCAAGCAGATGCTGATCAATCGCTGCGCCCACATGCCGATGCGTGACAATGCGAGCAATCACCCCAACATGGTGGTTGCCCGCACCGGGACCTGAGCCGTGCGTTACTTCGAGATGCGCAAACCCCGCATCGAGATCATTCCGATGATAGATATCATGTTGTTTTTATTGGTATTTTTCGTGATGATCGCGCTCAATATGATTCCCTCCACCGGGCTTGTCGGGCGTTTGCCAGCGAGCAGTACCAGCCAGGCACTTCCTCCGGTCAAGATCCTGATTGAAATCCATCAGGATGGCGGCCTGGTTGTCGATCAGAAGCCGGCCACGCTGGAGGCGATCAGGAACCTGTTGAGGGCGCTTGCCAGCCCGGACAAGGCCGTTGTCACGATTGCCGGGGCGGGTACCTCGACGTTGCAGCAACTCACCGAGGTCATGGATGCCTGCCGCCAGAGCGGTGTGACGCAAATCGGATTGGCGACCCGGAATGTCGAATAGCGGTGCGCTGATGGCAAGCCGCCGCGCGGATCCCCTTTCGTATCGTAACGCCCTGTTGGCGGCGATTCTGTTGGAAGGAATCATCGCGGTGTTTGCGACAGGCCTGCTCGCAAATCCTGCGGTGTTGCCAAAAAAGGATGATCCGATCCAAATCAGTCTCGAAGAGACCCCTCCGGCCCCGCCCAAGCCCACGCCAAAGCCCGAAATCAAGCAAC
>CAIUKQ010000128.1 GCA_903899705.1 uncultured beta proteobacterium
ACCTTCAGCAACCTCCAGTAGGCTTCAGTTACCTTTAGCAACCTCCACAAGACTCCAGTTACATTCAGCAACCTCCAGTAGGCTTCAGTTACCTTCAGCAACCTCCAGTAGACTCCAGTTCCCTTCAGCAACCTCCAGTAGACTCCAGTTACCTTCAGCAACGTCAAGTAGGCTTCAGTTACCTTCAGCAACCTCCACAAGACTCCAGTTACCTTCAGCAACCTTCAGTAGACTCCAGTTACCTTCAGCAACCTCCAGTAGGCTTCAGTTACCTTCAGCAACCTCCAGTAGGCTTCAGTTACCTTCAGCACCTTCCACAAGACTCCAGTTACCGTCAGCAACCTCCAGTAGACTCCAGTTACCTTCAGCAACCTCCAGTAGACTCCAGTTAAGTCCCTTGGCCAGTTGCGCGAGCACCTTCAATGCCTGCATCGGATCCATGCCGGTGCCGATGCGCTCCCTGAGATCGCCCTCGCCGAAATATTCCATGGCAAGAAACGCGCGACCTTGGTCGAGGCCCTGATTGAAGATGCGGGTGACGTGCTCGCTCTTGACCCGTGAAATCAGCTTGAATTCCTGGGCGAAACGCTTCATGAACTCCGCATCCGAACAAAGCGAAGGGTCCAGCACCTTGAGGACCACATGGCCCGGCTCGGCTTCCGGCTCCGCGAGATAAACCTTGGCCGTTGCGCCTTCGCCGATCATCCGCTGGATGCGATAGCCGCGGATCGGTGCGATGACCTCTTCGATACCGGTGCCGATGGCATGCGCTGCTTCCAGCGTTTGGGGGCGGGACAGTTCACCGGCGGATTCCCTGCGCTTTAGTTCACGCCGCGCATCCTGTTCGCGCACCGCGTCTTCGATGGCGGCGGCAAGCCGCAGCGGGTGCAGGTCGCTTCGCATGAGCACATCGAGCGCGCCGAATTTCATCGCCTTGACGGCGGAGGCCACGGCGTCCTTGTCCGCAAGGAACAGGAGTGGCGGAAGGTCGGCGCCGCGTTCGCGAAAGCCCTGAAGCCAATCGGCGCCATCCTCCCCTCCCAGCTGATGGTCCAGCAGCACCGCAGAAAACGCAGACCAGTCAAAGCCCGCCTCGGGCCGGCCGCGCGACTCCGCCTCCCACTGCACGACTTCCACGCCGGGAATCGCCACCTTCAGCAATTCGCCAAGGAGCAGCCGGAAATCGGCGTTGTCATCAATGAGGAGGAGTCGCATGAGAGGTAGTGCGGGCAAAGGGGGATGATACTCCGGCGAAATATGCGGCTGACGTATGGCGCTTGGGGCCGTTTCGTCAAACTCGCGAAAATCGAACCCGAGTGAGAGCCTGATCCGGGATCAGGGCAAAGACCGGAATATCGGATTGGAAAGCCCGAATGCGTCGATGGATGTGCCGGTAATCGCTGAACCTGCAGGTGATGCAAGGAACAACACGACCTCTGCAATCTCGGCGGGTTTGATCAGTGTGTCGCGTCCGCCCTTGAGTTCGGGGCCGAGGGATTCCCACAGGCCTTCGGTATCCACGCCGCCGGGACAGATGCAGTTGACATCGATGCCATGCGTTTTCACTTCGGCGGCAACGCTTTGCGTGAGGTTGATCAGCCCGGCCTTGCTGGCGCGATAGGCGCTTCGGCCGCGCCCGCCGTTGCGTCCGCCGATGCTCGATATGTTGATGATTTTTCCCGCTTTTTTGGCAATCATGCCCGGCAGCACCGCGCGTGTCAGCAGGGCCGGTGCGACGAGATTGACCTCAATCACCTGACGCCACACCGCCGGATCGCTGTCGACGAGGTTCTTCGATGCGGGAATGATGGCCGCATTGTTGACAAGGATGTCGATGCCGCCGAAGCGCTGCACGCTCGCTTCGATGATGCGGGCGATGTCTTCGTCCCGAGATATGTCGCCGGCGACGGCCAGTGATTTTCCGCCAGCGCCTGCAATCTCGGAAGACACTGCCTCAATGGTCGCTGCGGTTCGCGCGACCAGCACCACGTTGGCGCCTGCCTTTGCAAATGCCATCGCGGTGGCCCTGCCGATGCCGCGGCCGGCGCCGGTAACCAGCGCGGTCTTTCCATCGAATCCGGCCATGGGAAACATCCTCCTGTCATCGGACGTCCATTCTACCGGCCGGTGCCCTGCTTTCCTGTTCGTCGCGTATCGGCCGTCTCCCACCGCCTGTGCCATGATTGCCGGAATCAATTGTCCACGGGTGTCGCTTCATGAATTCGCAGGAACAAAGTGCCGGCAGGATCGGCGCGGAGCATCTGATAAAGAAAGCGCGCGAGCTGGATTCATTGTTTCGCGCCGAGGCCGCGGCCAATGAAGCAGGGGGAAGGCTCACTGACAAGGCATTCAGTGCTCTGCGCGAGAACGGATTTCTTCTCGCCCTGGTGCCCGCCTGTTTTGGCGGGGCGGAGGCCAGCACGCTTGAGGCCCTGCAGATCATCGAGGCGCTCAGCCTGGCCGACGGTTCCACGGGGTGGGTACAGATGGCGACGCAGGTGTCGACGGGAATTGCCGCCGCCTGCCTGCCGGCTGAAACGGCGACACAGCTTTTCGGCGGGCAACATCCGGTCATTGCCGGGCAGGGCGCGCCCAATGGAGCAGCCGAGGTGGTCAAAGGCGGATACCAACTCACGGGTCAGTGGAGTTATGGCAGCGGCATTCTGCATTCCACCCACATCCACTCCGGTGCGGTGGTGATGGAAAACGGCAAGCCGCGCCAGCGCCCAGATGGGGGCGGGCCGGAGACGCGCATCTTCATCGTGCCGACCCACAGGGCGAAAATGGAGGGCAACTGGAATGTGATGGGGCTGCGCGCAACCGGCAGCGTCAATTATTCGATGAAGGATGTTTTTGTTCCGGCGGAATTCACCCACGGGCCGGATGCGGTGGATCGCAATCAGGGCGGCAATGTTTACGGCATGGGCATCATCGGCATGACGACACTGGGGCACACCGGTTTCATCATCGGTGCGGGCAGGCGCATGCTCGATGAACTGTCGGACTTTGTAACCGCCAAGCCGCCCGGCCGTGGCGGTCTCTTGCCGCCGCTGTCGGCCACGCAGAGTTTCCATGAAGGATATGGCCGCGCCGAGGCGCGGTTGCGGGCATCCAGGGCCATGATCTTCGATGCGTGGGGAGGGCAGCAGAAAAACCTCGATCGCGGCGATCCGCCCACCCTGCGCGACGTGACCCTCACCCGGCTTGCGCTCAATCATGCAACCTCGGAAATTGCCGACGTCTGTGCATGGGCCTACCGTACGGCGGGGGGGTATGCGCTGCGTGAAAGCGACCTGCAGCGCTGCTTTCGCGACGTTTTCGCCGCGACACAGCATTTTCTGGTGTCACCCACCGTGCTGCAGGAGTGCGGTCGCGAGCTGGCCGGCCTGGCAAAGGGCGAGGAATGGACACTGCTGGGTCTGAGAAAAACCCCGTAGCGCGGGCGGTACCCGCGGTGCGCGGCGCCTTTGCATCGACTATGATTTGTGCTTCTGATCGCATCGCGGAGCCCCAGCCATGAAAATCTCCCATATCGCCAACGTGCCATTGATGGAAATCACCCACGCACGTGAAGGCAGCCTTTCCTATCACCGCATGCTCGAAGGCAGGCCCGGGGACCCCGGCAACTTCGTGTTGACCGTGTCGAAGCTCTCACCCGAGTACAACGCGCCGCGCCACAAGCACAATTTCGACCAGTTCCGCGTGCGACTGACCGGCGAATATGATTATTCGGCCGATGGCGTGATGAGCGAGGGCGGATTGGGTTATTTCCCGGAGGGCACACCCTACGGCCCGGCCTCTGACAAGACAGGCACCGGCGGCTACGGCCTGCTGTGCCAGTTCGGCGGATCCAGCGGTCATGGATTCATGTCGCACAGTGAGTTGTCCGCCCAGGTCGTGGAGCTGAAAAAGTTTGGCGAAATCAAGAAGGGTGTTTTTACCGCGTTCGACGCCGAGGGCAAAAAATACAATCAGGACAGCTACGAAGCCGCGTGGGAACACTGGGCCGGCCGGCGCATCGAATATGCGAAGCCGCGATTTGCCAAACCGGTGTTCATGGAGCCTTCCAATTTCGACTGGGTTGCATCGCGCAATGAGTCCGGCGTCGAGCACAAGCGCATGGGCACCTTCACGGAGCGCAACACACGCATCGGCACGCTGCGTATCAAACCCGGCGCCACCGCTGCATTTGAGGAGCGCAGTATTTATTTCGTGATGTCGGGCTCGGGTCAGTGCAATGGCGAGTCCTGCATCAAATATTCCGCGATCTGGGTCGATCAGGGCGAGTCGGGATCGATCACCGCAACCGACACGCTGGAAATCATTCACCTCGGATTGCCTGACCTGTCAGATTTTGCACAGAAGCCACACCTTCAGGAGTCAGTCGCCGCACCGAAAATGGCCCCGGTCATGGCCTGATCAGGCCTTCCAGGTTTCCGGACAGCCGAAGACGGTCCATCCCCATATTTTTTGATTTGGTTTTGTCAATATGAGCATTTCCACCACGAACGAGTCCGGGCGCTATCCGGCATGGCCTCCCGAAGGTCCCAGCAGGGCGCCCTACTGGAGTTTTGTTGATCCCTCCATTTACCAGCGTGAACAGGAGAAAATATTCAGGGGAAGCGCCTGGCATTTCCTGGGACTGGAAGCCGAGGTTCCCGAACCGGGTTGCTTCAAGACCAATCGCGTTGGTGATACGCCCGTGGTGCTCACGCGCGACCAGGATGGCATCCTGCACGCGGTGGTCAACCGCTGCGCGCATCGCGGCAACATCGTGTGCCGCGAGGAACTGGGCAAGGCGGAGTCCCTGTACTGCGTGTATCACGCCTGGGCGTACAACCTGAAGGGTGATCTCACCTCGGCGGCATTCCGGCGCGGCATACGCGGCGAAGGCGGTCTGCCAGAGGATTTCAAACTTGAAGATCATGGCCTGCAGAAGCTTCGCGTGGAGAGTTTCTGCGGGCTGGTGTTCGGCAGCTTCGACCACAAGATCATGCCGCTTACGGAGTGGATGGGTGAGGTGGGCGACGGTATCCGCCGCACGCTGCCCAGACCGCTCAAGGTGCTGGGCTACGACACGCAGCGCATTCATGCCAACTGGAAGAACTACCACGAGAATCCGCGCGATTCGTTTCACGCGAACATCCTGCACACCTTTTACGGCACCTTTGGATTGTCGAAGCAGTCGCAGGAGTCGGCGATGGTGCTCGATCGTGCCGGGCGCCACGTCTATTTCTACACCAAGATGGGCACCGACCGCGACGATGCCACCTACAAGCAGACCGCGAGCAACCTGCGGTCGGTCAAGTCGGATTTCAGCCTGCGCGACCGGCAACTGCTCGACTGGACCGACGAATTCGGTGATGGCATCAACATCCAGATCCTGTCGCTGTATCCCAGCTTCGTGCTTCACCAGATATCGAACAACCTGGCAACGCGCCAGTTGGTGACCTACTCGCCCACGCTGTGCGATCTGCACTGGACCTATTTTGGATTTGAGGATGACACGCCCGAGATGACCGACCGGCGGCTGTTTCAGCAGAACCTGGTGGGGTCGGCGGGGCTGGTGTCGATGGAGGATGCCAGCGTCTGCGAAATGATCCGGCGGTCGCTGGGCGACAAACCCGAAGGCTCATCGTTCATGCAGATGGGCGGCAAGGACCTGAACAGCGGCGGCAGCAGCAAGCTCTCCGAGCGGGCGTTGCGCAATTTCTGGAACACCTACCGCGGGCAGATGGAGCTATGAGCAAGGCCATCACCCTCGAGGCACGCGTTGCAATCGACAACCTCAATTACGAATGGGCCCGCCTGATTGATGAGGACCGCATTGAAGCCATCGGTGACCTGCTGGTCGAGAACGCCGATTACAAGGTGGCCTCGCGCTTCAACGTGGACCGCAAGCTGCCCTCGGCGGTTATTCATTGCCGTTCGCGCGACCAACTGCTGGATCGAATTACCTCCATGCGTGTCGCCAATATCTATGAACGGCAGATCTACCGGCATGTGGTGTCAGGCGTCCAGGTTCTGGGCCCGGCAACGGATGTGCCTGGTGACGCCTGGGAGACCCGCGCCAATTACGTGATTGTGCGCACCATGGAGCATGACGGCTCGATGATGGTCTACTCCTGCGGACAGTATCGCGATGTGATCGTGTTTGAAGGCGCGGTGCCGAAATTCGCGCGGCGCCATGTGGTCTATGACTCGCGCATGATCGAAACGGTGCTGGTGATTCCGATCTGATGTGAAGGTGCTGAGGGGGGCAGCCCCTCTTGTTCAGCGTCTGACTAGAACCCCACCGCCAGGCTGTCCCGCCGGGAATCGGCACCCGCAAAGTAGCCATCGTCCAGACGGCGGATCAGCTGGCTGGAGCCGAAGTCCATGTAGCCCTTGGGCAGCGACACCACCTTGTGACCGCGACCTGCGAGATCGGCAAGGGTTTTTTCCGAAAACTCCGGTTCGAAATTGATCTCCATCCCCTGGGCGATGCGAAAGCGCGGTGCATCGATGGCGGCCTGCGGGTTCTGTCCGTAATCGGCCATGCGCACCATCAGCTGCGTGTGGCCCTGGGGCTGCATGCTGCCGCCCATCAAACCGAGTGTCATGACGGCATCGCCATCCTTGGTGACGAAGCCGGGAATGATGGTGTGAAACGGGCGCTTGCCGGGGCCGACTTCATTGGGGTGGCCCTTCTGAAGCACGAAACCCGAACCGCGATTCTGCAGGCTGATGCCGGTGCCCGGCACCACGACGCCGGATCCGAATCCCGAGAAATTCGACTGGATCATCGACACCATCATCTCGCTCGCATCGGCGGCATTGAGATACACCGTGCCACCTCTTGGCGGAGTGCCGTGTCCGAAATCCTGGGCGCGCTTTATGTCGATGAGTTTCGAGCGCGACTTCAGGTAGTCGCGGTCGAGCATCTGGGCAGGCGTGATCTCCATGTATTTGGGGTCCGCCACATAGCGATAGGCATCGGCGAAGGCGAGTTTGACCGCTTCGATCTGCAGGTGGGTGCTGTCGGGGCCGTCAACGGACAGGCCCGCGATATCAAAGTGCTCGAGTATTCCGAGCGCAATCAGGCAGACGATGCCCTGCCCGTTGGGCGGGATCTCGTGCACGGTGTAGCCGCGGTAATCGTGGGTGATGGTGCCGCACCAGTCGGCGGTATGGGCCGCGATATCGGAGGCTTTCATGGCGCCACCATTCGCGGTAATGTGCGCGGCGATCTTCTCCCCGAGCTCCCCTTTGTAATAAGCCTCGCCGCGCGTCTTTGCAATCATCTCCAGCGTGCGTGCAGCCGCGGGTAGGCGGAAGATTTCTCCGGCATGCGGCGCCCGGCCATTGGGCATGAAGGCCTCGGCAAAACCCGGTTGCTTGCCCAGTTCGGCGGTTTGGTTTGCCCAGCTGTTGGCGATCCACGGCGATACGGGAAAACCATTGGCCGCGTAATCGATGGCGGGTTCGAACAGTTTCTCGAACGGCAGCTTGCCGAAACGCGTCGACATTTCAACCCACGCAGAAATGGCACCCGGCACCGAAATGCTGTCGACGCCGCGCGTAGGTACCGCCGACTTGCCGCGAAAGTAATCGGGCGTCCATGCAGCGGGCGAGCGGCCCGAGGCGTTGAGGCCATGAATATTTTTTCCATCCCAGATGATGGCAAAGGCGTCGCTGCCCAGTCCGTTGGAAACCGGCTCCATGATGGGCAGGCACATGGCCGTGGCCAGCGCCGCATCGACGGCGTTGCCGCCGGCGAGCAGCATGCGCAGGCCCGCCTGGGCGGCCAGCGGCTGTGAGGTCGAGACCACATTGCGCGCCAGCGTTGGGCGGCGAGCGGTTAGGTAGGGGTTCTGCCAGTTGGTTTTTTTCATGCGGTTCGCCGGTTGGTTTCTGGGGCCGTCAGTTCGCTGCATTATGCGCAGAATTTCCGAATGATTCAGATGGCTGGTTCCACGACTGACAATCGCACCCGTGACTTGCATGAATTACCATCAATGAATCGGTCAATAAATGAAGGCGGTAAGTGAAAGCATTGGTCATTGGCGGCGGGATCGGCGGGCTTGCCGCGGCCCTGAGCCTGCATCAGGCGGGCATTGAGGTCACGGTCTTCGAAGCCGTGCGTGAAATCGGTGCGCTAGGGGTGGGCATCAACCTGCAGCCGAATGCCGTGCGCGAATTAACCGAACTGGGGCTGGGAGACGAGCTTGCGCTCACCGGCATTCCCACATCGGCGCTTGCCTATTACAACAGGCACGGCCAGCGCATCTGGATGGAGCCACGTGGGCGCGAGGCGGGTTACCGCTGGCCGCAGTACTCGATTCATCGAGGTGAATTGCTGATGATTCTCGCGCGTGCCGTGCGCGAGAGAACGGGGGATGCCAGCATTCGTTGCGGTCACCAGTTGGCGTCATTCGAGCAGGATGCGCAGGGTGTGACCGCGCATTTCGTCGATCGGCGCAGCGGTGCACAACTCGAATCCGCGCGTGGCGACATCCTCATTGGCGCCGACGGCATCCACTCGGCGGTGCGCGCGCAGCTTTATCCGGACGAGGGTGATCCGCGCTTTTGCGGCCAGATGATGTGGCGGGCCGCCGTGGAATCCACACCCTATCTGGATGGTCTCACCCAGGCGATCAGCGGGCACCGCGATCAGAAATTCCTCGTGTATCCCATGAGTGCGAAAAGCCGCGAACGCGGACGTTCGCTGATCAACTGGATTGCAGAACTCACGGTGAGTGGCCCCACGTCACGCGCCGATTGGAACAGGCAGGTGTCAAAAGAAGTTTTCGCCGGTGCTTTCGCCAAGTGGCGCTTTCCGTGGCTGGATGTTCCCGGGCTGATCGATGCGACCGATTCGGTATTTGAATTTCCCAAGGTGGATCGCGATCCGGTCAGGCAATGGAGTTTTGGCAGGGTCACCCTGATCGGCGACGCCGCGCACGCCATGCTGCCCATCGGCTCGCAGGCGGGTTCACAGGCGGTTGTTGATTCGCGTTACCTGACGCGGGCGCTGCTTGCCGAACCAACACACGAGCAGGCGCTGCGACGATATGAAGCCGAGCGACTGCCGGCGATGAACGAAATCACGCTGCGCATTCGCGGCCTCGGGCAGGAGATCGTGATGGAAATGGCCGAGGAACGGGCGCCGGATGGATTCGAGCGCATCGAAGATGTGATCCCTCATGAGGAGATGGCCCGTCTGTCGGCGGAGTTCAAGCTTGCTGCAGGGTTGGAACGGGATTATGTGAATTCAAGAAAATCATTGATTTAATTGAATTGTTTATGCCACTCTGCCTGTGCTGCCGGCTTTTCCTGTAATCCAATACCGCGTCCCGCGCCCCTGGCCGGTGATTTCCAACACGCCTTTTTCGCTCAAGTCCGCAAGATCCCGCGTGGCGGTCGCTTTCGATACGCCGGTAATGTTGACGTACTTTTCGGCACTCATTCCGCCCTCGAATCCATCGGGCCCTGCGTCGAGCAGCTTTTGAACGACCTTTTTTTGGCGCTCGTTCATCTGCGGCGCAGCCTGCCAGAAATGCCCCTTGTCCACTGCGGCGCGAATGATGTCGGCGGATTTCTGGCAGGCCTGTTCAAACTGAGCCGCAAACCAGACGGTCCAATTCGTTACATCGAGCCCGCCGCGTTCGGCCGTTTCGAGTTGCTCGTAGTACTGCGATCGGTTGTCGAGCAATTGGCGCGAGAGGCTGATTATCCGCGAAGGTGATTTTGCATCCTGCGCCAGCGCCATGTCGCACAGGGCCCGGCCGACGCGGCCGTTGCCGTCTTCGAATGGGTGGATGGTTTCGAACCACAGATGTGCAATAGCCGCCCGGACCACGCCATCGATTGCAATCTTGCCGCCCGGCGCGCTGTCACGAAACCATTCCAAAAGCCGGGTCATCTCAGCCCGTACTTGTGCAGAGGGTGGCGCTACGTAATGCACTTTCTCTTTGCCGGGACTTCCGCTGACAATCTGCATCGGGTCCGCATGAGTGCGGTACTTGCCAACTTCTATGCGCGCCAGTCCTGAACGGCCGCCTGGAAACAAGGCGGCCTGCCAATCGCACAACCTCGCATGCGTCAGTTTGCGCTCGAAGTGTTGAGTCGCATCGTTCATCACCTCTACCAGACCATCCACATGACGCGTGGATTTACCAGTCGAACCCAAGCCCATTTTGCGCAGCACCGACGAACGAACCGCGTCCGGATTCAGGGTCTCCCCTTCGATGCCCGCGGTTGCCATGGCATCCGCGATCCAGATGTCCTGCAGTATCTCGGGATGCCGTTCCAGACCGAGCGCGTGCGCGAGACCGAGGACAGTGCCTTGTGCCAGACGTGCGCGGCTGAGCGGCCCGGTCAGGGCATCCTGACGGAGCGTGAATAACGGCCAGCCGGGTTGGGCCCAGATGTAGGCGGGGGAGTGGTCCATGAGCCGTATTCTAGGCTTTTACGGCTCAATATCATCATATTAATGAGCCGTATTCTGGGGATTTACGGCTCAGACATGCGACTGGCAAACCAAACTCGTTATGTCACTCCGGCTTTAATCCAATATTGGCCACCAGCGCCGTCACGTCCTTGATCTGGTTCCGGACGTAGGCATCAAACTCTTCGATGCTGCCGTGATTCGCATTCAGGCCGATGCCTTCGACCACGCTGGAACGAAAACTCTGCGTGTCAAAGATCTTTCGCAATTCGCTGTTCATGCGTTGCACGATTTCGCGTGGAACGGCGGCCTGGTAGTGATACCCGAACCATGTGCGCAGCGGCAGTTTGATGCCTTCTTCGTCGAAGGTGGGCACAGCGGGCAGTGCGGCCTGGCGCGTGGCAGCGGTGGTGGCCAGGGCCTTGAGGCGTCCCGCCTTGACATGCGGTGCGCCGTTGGAAATGGAGAGGACGGATACCTGGCTCTCGCCGGCGAGCATGGCCGTCTGGTTCTGTGGCTGGGTCTTGTAGGGCACCGGGTAGAACGCGGCGCCACGATTGCGGTTGAGCCATTCCATGTACATGTAACCGGTACTGTTGACGCCAAAATGCGCCCAATTGACCTTCTGTGGATTGGCTCTGGAGTATTCAAGCAACTGGGTGACGTTGCTGACGGGAACTGACGGATGGACCGCGAGAAAACTGTCAAAAAATGCGCCGTGCATCACCGGTTGCAGGTCGCGCAGCACGTCGTAGGGCAGCTTGGTTCGCAGCACCGTGTTCCAGACGATGACGTTGCTGGCGGTGCCGCACAGCGCGTAGCCGTCGGGCGCGGCGCGCACACAGGCCTCGGTACCGATGATGCCGTCGGCGCCCACGCGATTTTCGACGATGATGGGCTGGCCCAGGGCTCGTCCAAGTGGCTCGACCAGACCTCGACCCAGAGTGTCAGTTGGGACGCCGGGCGCGGCGGCGATGATGATTCGTACAGGTTTTGAAGGAAAGGCCTGTGCCGGTGAGTCCGGTGACATTGAAAGTGCGGCAACCAGCGCCGAGGCTGTCAGTGCTGTTGCACGCAAGCCGGTGGAAAGTCCTTTTGCGCCTGTCATCCCCGCCTCCCAAGAGCCGGCTATGCGGCTATTTTTTGTGATGTCCTGAGCTTGCTGCGTAATGCGGTCGTGGCCGCTTCATCGACGCTCTTGTCTGATTTCAGAACCACACCGTATTGTTCGCCGGCCGATTTTTCCGAGATCAATTCCTCGATGACATCCCACGACACTTTTGCTGGGTCACGGTCAAGGGGGTTCCCCCATCCGCCACCGCCCGAAGTGCGCGCAATGACCTGGGTTTGTTCCGGCACCAGGTAGCGCACCGCATCCACCGCTTTGTATTCGCTTTCATCGGGGCGCTTCACCAGGTAGTTGCCGGGCTCGCCGTTGGTGCCGCCCCACAGCCCCCAAGGAGGGCAATCGGCACGACGCGGACGGCGCAGGTTCCAGCGACCTTCGACGAAATTGCGCACGCGCAGGTTGATGGCAAAGCCGCCGCGGAATTTTCCCGCACCGGCGGAGTCAGGACGCAGGGCACGCGATTCGATCATCAGCGGGCACTTCAGTTCGATGCCTTCGATCGAGCCGTTGCGCACGTCGCCCTGGCAGACGGTGACCGTGCCTGATTCGCCATCTTCATATGGCCTGCCACCCCAGCCGCCGCCCTCGATGGTCTGCAACACGAAGCGCCGGTGTGATTTGGGATCGACACCGAAGAAAACGGTGCCGCCCAGCACGCCATGATGAGCCGCGGGAATGACATCGCGCATGGCGGGTGCCAGCGCCTTGATGACGGTGTCTACCGTGAGGGGAATGCAGGTGCTCCAGCCCGACATCGGCATCGGGAAGCGCGCCATCATGATGTTGCCTTCGGGAATGATGGAGTCCAGCGCCCTGAACGATCCCTCATTGACCGGATCGTGCGGGCTGGTGAGCGCCTTGTAGGCGATGCGCGTCCCCGCATGGGTGCGTGCATTGATGCCCACCGGTCGCTCCCCCGAACATCCGGAAAGGTCGATGCTCATGTGACCCTTATTGACTGTCACTTTCGCATGTATGCGCAGCCGATCGCCGACCTTGATACCGTCATCGTCGAGGAAGGACTCGGCCTCATACACCCCGTCCGGCATCTGTGACACGACATTGCGGCATTTCTGCTCGGTCTCGTCGAAGATCTGCGCGATCGCGGCATGCACCGTATCGCGGCCGTATTTCTTGAACAATTCCTCGAGTCGCCGCACCGCCAGCTTGCACGCCGCCACCTGCGATTTCAGGTCGCCAAGGGATGACTCAGGAAAGCGGATGTTGTCCTTGATGACGCGAAACAGCGTGTCATCGAGCTCGCCCTTGTCATAGATCTTGAGCTGGTCCAGTTGCAGGCCTTCCAGCCAGGGGTCCCCGATGTGCGCGCCGGCGCCGAAGCCGGTGGAGGAGCCGCCCACGTCGATCCAGTGCGCCCGCACCATGGTGAACATCTGCAGTTCGCCATCAAAGAAGAACGGCACATAGATGACGATGTTGTTCAGGTGTTGCCCCGCCACCGCCTGGTGGTTGGTGATGATCACGTCATCCGGATGGAAGCCCTTCTTGCCGTAGCGTTTCACGCCATCGACAATCAGGACGCCAAGGTCGGCGACGAAATGCGAAACCCCGCCCACGTTCTGGCTGACAAGCTCCCCGTCGGCGGTGAGCACCGCGGTGCAGAAATCGCGCACCTCGTAGATCATCATGTTGTAGGAGGTGCGCTGCAGATCTGCCGCCATCTCGGTGGAGATGGCCGGCAGGGCATTGCGGATCACCTCGAGAGTGACGGGATCCAGTTTGGAATGTTTTACGCGTGCATCCATGACCGGTCCTGTCAGACTGCGTGCGAGGGGCGCGGAGCCGCGCGCAGCTTCGCGCGCAATGCAACGGTTGCCGCGGCATCAATGGAATGGTCTTTCCCGAGCACCACACCGTAGTTTTCACGAGCGGATTTTTCGGAGACCAGTTCCTCGATCACGTCCCACTGCACCCTTGCAGGGTCG
Organism: uncultured beta proteobacterium; assembly: GCA_903899705.1. Taxonomy (GTDB): domain Bacteria; phylum Pseudomonadota; class Gammaproteobacteria; order Burkholderiales; family SG8-39; genus 2-02-FULL-62-17. The sequence continues at coordinate 13,505 of CAIUKQ010000128.1, forward strand.
CGGTCCAGCGGATCGCCCCAGCCGCCGCCCGAACCGGTGCTGACCCAGGCGACCGCGTTGGCGGGCACCGGGTAGCGGTTCTGCTCGACCTTCTTGAATTCCTGGCCTTCGAGTTGCAGCAATTTTTGTTCGGTGTCGCCTTCCATGCCGCCCCACAGTCCCCAGGGCAGGCAATCTTTCCGTCGCGGGCTGTCCAGGTTCCAGCGTCCTTCCACCAGATTCTTGGCGCGCACGTTCAAGCCAAGGCCGCCGCGGAACTTGCCGGGGCCGCCCGAATCCTGCCGCAGGCCGCGGTTCTGGATGATCACCGGGCATTTCATCTCGATGCTCTCGATGGAGGCGTTGCGGACATCGCCCTGGCAGACGGTGACGGTGCCCGATTCGCCGTCCTCGGTCGGACGCCCGCCCCAGCCGCCGCCTTCGATCGACTGCACCACGAAGCCACGACCGGTCTTGGGTTGCTTGCCGAAGAACACCACGCCGCCGCTGAGCAGTCCGTGGTGCGCCGCTGGTATGTTGTCTTTCATTGCCGGCGCCAGTGCCCTCACAATGGTGTCCACGACCATCGGCAGGATGTGGCTCCAGCCTGCCATGGGCGCGGGATAGCGAGCCATCATGATGCTGCCCTCGGGAATAATCACGTCGCAGGCGGTGAATGAGCCTTCATTCACCGGGTCGAGCGGTCCGGTGAGCGCCTTGTAGGCTACGCGCGCGCCGGCATAGGTGCGTGAGTTGATGCCTGCCTTGCGTTCGCCGGAACAACCGGAGAGGTCGATGGTCATGTGACCCGACTTCACGGTGATCTTTGCGTGTATGCGCACGCGTTCACCTTTGGTGACGCCATCATCGTCAAGGAAGGATTCGGCCTCGTAGACGCCATCGGTGATTTTTGAAACCACGTTGCGGCATTTTTGTTCGGTTTCCTGATAGACCTTCCGGATGCACGCGAGGATGGTGTCCTTGCCGTACTTTTTGAACATTTCTTCCATGCGGCGCATGCCCAGACGGCAGGCCGCCATCTGCGACTTCATGTCGCCCAGGGATGATTCGGGAAAGCGGATGTTGTCCTTGATGAGGCGGTAGAGCGGTTCATTGAGTTCGCCGCCCCGGTAGATCTTCAACTGGTCCAGTTGCAGGCCTTCCAGCCAGGGGTCGGCCACATGGGCGCCGGCGCCGAAGCCGGTGCTGGTGCCGCCGACGTCGATCCAGTGCGCGCGAACCATGGCGAACATCAGCAGTTCGCCTTCATAAAACACCGGTGTGTAAATCACGATGTTGTTCAAATGCTGTCCGGCCACCGCCTGGTGGTTGGTGATCACCACGTCACCCGGCTTGAATCCTTCACGGCCGTAGCGCTTCATGCCGTCGGTGACCAGCACGCCCAGGTCCGCCACGAAGTGGGAAACGCCGCCCACGTTCTGGCAGATCAGGTTGCCCTCGGGGTCGAGCAGCGCGGTGCAGTAATCACGCACCTCGTAAATCATCATGTTGTAGGAGGTGCGCTGCAGATCCAGCGCCATTTCGTTGGATATCGCCGGCAGGGCGTCTCTGACAACTTCAAGCGTGACGGGGTCGAGTTTGGATTCCTTGACTCGGGTGTCCATTGTTCTTTTCTCCAGGGGGTCGCCAGATGGCGTTTTGGGGGGGCAGAGAGCGGCGGATTTTCGCATATCGCCCAAGTGATAGTCAGGCGGGATGGTGGAATGGGAGGAGGGTTGCTTCCTGTCCCTCGCTCCCTTATCTCGATAAGCAGTCGCGGACCAGGTCGGTGGCCGAAAAAGCGGTCTGACGCGATTCGCGAGTGGAATCTTTTTTCGTCGAAAACCAGCAACTTCTGGATCTCCGGTGGGAAACCCAGTTATGTGTGCGCTGGCATACTTTTACGGGCGGTTGAAGTATCCATTTGATTTTGCATGATTATTGCCTCTTTGGAAGTCAATAAAGTGCATCGCAGCAACTGTGATTTGTAGCCATTGGATTAACCTATCACCTTCATCTAAAAACATTATTTGAAAAACTGATGATAGGTCTATATCTTGTCGTTGTGCGATGCAATATTGATCGCGATGACGGAAAGGAAAGTAATCATGGCAACAAATATTTTATACGAAGGCGATGGATTCCTGCGCAGTGGCCCGGAATATCTGGCCCGGACGAGCGGGAAAGCTGCGGCGAAGCCGGCTGATCGCAAAGTCAAGATTTTAGGCGATGCGGAAAGCGTCGACATCGAAAAGCGCGAAATGGAATTGCGCCGCGAATATTTGCCCGAGTGGGTTTGCAGGCTGTTGGAAGCCTGATCCGGGCATCACGAATCGATCAGGGCGGGGTTGTAGGGTTCGGTCTCCTCCTCCTCCTCCTTCCGGGTTCTTAACCCCGTCCCTGCTCGACCTTTTTTAAAGCAGTAGATGTAGCGGTAGATGTAGCGGTAGAAGTAGCAACACCAGTATGCGTAGGTCTCCTCTGTTTTATCTTGAATCCGGCTGTCGGCTCCGACCGCCGGATTTTTTTCGTCCTGTTTAACCCGAACCGCATTTTCGGACGTTCAAGTCATCTGTGATTCCAAACAGGAGATGACGTCATGAAACAACCCCATCGTGCAGTTCTGCTGCTCGCTGTGGCCGGCATGGCATTGGGTTCAGGTACCGCGCTTGCCATCGGAAACACCGCCGACATCCGCGTATTCGACCGGAATGAAAATCGCCAACTCACGGTCTACTGGCATGAAGGCAAGGCCTATGTGGTCGGGAAACCCGGCAATGAATACCAGATCAGCGTGCGAAATCGCGCCGGGGCCGATGCGCTGGCCGTGGTGTCGGTGGACGGCATCAACGTGGTCTCCGGTGAAAGCGCGACGCCGGAACAGACGGGATATGTCCTTGGCAATGGCGTCAACTACGACATTCGCGGATGGCGCAAGAGTCTGTCACGCACCGCTGCCTTCTATTTCACGACGCTGCCCGATTCCTACGCGGCACGCACCGGGCGGCCGGATAACGTGGGTGTGATCGGCGTGGCGGTGTTCCGCAGGAAGGCTGCGCCTCCGCCGGTGGCGATTGACTCGATCCGCGAGCGATATGAATCGCGGTCGGCAGAGTCGATGCCCGATAACACGGCCTCGGGCGTCGGCCAGCCTTCGCGCCGCGCGGACGGACCGGCGGCCGATCCGCGCGTGCCATCCCCCGCTCCCGCGGTGCCGGAACTGTCGCTGCAGAAAAGCCTGGGTACCGGCCATGGGCGCGATGAAACCTCGGCGGTGCGCAATGTGGCGTTCGAGCGGGCCACGCCCTATCCCGAGGAAGTCATCACCATCTATTACGACAGTTTCAACAATCTACTGGCCCGCGGCATCGTGCCGTCGCAACCGGTGGCTCGGCCGCAGCCGTTTCCGGGTCGCTTCGTTGCCGATCCGCCACGCGGCTGAATGGGCCCGCGGGTTGCAATGGGCAATGGTTCCCCGTACCCGGAAGCCGTGAGCGTTATTCCGAACGCATCGGCTAGACTCAGTCCGGTGAAATCCCCGATCGCCGACGAGGAGTTGATGCTGCGCTATGCGGCGGGTGACGCCGCGGCGTTCGAGCAGCTCTATGCGCGGCATCGCGGCGGCCTGTTTCGCTACATCACCCGGCAATGCGGCGATCGCGGCGCTGCCGAGGAGCTTTATCAGGATGTCTGGTCGGGTGTGATCGAGGCGCGCAAGCGGTATCGCGTTGAAGCGCGTTTTGCCACATGGCTCTATACCCTTGCGCATAACCGCCTCATCGACTGGTACCGCAAATCGAGCCGGGTGGTCTGGGTGGATTTCGGCGGTGATGAGGATGAGCCAGAAATCGACATCGCCGCGCAGCGCCACTGGCAGCCCGAGGTGCGAACCGAATCCCGGCAGCTGGCGCAGGCGATGCTTGAATTGCTTGCGGCATTGCCGCCGCAGCAGCGCGAAGCGTTTCTTCTGTACGAGGAGGGCGGACTCAGCGTCGAGGAAATTGCGGCTGCCACCGGGGCAGGTATCGAAACCGCAAAAAGCCGCCTTCGCTATGCAATAGCGAAGCTGCGTCTGGGATTGCAGGACCTGACATGAGCGAGGCCGATATGAATGAAAAGGATGACGGTGAAATCAGCCGCATTTATGCGGCAACGCCACGTGATGAACCCTCCGCAGCAATGGACGAAGCGATTCTCGCGAGTGCACACAACGCGACGCCTGATAAGCGCGCCGTGCATGCAAACTCCTTCCATTGGACCAGGCTGGCCGGCATTGCCGCGACCCTCGTGATCGCCGCATCTCTGGCCGTCCTCATGCAAGATGAGCAGCCTGATATTGCCGTGCTGGCGCCACCGTCACGCGATGCCGCGATCGCGCCGATGGCCAAAGTTCCGAATGAGGCTTTGCAGCCGGCGGAAACCGCTCAACAGTCAATGGCGCCGGGACGCGGGGATTCACGCACCCGGGACAGGACTGACCGGCCAGAGCGCAATTCCGGACCCGTGCAATCCGATCAGCAACAAGCACAGCCTGAGGCTTCGCCTTCGCGTGCCGATACGACGATGGCCGCTGGCGGGGCGCCCGAGCGCAGGGCGTTTCCCGTAGCGCCTGCGCCTGCTTCCAGTCCTGCAAGCGCGGAGCCCGCGTTGCAATCCTCCGGAGTCGCGGCAGCCGGAGTCGCCGCCCGTCAATATTCCGGTGCAACGGCAGAAAGAAGCAGACCCCAATCAGCGGAAAGCACAACTCGAAATCTCGCTGATGCCGGTGCTTCAAGATCGATCGAATCACCGCAAGCCTGGCTCGCACGCATCGAGGCCTTGCGCAAACAGGGACGCATCAGGGAGGCGGACGACAGCTTTGCGGAATTCAGGAAGCGCTACCCGGATTTCCCCTTGCCGGGCCCTGGGCCCTCTTTCCCAAATCCGGACCGGTGAATGGACAGTGATCTTTATGATGTGCAGCGTGCAAAACGCTTTTCGAGTGGCTGACTGCAAACGACTCACAAGAGACATCCGGGCTTCTCCAAAGCGGTCGTTCCTGCTAGGGCAATGCCACTCGGCCCATTCTGCTTCAACTCGTCTTTTAATTTCAATATATTACAAATGCAGTAATGCACATAAGTGGTGGAATTAATTTTGCCCCCCACCCGCTGTTATATTCTCACTCTGGTAATTCAACTCCCTCTAAAAGGTTAATGTAATGACGACTGCTCACGTAGAAAAATTCGCTGAACTCATAGCTAAAGACCCCGCCCTGTTGGCAAAGCTTGGCTTGGACAAAGTCAATGCGGATGCAGCTGCGGCTGCAGCCAGCGCGGCACTGTTTATTACCAACGCAGTTAAAGAAGCCAAAGTCCACGGTCTGGAATTCACCAAAGAAGAAGCGCGTGCATTTATGGCAGCGGAAGCAAAAGCAGAGGCAAGCGGCGAGTTGTCGGATACGCAACTGGACGCAGGCGGGATCTCGGGGGGCAAGACGCCGGAAAGTTACACTCTCGTATTTGATTATGATCACATGGCCGACAAGCAGCAGATCGCCCAGATCGAAGCGGGGCCGCAGCACAACCTTGAGAGACTCTCAAAGGTACGCTACACAAAAGACGAGAAAAATGGCGGCCCTAAATAGCGATTGGCTTGGACAAAGTCAATGCTGACGCAGCGGCAGCATCAGCCAGCGTGGCAGCGTACTGTTGCGCGGATCAGCCAGCTAAATTTAGATTTACATAGTTCCATATCTGGTTGAACCGGTTCTCAGTAACCGCGCCCCGACGACCGCCGTGCAACCCAGTCACCAAGCGTTGAACGTACTGGCGGAGCCGATGCGAGTCGGCTCTTTTCAAAGGAAAATGCAATGACTACAGCGCACGTAGAGAAATTCGCAGAACTTGTAGCTAAAGACCCCGCCCTGTTGGCAAACCTTGGCTTGGACAAAGTCAATGCGGATGCAGATGCTGCATCAGCCAGCGCGGCAGCGTTCATCACCAACGCGGTGAAAGAGGCCAAAGCCCTCGGTCTGGAATTCACCGTGGATGAAGCACGGGCTTATATTGCTGCAGAAGCAAATGCAGCAGTAAGCGGCGAAATGTCCGACACGCAGCTGGAGACAGTGGCGGGGGGTAAAGGGGCCAAAAAGCCGCTGCAAGGAAGGGCGAGTGCCTTTGAACGATGGATCGCGAAAAATATAGGTTGAACGGGAGGGATAGGCTAAACGGAGTAAGTGGAAAAGCTGCATTAATGGAGCACCCACTGAGCACAAACCGGGTGATCGCATAGGCTCTCACATGAGGAGGAAGGCTGATATGAGTTCAACGGATCTGAAGGATGGCGCATACATTTCGCGCCGCAAGGTATTGGGTGGCGTATTGGCATTGGGTGCGGTTGCCGCGGCGGGAATGGTATCGGCGCAGCAGGTGATACAGAACTTCGTACCGCCAGGAATGGTGCCGAAGCCCAAGGGGGTGCGCGTATTCATGGATTATGACAAGGACGAGATCGACTGGGCATACGACCAGGCGCCTTGGGCACGCAATGCAGGAGAAGTGGCCAAGCGCAACGCGCAGAAAAGTGCGGCGGCACTGGAACGCCTCGGCCCACCACGGCGTCTCGCCTATGGCCCGAAAGATATTGAGAAGCTCGACATCTACACCACGCAGCGGCCGAACGCTCCCATCAACGTCTTTATCCATGGCGGGGCGTGGCAAACCGGCGATGCCAAAGGTGCCGCATACATGTCGGAGACCTTTGTCGACGCGGGTGGCATTTTCATTGCGCTGGATTTCAACAACGTCGGGGCGGTCGACGGCAATCTGCTGGTTATGGCCGACCAGGTACGCCGTGCCGTTGCCTGGGTGAAGAGGAATGCCGCGAGTTTCGGTGGCGATCCCGAGCGGGTCTATGTCTCGGGCACATCCTCGGGCGCGCATCTAGCGGGGGTTGTACTAACCACCGATTGGCAAAAGGATTTCGGACTCCCTGCCGATACCGTGAAAGGCGGCTTGTGCTGCAGCGGCATGTATGAGTTGTACCCGGTGAGTCTCTCGGCACGCGCCGGCTACGTGAAGTTCACCCCGGAAATGATCGAGCGTTTGAGTTCCCAACGGCATCTTGACAGGCTGGATGTGCCGGTGGTGGTAGCGCATGGGACACTTGAAACACCGGAGTTCCAGCGCCAGAATCGCGAGTTCGCAGCGGCAGTCAAGGCAGCAGGCAAGCCGGTGACCCTGCTGGTAGGCCAAGGCTACAACCACTTTGAGATGTTCGAAACTCTGGGTAATCCCTACGGCCTGTTGGGCCGCGCGATGCTAAATCTTATGAAGCTGCGCCCAGGTTAGGGTACAAGGTCTACTCACTCCTGATCCTCTTGGGAATGCGAGCAGGGCGGTCTGTTAGTGGCCTGTGCCGTGCAATGGGGGAGCGTTCTAGCCGATGCAAGGCCCGCGGCAGCTCGTGAACGTCCGTTTCAGAGCAAAGGCGCGAGTGGAAGTTCATGGCCGGTAAAGGACATCCAATAACCAAGCTCATTATCGCCTAATGACTTCTTCCGTATCAACCCATCCGAAGATTTTCCACACCATCCCAATCAGGTCCTGGCGGATTGGCGCCAAGTCGCTCACAGCGTTCAACGTAAATTTGGGATGGCCGGTCAGCATTATTCGCTGCGAGTGCGTCACGAAAAAATTTGGCGGCACGCGACCACTGACACTCCCGGTAATGCCTAAGACCCTCGGCGAACGCAGGCAGAACAATTTCGCTGCGTGGAAAGGCAAGTTCTGAATAATGTTCCATCACTTCGTAGACAGTTACCGGATTATTCATGCCGGGCATCCTGGCGATATCAATTTCGCGAAGGCGGATATTCTTTCTCAGACGACTGGCGGTTGTGTCGCAAATAAGCATGCCGACACCATAGAATTTTGTTGCCGCCTCCAGGCGCTCAGCAAGATTTACCTTTTCGCCGATCACGGTGTAATCGAGGCGCCGCGGCGAACCGATGTTTCCAACGACCACCCGACCCGTGGCAATTCCGACTCCGATTTTGATGGGTGCGCGACTCGTCGCAGCCCTCTGGGCATTCAAATCACCAAGGGCCCTCACCATCTTAATGCCGACCTCGACAGCGTCATCCACGTCATCATCGCCCGGAAATACCGACCCGAATACAGCCATAATCATGTCGCCGATATATTTATCCAGTATTCCGTTGTGCGCATAGACCACGTCGACCATTCGGCTGAAATACTCATTCAGCGTGGATACGGTCTCGCGCGCGCCCAATTTCTCCGTCATTGAGCTAAATCCGCGAATGTCGGAGAACAAAACACTAACTTCACGGTCTACGCCCTCAAGCATCTCGCCATCGTTCTCCAGAACCTTTTCGACCACGGCGCTGCTCATGTAACGCGACATGGTCGTTCTGAGCCGCTTCTCCAGGGTCACATCCTCGATCACCACAAGAATACCAATTCGCTGGTTATTGGCGTTACGCAAAACCAACAAGGCCACGTTGACAGACACGACTGGCCCTTTATCCACTAATAGCTCAATTTCGGTGAGCGTCTGGGTCTTGCCGTCGCTGCCAATTTGCCGGAGTGCGTCGGCAAGCCACGGATTTCTTTTCTCCAATGTTTCGGCTACCGATTGACCAATCAGTTGTTCGACTGGACAGCGAAGCATCCTTGACCCCGCCTCATTCACCTCCCGGATTGCGCCAACCATGTCCAGGGTAATCACACCGTTACTCATGCTTCGAAGGATATTCGCCTGATAACTACGCGCCTCGCTGACCTGCTCGAACAGCATAGCGTTTTCGATCGCCACGGCGGCTTGGGCCCCTAGCGCAGCCAACCGCCGCGCGTCCGAAGGGGTGAAGGACCCAAGTCGCTTGTTCAGGACTTCGATGACTCCCACCTTGTTGCCGTTTTTGGTCGTCAGCGGCACTACCAGCATATTTTGGGTCTGGAATCCGGTGCGCTGGTCGACATTTGCATTAAAGCGTTTATCGGATTTGGCATCAGCGATGATGATCGGAACGTTGCTGCGAAAGCATTCTCCGGATATTCCCGAATCCGCCGGAATGCGAATCGCGCCACCGACCACGCCGCCGGCGACACGTGAATACAGTTCGTTGCTGCGCGAGTCATAGAGAAAAAGCGAACCCCGCGCAGTATCAAGCAGGCGCCTCGCTGTATCGACAATTGTTTCCAGCAGGGGATTAATATGGATCTCAGAACCTAGCGCGTTGGAGACTTCGAGAAGTAATACCTCCTCTTGTTGCATACGCGTCATATTTTCATGCATCTGCGCATTTCTCAGAGCGGCCGAGGCCTGAAGCGAGAGCGCCTCTAGCAGTCTCTGGTCTTCGGCATCGAAAACGCCCTCGCGCTTATTGAGTGCCTGCGTAACGCCAATGGTTTCATCTGCATTGTCCTTAATTGGCACGCATAGGATGTTACGAGTGACATAGCCGGTCTTCTCGTCGATTTCGCGATTGAATCGGGAGTCCGCGTAAGCGTCAGGGATGATTTCCCCCGCTCCCGAAGCGAAAACCGACCCAGCGACGCCTAGGGTACTAGCGAAGCGAACTTCCCCAACGATGCTGTTCTGCATAACGCGCGAGAACAATTCCCTGGTTTCGGCATCGTACAGAAACATGGAACTTCGCTCCGCATTGAGCGTCTCGCTAACCACCTCTATTAGTCTTGGAAAAAGCACATCAAGAGACAATGTGTCGTAGACCCGATTGCCTATGTCGATTAAAGCGGATGCGCGTCGAACAAATTCCGAGATCCTCAGAAAAAGTTGTGCTTTCTCGTGTTCAGACAATGGATGAAGAAGCACTTCAATGTCGGCCTGATGAAGACGGTGCTCAACAATGTCTCGAATGGTTTCCGCTGGATCGATTGGCATGAATTGCGCTTCTTTGGATGGTATTGCGCCAGCAATCTGGTATTGGATTGTCGATAACAGGACCACTCTACCGCGCAATCCCATTAATTACCTATTGGCCCGAGGCAAGTTATATGTCTTGGAGTGGTGCGTCAACCGGCTCAAACGAGCAAGCAGTCTGCTCACCTCCTTCTATCACTGGTGCAACGCGCTGTTCAACAACAGGACCAAAGAAGCAAATTCCATGCGTCCGTCAAATTTATTGGTTCAACCGCCATGTGTGCTTCCACGCTGTTTGGCTACCTATGGAGAGTGCTGTGCCAGACAATAAGATTTCCACAGATGACCGATCTTCGTTCAGCCTGCCGATCCAACAGGCCATCCCATTGCGCGCCGACCGGGTAATCGAATGACCGCTTAGTGGCGAATGGGAGGCGAGGCTTGTAGGTCCGCAATCGGCCGACTGCACCCTCTGGCCGTCACCTTCCAGTTAAATTCTGGCCAAAGTCCGCTTCCTCAAATGGCGGGCTCACCTTCCCGACCCAAATCGGCCACTGGAAATTCTACAAAGCTGCCGCTCAGATGTCGCCAGTGGCATTACGGAAAATCAATCCTGAGTTTTAGGCAGTAGGCATGAACAAGCTCGGGTGCCAGAGCATTTTATCGGCCCATACGCCTCGCGTGCCGATTCGACTTTCCTATCCTTTCCCTCTGTCTGTGAGCCGCCGCCCGAACATGGAAAAAATGTGATCCCAATCGAGCGCTGAAGCCTGCTTGTCGTAAATATCCCTGTCGGGCAGGGCATAGCCGTGATCCGCGCCCTTGTGCACCTCAATATGATGCCTGACCTCGCACCCGGCCAGTGCGTGCCCGAGAGCTTCGATCATGGCTGGCGGGGAATGGCGGTCTTTTTCCGCCAAGCCGAAATAGATCTCTCCGCGCAGGCGGGGTACTAGCAGGTGAGGCGAATTATCACTGTCGGTCACCAGTGTGGTGGGATGCAGACTGGCCATTGCCCTGAACCGCTCGGGATAACGCGCCCCCGCCTGCACCACGTGCCTGCCTCCCTGGCAATAGCCGATGCATCCCATCGCACCGTCGCGAACCGACTCGCTTTTTTCCAGAAACCGCAGAATCACCGCGGTGTCCTCCATCACCATCTCGTCGGTGAGCTTGTGCATGGGCGCAAGCGCAATCTGCTGCTGCTCTTGGTTGAGCAGGTGAAAGGAAATCATCTTGCCGTTCGCATCACGATAGCCGCTGCGTACTTTTCCCTGCCGATAATAGAAATCCGGCACCACGCAGCAGTAACCCGCGCTTGCGATGCGCCGCGCGAGGTCGTACAACTCTTCACGCACGCCCCAGAAATCCATATAGAGGATCACGCCTGGAATAGGCGCATGTGCCTCCGGGGAGGCAATGAAGACCGGCATCTCTGCGCCGTCGGCCGGCACTGGAAACAAGCGTTCTTTCACTCGGTTCTTTCTATTTTGATGAATGGTGGCATGATTACTCTGCTGCCATTCAGGGTCAAACAAAAATCTGCCCCTGGCGAATGTCGCAGGCAGCACCAGAGGAGCGCTGCTATGAATCGTATCGCCGGTATCGTAATTGGGGTTGTCATTTTCACGCTGAGTACAGCCGGGGCCGGGGTTCAGGCGCAATCCTATCCTTCCAAACCGGTGCGGGTGGTGTTCCCGTATCCGGGTGGTTCCTTCGTCGACGTGGTGGGTCGTCTGGTGACGCAGGGTATGCAGGAAATCCACGGCCAGCCCTTCATCTGGGAGAACCGCGGCGGGGCCAACGGCGTGGTCGGCACGGAACTGGTCGCAAGGTCGGTGCCCGACGGCTACACAATCTCGTTCAATACCACATCGGGATTTCTGTACAACCCGTTCTTCTACAAAAGCGTGACCTACGATGTGCTGAAGGACTTCACCCCAATCACGGTTGCCGTCGACTCTCCCATCACCACGGTGGTGCATTCATCCGTTCCGGTCAATTCAGTGCTGGAACTGGTCGATTATGCCAAGCGCAATCCCGGCAAGCTCAACTTCGGCAGTTTCGGCAATGGCTCAATCGCCCACATCTATGGCGAATTAATAAAGGCCCAGACCGGTGCGGATATGGTGCATGTGCCTTTTAAGGGCGCGGCCGCCGTAGTGACCGACCTCTCGGTGGGACGCGTTGAAGTCAGTTTCCTGACGGTGGGTAGCGTTCTTCAGCTCTGGAAATCGGGCAAGGTGAAAATCCTCGCCATCAACACGCCTAAGCGCTACAAATCGCTGCCGGATCTGCCTGCCATAACCGAAGAGATGCCAAAGATCAACTTGCTTACCAACTGGATGGGGTTCGTCGCACCAGCTGGGCTGCCCGCATCGATCCTCGCGCGCCTTAACGAATCCATGGTCAGGGTGATGAATTCCCCCGATTTTCGCAAGAAGATGGAAGATGTTTACACGGATGTTATTGCCAATCGGCCCGAGGAATTTTCCGCCTTGTTGAAGCGTGAATATGCGCTGGTCGCGCAACTGGTGCAGACGGCGGGCATCAAGCCGGAGTAGCGAGCCATTCAGTGTGAGAACTAACGGCAGTATTGTCCGTTTGAAGGTCAATCCTCGATCTTGATGCCCGCTTCCTCGATCACCATGCGCGAGCGGTCCGACTCTGCCTTGAGAAATTTGGCGAATGCATCACACCCCAGCGGCAGTCCTTCGCCTGCCGCGGCGATCAGCCGCTTTTGGTAGTCATCGGATGACCCGGTAGCCTACCCAGCAAACCCGGGTATGGCCATCGCCGAACCCTATAGATTCAACATAATTGGTAATGTGCGCGAAATTGGTCCCCGTATCACGACATGTCAAGGCATCGCACCAGCCGAAGCGCTTTAAGGGCGCGATAGATTTTCTTATCATTTCATTCACTGACTCCAGAATCATGGCGGGAGGCCTGTCGCCTTCAGGTTGCTTCGTGTCCATCCCGGGCTCTCGCGCATTGACTCCATTGCTTCAGCATGACCGAATGCCCGCGCGACCCGCCAAGGCAGCGCAGGTGTCAGGTGACAAGCGCTGATGCCAGGTGCGAATTATGTCTCGAGGTCGGCAATCCCTTTGATTGAGCGCTTGTCAGGCCGGCGACGGAGGCGATATAGTCGCCGGAACGGAGACGATGGTTGCACGCTTCTGTTCCCGGATTATCCAAAGGAGGCGTTATGCAAGGCTCATGGCGTTGTAGCGTGATGCTGTTGATACTGCTGGTCGCCCCGGGTCTGTCCCATGCGCAGCAACCCAAGCGTTCCATGGCGAAAATCAAGGCGGCGCAGGCATTTACCGGGGATGTTGCGCAGAATGCAGCGGTGCATGGCGCCATCAGGGCAGGTTATTTCAAGGAAGAGGGGCTGGAAGTTGAAGTCGTCAATTTCCGTTCTTGGACCGAACCGGTGCAAGCGCTGGCGAGTGACTCGGCGCAGTTCGCCCTGGGAGCCGCTAGCCTAATCCGCGCGGCAGCGACCACCAGCGCGCCGGTACGGCAGATTGCGATGCTTTCCAGCATCTATCCCTACGAGTTTCACGTCAGGCGCGACAGCGGCATCAAGGCGGTGGCGGATCTGCGCGGCAAGACCATCACCACGGTGCGCCCGGGTGAAACGCTGGATGTGGTGTGGACTCAGATACTTGAGGGTGCCGGCCTGAAGATGTCCGACGTGAAGCGCACCGAAAGCTTCAATGGTTTGGGCACATTGGTCAGCGGCAGTTCGGACGCTGCCAATATTATCGATACCCTGTTGCCCAAGGCGCGCGCAGCGGGCTTGGTCAAACTGGTGGATTACACCGAATGGCGCCAGCAAAAGGGGATGATCTCGGGCAATGGCGCCAACCTGGGCTGGGGCACCACGGTAAAGATGCTCAAGGAACACCCCGACGTGGTTCGTGCCTACCTGCGCGCGCTGGTTAAGGCGACGCTGCGCTTGAAAAATGATCGTGCCTTCGCAGTGGACCTGCTGCAACGCGAGCCATTCAGCCTGGACCGGGATACGGCGGCGGAGATCGCCGATCGCAACCGCCCACACTGGATGATTCGCCTGGATTACTCCAAAGGCGATTTGTCATTTGATGCGGAAATGGTGGAGATTGCGCTGAGCCGTCAAAAGGGGAGCATCGATCTGCGTTCGGTATCAGACGCTGCCCCGGTGAACGAAGTGCTCAAGGAGATGAAGGTTACTTTCTAGACGGGAAGCCAACCTTGCCCGGAGGCGGGTGTCTTCGAACACTGCCTGCGCGGCATCGGTGGCGATCTGCCGGAGCCGCCTCGCACGGCGGGCGCTGTCTCCACACAGACAGGGGCAATCCGGTCGTCTGCCCGTCCATCAGATCGGCCTCAATGGCGATTGGCTTACCCAGCAAACCCGAAATCGGGCGGCATGGCGCCGGTGGATTCAACATAATCGGCAAACGTGCGCGAAATTGATCCCCATATCACCACCTGCCAGGGCATTTCACCAGCCGATGCGCTTTAAGGGCGCGATAGATTTTCTTATCATTCGCCGAAACGTAACAGCGGAAGGCCGCAATTGGCCGAAGGCGGTCCTTGAATCCTCTCCACGATGGACGCCGGGCACCTGCTTAATCGCCGATTGCCACGCCCTCGCGTCGCGGATCGGCCGCGCCGGTCAGTCCCTTGGGCATCACGGAGATCAGGTGCAGGCCGCTGCCCGCATTGCCCTGGCGCACTTCGTGGCCCATGGCCGTCAGCGCCTTCGCCAGTTCGCCGGTGCCTTCCGCCCGTTCGAGGTCCGTGCCGCGCGGCCTTCCGCCGTATCGGGGAAGGTCGAGCGCCTCCTGTTCTCCCAGCTTCCAGTCGATGAGGGCCACCAGCGTCTGGGCCACGTAGTTGATGATCTGCAGTCCGCCTGGCGAACCCAGCACATAGCGCAGGCGGCCCTGCGAATCGAAAACAATAGTGGGAGACATTGAGCTGCGCGGACGCTTGCCGCCTTCGACACGATTGGCGGCAGGGCGGCCTTCGTCATCGGGCAGCCAGGAGAAATCGGTGAGCTGGTTGTTGAGCATGAATCCGCGCACCATGATGCGGCTGCCGAAGGCGGATTCGACCGACGTGGTGAGCGCAACGGCATTGCCTTCGGCGTCCACCACTGACAGATGCGAAGTCGCGGGCATCTCCATGGTCCGGTCTTCGCCGTGGCGGGACAGTGCCGGCAGCTTCAGGTCGCCGTGGCGGGGCTGTTTGTTGGCGGCATCCATACGGATGGTGCTGCTGCGTTCGCGCAGATAGGTGCGCGCCAGCAGTTGCGCAACGGGCTGTACGACGAAATCGGGATCCGCCAGAAAAAAATCCCGGTCGGTGTAGGCGAGCTTTCCCGCTTCCGAGAAGAGGTGAACCGCTTGCGGAGACAGCGGTTTGTATTGCGCCATGGGGAAACGCTCCAGGATGCCAAGCAGCATGGCAACACCCGCGCCGCCCGAAGAAGGCGGTCCCACGCCACACACCTTGTAGGACCGATACGGACTGCACAGCGCGGCGCGCTCCTTTGCGCGATAGGTGGAGACATCGGTCAGGGTCATGTCTCCCGGTACGCGATGGCCCGCGACGGCCGACACGATGTCGCGCGCGACGTCTCCCTCGTAGAAAGCCTGTGGACCCTCGTAGGCTATGCGCCTGAATACCGCGGCCAGTTCCGGATTGCGAAGCAGGGTGTCCGTCGCCTTGGGCGAGCCATCGGCATTGAAGAAATACGCCCTGGAGGCGGCGTCGTTCTTGAGAAGCGGGTCCTGCGCCACCAGTTGCGCGAGGCGCGGCGATATTGAAAACCCCTCCTCAGCCACACGAATGGCGGGAGCGAACAATTTCGGCCAGGCGAGCCTGCCATGACGCAAATGTGCAAGCTCCAGCATGCGCACCACACCGGGCACCCCCACCGATTTTCCCGAGCCCACCGCCTGCAGATAGGTCTGAAAGCCGGTGCGTCCGCCGGTGAAAGCAAACCGGTCGGGTTTCGCCGCAGACGGCGCGATTTCACGCCCGTCAAATGAAGTCAATTGCTTGGACGTTACATCGTAGTGGAGCATGAAAGCTCCACCGCCGATCCCCGAAGATTGCGGTTCGACCACATTGAGTACCAGTTGCATGGCGATGGCCGCATCGGTCGCGCTGCCGCCGGCACGCAGGATTTCAATACCTGCCAGGGAGGCAAGTGGGTGTGCCGATACCACCATCTGGTGCCTGGCATGAACCGCTGTTTTCGCAATCCGGCCGGTGCTTCCTTCAGGCGCGAAATCCTGAGCGGTGGCGAGTCCCGTCAATGCGAGCAAGAACGCCGCGCCGGTCACGGCCACACCGCGATTGCAACCGCCGAGCACGGCACCGAGGCGAGTGGGGCAAAGCGAAATGCTTTTCATGGGCTTGAAGGATTCCTTCAGATCAGTTGTGCAGGATCTTTGAAAGGAACTGCTGCGCGCGTTCTGAACGCGGCTTGCCGAAGAAGTCATCCTTGGTCGCATCCTCGACGATCTCGCCCCGGTCCATGAAAATGACGCGCTTCGCAACTTTGCGCGCGAATCCCATTTCATGCGTGACGCACATCATGGTCATGCCTTCATGCGCAAGTTCCACCATGACATCCAGCACTTCGTTGATCATCTCCGGATCGAGCGCCGAGGTGGGTTCGTCAAACAGCATGCACAAGGGGTCCATGGCAAGCGCGCGTGCGATGGCCACGCGTTGCTGCTGGCCGCCCGAGAGTTGCCCCGGGAATTTGGCGGCCTGCTCGCGAAGGCCGACGCGTTCCAGCAGTTTCATGCCCTTGTCGCGTGACTCCTCCTCCCCGCGATGGAGGACGCGGATCTGTCCGAGGGTCAGGTTCTCCATGATCGACAGATGCGGGAAAAGCTCGAAATGCTGGAACACCATGCCGACGCGGGAGCGCAGTTTCGGCAGGTCGGTGCCGGGTGCGCCGACCGAAATGCCATCGACGACCACCTCTCCCTTCTGGAACGGCTCAAGGGCATTGACGCATTTGATCAGCGTCGATTTCCCTGAGCCCGAGGGGCCGCACACCACGACCACCTCGCCCTTGTCCACGCGGGTCGAGCAGTCCTTTAACACCTGAAAGGTGCCGTACCACTTGCTGACATTACTGATCTCAATCATGTCCCGGCCTTGTCCCGTGCTGATTTGCATTGGCACATCGAAAATTATCCCCCGTTCGAAACCTTCAGCGTGCGATTGCAATCCTTGCCTGCAATTGTTTCACGGCTGAGGAAAGCGAAAAGGAAATCACGAAATAAACCACGGCCGCAAGCAGATAAGCCTCCACCGGGCGGTTGAAATTGCGGCCTGCCGTCGAGAAACCGCGCAACAGATCATAGGCGCCAATCGCATACACCAGTGACGTATCCTGAAAAAGGATGATTGTTTGGCTCAGGAGCACCGGAAGCATGTTGCGGAAGGCCTGCGGCAGGATGACGAGGCGCATGGTCTGCGCGTAGGTCAGGCCAAGGGCGTTGCCCGCGTGCACCTGGTCGCGCGATACGGACTGGATACCCGCGCGCATGATCTCCGAATAATAGGCAGCCTCGAACGCGGTAAAGGTGATGACCGCCGACCATTCCGCGCCCATCGGCCTGCCGGTCAGGAAAGGGATCAGCAGGAAGAACCAGAGAATCACCATCACCAGCGGAATCGACCGCATGGTGTTGACATAGGCCGCGGCGGGCAGCGCAATCCAGCTCCGGTCGGAGAGCCGCATGAGTGCGAGCAGGGTTCCGAGCAGTATCCCGCCAGCCATCGCGACCAAAGTCAATTCCACGCTGAACACGAAACCATTCCACAGGAAATTGGTGATCAGCTCCCGGTTGAAAAACGAGAGGTCGAGCGCGCCCATCAGTGGTCGCTCCCGACGTAACCGGGCACGCGAAGGCGGGCTTCGAAAAATGCCATGACGCGGTTCACCGCGAAGGCGGTTGCCATGTAGAGCCCGGTGACCGCAAGGTAGACCTCAATGCCTCGCGACGTCTCCTCCTGTGCCTGCATGGCAAACATCGTCAGCTCCGAAATGCTTACGGCGAACGCCACCGCGGAGTTCTTGATGATGTTCATGGATTCGGAGGTCAGCGGCGGGATGACAATTCGAAAGGCCATGGGCAGCAGCACGAAGCGGTAGGTCTGCGCGAGGGTGAGCCCCATCGCAAGCCCTGCCTCGCGCTGCCCGCGCGGCAGCGACTGGATGCCCGCCCGAACCTGTTCCGCAATTCGCGCTGAAGTAAAAAATCCGAGTGCCAGCACCACCAGGATGAAGCTTGGAACCTCCTGCAGCGGCTTGTACAGCGAGGGAATGACGTGGTACCAGATGAAGATCTGCACGAGCAACGGAACATTGCGGAACAGTTCCACCCAGGCATTGGCGAGGCGCCCGAGCCATGCCGATGGCGTGGTTCGCAGCGTGCCGACCACAGAGCCCGCCAACACCGCGACGACCCAGGAGCACGCGGAGACCGTCAATGTCCAGCCCCACGCCGAGATCATCCAGTCAAGGTAGGTCTCGCCACCGCCGGTGTCGCGAAGAAAGACCTCCCACTCCCAGCGAAATTGCATGTTGTTCCCGAGCGTGAAGCAAATTAAATGATACGGACAGGCTGTTTGGAAATGCCACTCATTATAAAAAAATATATAACATAATCAATAAGTTATTCTGTTAGAGGCGCTGTCCCATGCGGGCGGGGCTGATTGACTGCATCACGGCGTCTCGCCACGGGTTTCCGGGGATACCCAGTGCCTGAGCGCTGCAATCAGCGTCGCGCGCCGCACCGGTTTGGTGAGGTAGTCGTCCATGCCGGCGTCCAGACAGCGTTGTTTTGTCTCCGGCATCGCATCCGCCGTCAACGCAATGATCGGGACCCTTGTGCCGGATTTCGCCTCGATCTCGCGAATGGCCCGGGTTGCATCGAAACCATCCAGAAGGGGCATGTGCAGATCCATCAGAATGGCGTCAAAGCGCCGCTCCCGGAATCTGGCCGCCGCCACCATTCCGTTTTCGGCCACCGTCGCATGGCAATCCGCCGATTTGAGGATTGTCCGGAGAACATCCTGGTTCACCGGATTGTCCTCGACCAGGAGGACATGCTTTCCGGTTTGGGCGTCACCCGACTCAGAAGGCGCCTCGCGCTGAACATTGGCATCAGTAGGTGCTGCGGCGATGGCAAACTCGATTTCGAAACTGAATTCACTGCCTTTGCCCTCGTCGCTCTCGAACCAGAGTCGGCCGCCCATCATGTCGACAAGCTTGCGCGTGATGTTCAAGCCCAGCCCGGCGCCGCCATGCTCACGGGTGGTGGAGGTGTCGGTCTGGGAAAACGGTTCGAACAGTCCTGCATGCAGGTGTCTGGCAATCCCGATGCCGGAGTCCTGCACGGATAACCGGATCCTGCTCCGTTCGTCGCCGACCGGTTCGCCGGTCAAGGAAATGACCACCTCGCCCTGGCTGGTGAATTTGACGGCGTTTCCAATCAGGTTCCAGAGTACCTGGCGGACCCGTCCGGGATCACCCATCAGCCATCTGGGGACGTCATCTCCGATAAAGACTCGAAGCGCAAGGCCCTTGGTGTGGGCCTCATGGCGCATTGGGGCGGCGATGTCCTCGAGCACCACTCGGGGTTCGAATGGCACGATCTCAAGCCGTAGCCGCCCGGTGTCAATTCTCGATGAATCGAGGATGTCATTGAGGATGCCCAGCAGCGACCGGGATGATTTGTCGATGACTTCGAGGTAGTGCCGCTGGTCCGCCGACAATTCGGTTTCAAGCGCAATTTCCGCCATCCCCATGATGGCGTTCATGGGGGTGCGGACTTCGTGGCTCATGTTGGCGAGAAACTCGCCTTTTGCCCGGTTCGCGGCTTCGGCCGCGTCTTTCGCCTTGAGTGACTCAAGCTGCGCGATCCGGCGTTCCTCGATTTCCGAGCGCAATTGCGCGTTGTGTTGCCCGATTTCAGTATTTGCGGACTCAAGCTTGGCCGCGAGGCGGGCCCTTTCCGCGCTGAGCACCAGCGTTTCTATCAGGGTCTGATTGAGAAATCGCGCACTCTGCAAAAGTCCGATCGTCATGATGAGGGTCAACAAGCCGATGATGATCGAGGTGATATCCCCGGCCAGGAAGAAAAACACAGCCGCAGGAACCAGGGTCAGGGATATGAACAGGTAGTACGCATTCAGAACCGCCGAGAGGATGGGTACCGCGCCGGCCGCCAGACCGGCCAGCACCAGGGCCGTCGCAAACTGATGGACCGGGTCACCGTCGGGCATGAA
>CAIUKQ010000129.1 GCA_903899705.1 uncultured beta proteobacterium
CCCCACGGTGGCCGCGGACACCGAATCGCCGGTGGAAGCGCCATCAGCACCCTGGCGGTTCTCCTCCGACCTGCATTGCGCCGATTGCAATATCCATTATTCCGACCCTGTGCCCAGCCTGTTTTCCTTCAACTCGCCGCTAGGCGCCTGCGACACCTGCCGCGGCTTTGGCCGAGTCATCGGCATTGATTACGGCCTGATCGTTCCCGATGAATCCAAATCGCTGGCTGAAGGCGCCATACGTCCCTGGCAGACGCCGTCGTTCCATGACTGCCAGGACGACATCGAAAAGTATGCGAAGAAGCGTGGTATTCCGCTGGATGTGCCGTTTCGCAATCTGACAGTCGCGCAACGTTCCTGGGTGTTCGATGGCGAGCCCGAATGGGAAAACTGGAAGAAAAGCTGGCCCGGCGTGTGGTACGGCGTGGCGCGTTTTTTCAAATGGCTGGAGAGCAAGGCCTACAAGATGCACGTGCGCGTGCTGCTCTCCAAATATCGGGCCTATACGCCCTGCGGCGACTGCGGCGGAGCGCGTCTCAAGACGGACGCGCTGTTGTGGCGCGCCGGCTCGCGTGACGATGCCGATCAGGCGCTGGGCGACACCGGCAGCAAGGCATATCAGGGCAGCTACCGGCGCTTTCGCCCGAACGGCGTGAATTTTTCGGATGCGCGACTGGGCGAACTGCCCGGCCTCTGCCTGCATGACCTGATGCTGCTGCCCATCGACCGCTGCCGGCGGTTCATCGACGGCCTGCACCTGCCCGCGCCGCTGGACGAGGCAACCGATCTCCTTTTGGAGGAGTTGCGAGCGCGCCTGCGTTACCTCGAAGACGTGGGTCTGGGTTACCTGACGCTGGACCGGCAATCGCGCACGCTCTCCGGGGGTGAGGTGCAACGCATCAACCTCACCACCGCGCTCGGGACGTCGCTGGTCAACACCCTGTTCGTGCTGGATGAACCTTCGATTGGCCTGCATCCGCGCGACATGAGCCGGGTGATCGGCGTGATGCAGCGTCTGCGCGATGCCGGCAATTCGTTGCTGGTGGTGGAACACGATCCGCAGATCATGTTCGCCGCCGACCGCATTCTGGACATGGGCCCCGGTCCCGGCGAAAAAGGCGGCGAAGTGGTGTTCTTCGGCACGCCCGATGAATTAAGGGCGGATGGCTCGCTCACCGCCGAATACCTCTCCGGCCGCCGGCGCGCCGATGCCGGCATGACCGCGGCCGCCATCGACCCGAAGGCGCCCCGGCTCGAGATGCTGGGCGTCACCGAACACAACCTGAAGAACATCGACGTCGGCATCCCGCTGCAGCGCCTGGTCTGCATCACCGGTGTGTCGGGTTCGGGCAAATCCACGCTGGTGCAGGACGTACTGCATGCCGCATTGCGACGCGCCAAGGGCAAACCCACAGAAACACCGGGCGCATTCCGCGAACTGCGCGGAGATCATTTTGTCGATGATGTGGTCATGGTGGACCAGACCCCCATCGGACGCACCACGCGCTCGAACCCGGCCAGCTACGTCGGCGCATGGGACGCGATCCGCGACCTGTACGCAAAAACCGCGCTCGCGAAGGAACGCAAATACACCGCGGGCACTTTCAGCTTCAATTCCGGCAACGGGCGATGCCCCGGCTGCACCGGCAGCGGCTTCGAACATGTGGAAATGCAGTTCCTGTCGGACGTGTACCTTCGCTGCCCGGACTGCAACGGCCGGCGGTTTCGCGACGAGATCATTGAAGTGGAAGTGCGCGGGAAGTCGATCGCCGACGTGCTCGAACTCACCATTTCCGAGGCGCTGGAATTCTTCGCGGCGGATGCGGAAGTGCAGCGCGTGCTGGCGCCGCTAGCGGAAGTCGGGCTTGAATATCTGCGTCTGGGCCAGCCCGTGCCGACACTGTCCGGCGGAGAAGCGCAGCGCCTGAAACTCGCAGGACACCTCGCGGAGGCTGCGGCGCCCCGCGAAAAATCGCCTGCGGCGCGGGCGGCGGCGAAAACCGCCCCACCGGCCATCGGCGGAAAACTGTTCCTCTTCGATGAGCCGACAACGGGCCTGCATTTCGAGGACATCGCAAAACTGCTGCGCGCCTTCCGCCGGTTGATCGCCGCAGGCCATTCGCTCATCGTCATTGAACACAACCTGGATGTGATCCGCGCCGCCGACTGGATTATCGACCTCGGTCCCGAAGGCGGCGATGCCGGCGGAGAACTGGTGTGCGTCGGAACACCGGAGGTCATCACCCGCCACCCCACCTCGCATACCGGACACTCTTTGCGCGAATACCAGGCGTCTTTCCTGCCGCCCGCACCCGGAGTCCGCGACGCCACCACGGCCACCATGGGTCGCCCCCTGCAACTGGCATTGCGCAAGCCCGCGGCGATCACCGTGCACAACGCGCGCGAACACAATCTCAAGGGTATTGATGTCGAGATTCCGCGCAACCAGTTCACCGTGATCACCGGCGTCTCGGGCTCGGGCAAATCGACCCTGGCCTTCGACATCATTTTTGCAGAAGGCCAGCGGCGCTATCTTGAATCGCTCAACGCCTATGCGCGCCAGTTCGTGCAGCCCGCGTCCAAGCCCGACGTCGACGCCATTTTCGGCATCCCGCCCACGGTCGCCATCGAGCAGCGCACCAGCCGCGGCGGACGCAAGAGCACGGTGGCCACGCTCACGGAGATCTATCACTTCCTGCGACTCCTGTACGTAAAGCTCGGCACCCAGCATTGCCCTGACTGCAATGTGCCCATCGAACCGCAGAGCATGGATGCCATTGCAGCGCGGTTGTTGCGAGAGTACAAGGGGCAGCGCATCGGATTGCTCGCGCCACTGATCGTGAACCGCAAAGGTTTCTATACCGACCTTGCAAAATGGGCGTTGGGCAAAGGCCATACGCATCTGCGCGTGGATGGCGAATTCCTGCCCACGGATCGCTGGCCGCGCCTGGACCGCTTCAAGGAACACAGCATTGACCTGCCGGTGGCCGACCTGGTCGTTTCTGCGAAAGAGGAAAAAGCCCTGCGCAGCGCGCTCGCCGCCGCACTGGACCTCGGCAAGGGCGTGGTGCTGGTGCTCTCGCCGCTGGACGAACTGGCTGCGGCCTATGAAAAAGCTCATGCGGCCGGCAAAACCGCCAAGATAGAAATGGATCTCTCGCAGCGCTTTTTCTCAACCAAGCGCGCCTGCCCCTCGTGCGCTCGCAGCTTTGCCGAACTCGATCCGCGCCTGTTTTCCTTCAACTCCCGGCATGGCTGGTGCCAGGCCTGCTATGGCACCGGTGTTTCGCTCTCGGGTTTTGATGCCGAGCAGACCGGCGAGGAGATTTACTGGAACGACTGGTTCGAGGGCGTCGCCGAACCCTGCGGCCATTGCCACGGTGCGCGCCTGAATCCGGAAGCACTGGCCGTTCGCTATCTTGATCGCTCCATTTCCGATCTTTCGGGCCTGGCGATCGACAAGCTTGGGAAGGTTTTCACCGACATCCGTCTCGCGGGACGGGAGGCCGAGATCGCGCGCGACATCCTTGCCGAACTGCGTTCGAGGCTGTCCTTCCTCGAGGAAGTGGGTCTGGGTTATCTCGCACTTGATCGCGCCGCGCCCACGCTCTCCGGTGGCGAGGCGCAACGCATCCGTCTGGCCGCGCAACTGGGCTCCAATCTGCGCGGCGTGTGCTATGTGCTCGACGAACCCACCATCGGCCTGCATCCCCGCGACAACCGCATTCTGCTCGATACACTGGAAAAACTGCAGAAGAAGGGCAACACCCTGATCGTGGTGGAGCACGACGAGGACACCATCCGCCGCGCGGCGCAGGTACTCGACCTGGGGCCCGGCGCCGGCAAACTGGGCGGCAAGGTGATGGCCATGGGGACCGCCGAAGAACTGATGGCCAACGAGGACTCCATCACCGGGCACTACCTCAAGCATCCGCTGCGGCATTCCTCGATCGCACGACATCCGGTGGCACGCGACACGCCCTCGATCGAGATCCTGGGCGCGAACCTGCACAATCTGAAGAACGTCGATGTGCGCGTGCCGCTCGGACGGCTCACGGTGATCACCGGCGTGTCCGGTTCCGGCAAGTCGACGCTGGCGCGCGACGTCCTGCATCCCAATGCGGTGCGCGCCGTGGCCAAGGCGCAGCATCCGCGCGCGCACGCGGGAAGCGGCGACGTATTCGGCGGCTGCCGTGAAATCCGCAACCTCGGCCTTGTCGGCCGTGTTCTCGAAGTCGACCAGACCCCCATCGGCAAAACGCCGCGCTCCTGCCCCGCCACCTATGTGGGCTTCTGGGATGCGGTTCGGCGCCTGTATGCCGAATCGAATGAATCTCGCATGCGCGGATGGACCGCATCGCGCTTCTCGTTCAACACCGCGGGCGGACGCTGCGAGGCCTGCGAAGGCCAGGGCGTGCGCCGCATCGAAATGAGTTTTCTCCCGGATGTGAAGGTGCTGTGCGACAGTTGCCGCGGCGCACGCTTCAATCCCGAAACGCTCTCGGTGCAATGGAAGGGCAAATCCATCGGTGAAGTGCTTGGCATGAGCGTGGATGAAGGCGTGGAATTTTTCGCCGCCCACACCGCCATCCACCATGCATTGCGTCTTTTGCAAGACGTGGGCCTTGGCTACCTGACCCTGGGCCAGCAAAGCCCGACACTCTCCGGCGGCGAGGCGCAGCGCATCAAGCTGGTGACCGAATTATCCAAGGTACGCATCGATGCGCTGGGCAATGCGGCGGCGCGGCCGGGGAGAGGTGGCGCACAGGCCTCCACGCTTTATGTGCTGGACGAACCCACCGTGGGCCTGCACATGGCCGACGTCGAGAAACTCACGCGCGTGCTGCATCGACTGGTCGACGCCGGCAACACCGTGGTGGTGATCGAACACAACCTGGATGTGATGGCCGAAGCGGACTGGATCATCGACCTCGGACCCGAAGGCGGCGATGCGGGCGGACATCTTGTCGTGCAGGGGGCGCCATCGGGCATTCTCAAGGCCGCGTCCCGATCCCACACCGCGCGCGTGCTCGCTGAATTCCTTCTGGATCGGACAGACTGAACCGCATGGCCCTCGACCTGACACGCCTTAATTACTATCGTGTTGATTTATATAGGTTTTTAAGGCCCCTCGTGGTTCCGGCCACCATCCTTGCCGGTACCGCACTGACGTTGGCCGCAGCGCCTGCGCTGCCTGCCTCGCTGACCGCCATCGGGCCCACGCTTCCCTGGCTCGTCATTCTGACCGGTGTCGCACTCAGCGTTTTGTTTAACCGCGGCCGCGCCTTCATCGCCCTCCTGTCGCTGCTGGCGGCCTACGCCGGCATCGCGATGACTGCAGCGGCCGGCGGCTTTCCGGAACGCGCGGTGTACACGGCAATCTCGATTTTGGTACCCGCCAACATTCTGTTCGCGTTGATCTACGCCGAGCGCGGCGTCTACCAGCATCGCAACTACCGCTGGTGGCTGATCGCTGCGGCAGAGATCATGGCCATCGCGTGGGTTGCAAGCGCGGGAACCAATCCACTCTCCGGAACCGCCTGGCGGGGACTGCTGGATCATTGGCTGCTCTCCTCTCCGCCGACGCCGATCACCGGAAGGGTGGTGCTGGCGGCGGCCTTTATTGCAGCCGTCTGGCGAGCCTGGCCGGCGCCTCCCGCCAATTCGCCCAGACCGCTGGATGTCGGCATGGCAGCCCTGGTGGCGGCATTTTTCATCAGCTGCGAGTGGTACCCGACACCCGGCGCGTTCAGCGCATTCACCGCCTGCGCCGGCATCCTGCTGCTCGTGGCCCTGATGCAGGAATCGCATCGCCTCGCCTTCTATGACGAACTCACCAGCCTGCCGGGCCGCCGCGCTCTGGAGGAACGCCTCCCAGGTCTGGGGCCGCAATGTGCCATGGCCATGATTGACGTGGATCACTTCAAGAAGTTCAACGACACCCACGGACACGACATCGGGGATCAGGTGCTCAAGCTGGTGGCGGCGCGACTTGCACAGGTGGAAGGCGGCGGGATCGCCTATCGCTATGGTGGAGAAGAGTTTTCGGTGCTCTTTCCCGATCGACCCATCGAGCAGGCGCTGCCCGCGCTGGAGAAGCTTCGCGCCTCCATCGAGTCCTACCGGATGAACGTACGAAGCGATGACCGGCCGAAGGACCTCCAGGAAGGCAGCCAACGGCGCGGGGCCAACGATGCAGGTTCAACATCGGCAACCACCGAAAAAGTGTTGTCGGTTACTGTCAGCATCGGCGCCTCCGAACGGGAGCCCGGGCAGAATCCCTCCGAAACCTTGCGGGCGGCGGACAAGGCGCTCTATCGGGCCAAGGAGGGGGGGCGGAACCGGGTGAGTCGCTGAGGGGGCGGTGCAATTATCTGGCATGCCATATCCAAGGAACGACACCATGGGTTATCGCGACATCATTACCATCGAACCGGGAAAACTCGGCGGCAAACCCTGTATTCGCGGGATGCGAATCACCGTCTACGATGTTCTTGGCTATCTCGCCTCCGGAATGACGCAGCCGCAGATCCTGCAGGACTTTCCGGACCTGACTATTGATGACATTCAGGCCTGCTTGGCCTATGCCGCTGAGCGGGAACCGGCCTCCGGATTTGTAATCTTGCTCTAGGCGGGTCCCGAGATTTCTCCTGCACCGCGGCAACATCGCACTGGCATTCAGACGAATGAGTCGACGTGACCACCCCCGCCGACCGTCTCCAGCCTCACCTTGCCCCCCCAGAGACGCGCAAGGTGCTTGAGCACCTCGTTGGCATCGTAGACTGCCAGCGGACGCCCCCGCTGCTTCTGGTACTGCAGCAGCAGGGAGCGATCGTCGTTCTAGTTGTCTCTTACGGCTTGAAGCGCCTCTTAAGTGCGCATGGGCAAACCGCGCTGTAACACGCGGTTACAAAAACAGCCTACGGCTGTGCGACCGCCATGGCCGCAGGCTTGCCGGCTTTCGCCGCCTGCATCGCCATCCACACGCGCGAAGACGTGCAGGGCATGTCAATGTGCGTCACGCCGGCCGGCGCGAGCGCATCCAGAATGGCGTTCATCATAGTCGGCAGCGAACCGGTGACGCCCGCCTCGCCCACGCCTTTGGCACCCAGCGGATTGGTCGGCGTCGGCACGGGGTGATCGAGCAGCGTGATCTTGCCGAGGAACCCGGCGCGCGGCATGAAGTAATCCATGAAGCTGCCCGAGAGCATCTGTCCCGTCTGCGGGTCGTAGACCGCATGCTCGCCCAGCACCTGGCCGACACCCTGCGCAAGGCCGCCATGCATCTGGCCTTCCACCAGCTGATGGTTGACGATGTTGCCTGCGTCGTCACACGCAATGTACGAGAGCATCTCGACCTCGCCGGTTGCCTCGTCCACCTCGACTTCGGCGATGTGACAGCCATTGGGCCAGGTCGGGTCATGCTTGCCCTGCACCCTGGTATCGAGCGCCCCGGGGTTCTTCTGTATCAGCGCCTGCAGCACAACACTCCTGTCGGTACCCTTGATCCGGAACTTGCCATGGTCAAACTCGATGTCGGCCTCCGCCGCTTCGAGTTCCTTTGCCGCGAGTGCGGTGGCCC
>CAIUKQ010000130.1 GCA_903899705.1 uncultured beta proteobacterium
GCCAGCGTGCTCACCATGCCGCTGTAGCCGCCGGAAGCCGCCTTTTGTATGCACATCAGTCCAACCATCTCGTAGGAATCGGTGTGCATGTTCAATTCAGCCGAACTCCGGTAGCCGCGCGCAACGGGATCGTCCTCCTCCTCGCGCACATATCCCAGTTTGTCGCCCCAGGCGCTCTGCTCTGCCGCCACACCAAGGTGGGTGCCCAGACCAAAGTAAATCCGTTCCATCTGCTGATCAGAATACTTCTCGCGCGTGATGCCGGTGAGTATCACCATGCCACGCCCTTCCATGATCTCTTGCTTCAGGTCCGCACCCAGCCGGTTGATGGCCGGATGATCGAAATCACGGCGCGTGACATCCTGGGGAGCCAACTTTTCCGTTTGTTTCAGCAGGGTATCAAAGCCCGTCAGCTGTTCCGGCGTGAGAGCGCGGACAAAACCGGCTTTACCGCCGATATCCGCGCTCTTCCATGCCGCGGAATGAACGATGGGTTGTCGATGGACAGGCGTCATGGGTTTCCTTTCAGGCGGCCATGCCGCCACGTCCGCGAGCGGGCACCAGCCACAACATCAGCAATACAACCAAGGTTATCACTCCGCACATGATCGTCGAAAAGGCCGCCAGCAATCCGAAGCTGCCCATTTCCCAGATTTCCAGAATGGCGAAGCCAATCACCGGATTCTTCATGCCTGCCAGCAACGCCGACGCTGACAGATCGCCCATCATGTGCACGAACACCATGGCCCAGCCCGCCGCCAGCCCGGGCAGCATCAGCGGCAGCACGACCCTGCGCACGGTGCGCCCTTCACCCGCACCCGCCACATACGAGGCCTCGCGAAGGGACGCACCCACCTGGGTCGCCGCGGCGCTGGCGGCAATCGAGCCCGGGGGAATGTGGATCACGATGTAGGCCATCAGCAGCAGAGAAAGCGTACCGGCCATAAAGAACGGCGCACCGCTGAAAGTCACCAGGAATCCGACGCTGAGCACCAGACTGGAAATGGTGGCCGGCGCCTTCATCACGGCGTCCACCGCCTTGGACACCCATCCGGTACTCTGCGCGACATGGATGGCGGCAATTGCGGCGATGCCCATTGCAATGGTTGCGCCCGATACCGAGAGGAGAATGCTGTTCCTGAATGCGGCAGCGGTCATGCGTTCCTCAAACAGCACCGCATTGAAATTGGCCAGGCTCAGTTGGGACCATTCCACAGCCGGCGTCCAGTAGGGTTGCAGCGCCACCAGTGTCAATGACAGCAGCGGGATGATCGACGCGCAGGCAAGGTAGGCCAGCATCAACACCTGTGCGGGCAGGCGCCAGCGCCCCATCTCGATGCGCGAAGCGCTGGCGGCCCTGCCCCCCAGCGTCACGAAATGTCCGCCTGCTGATACGCGCCTCTGTGCATACCAGACCAGAGCAATCACCAGCAGCATAATGAGGCCGAGCACCACTGCCTGATCCATGCGCGGGGGAAAATCATTCCTGAGCAGACGCACGATGCGCACGGCAAGAATATCGATTTCGGCCGTCGTCGCGATGATGGTTGGGATCGAAAACAGCGCAAAACCGGAGATGATCACAAGGAGCCCCGAAGCAAGCAAGGCGGGCCGGATCGCCGGCAGGGAAACGCGGCGAAGAGTGCGCCACAACCCCGCGCCGCTGATGCGCGACGCCTCCTCCAGTGACGGATCAAGATTGCGCAGTGATGCCGACACCACCAGGTACACATAGGGAACGCCGTGCAGGCTGTAGACCCAGATGAGCCCCGCCCAGGAATAGATATTGACGCCGAGATTCAATCCGCTTGCTCCGAGCAACGGCAACTCGGAAAGCATGCCATTGATAAAGCCAACTCGCGGCGCGCCGAGGAATGCCCAGCCGATGGATAGCGCCACACCGGGCATCAGAAGGGGAATGACCGGGAGAACCAGACCCATGACACCGAGGTTGGCGTCGGTGCGTTCGTTCAGCCACGCCATGAGCGAACCGACGACAAGCGCGATGGCCGTGCTGGCGCCGATCACGATGCCGGTGTTCATCAGCACGCGCGGCAGCCAGGGTTCGTTGAGCACCGACAATGCCCCCTGGAAATTCAACGCGCCATCCACCGTGAACGCCCGCATGATCATGCGCAGCATGGGAAACACAATCAGGAACGCCATGACACATACCAGTAGTCCGGCCGCCAGGGCATAAAAACTGATCCCGGGGGCTGCAGCCCGGTCGCGTGACGCCCGCGCTGCAATATGCCCGGTCACGGATTGGCGTCCGGCAGAATCCGGATCTTGTCGGATTCAACCCGCAGCATCATGTCGATGCCTTCACCAGGCCGTTCCGACGCTTTGCCATCCTGGACCCAGACCCTGGCGGTTGACGCCCCGCGACTGACAAGAACCTCGGTATAAGGGCCGGCAAACAGGCAGGTTTCGATGCGCACCCGTTGCAAATTAGGGCCCTCGGCGGATATCTCGTTGCTCAGTCGAAATTTTTCCGGACGCACCATGACCTTGACGGAACTCCCCGTGGCGAGTTCTGCCACCGTCCCGACCTCGGCCAGAAAGTCGCCAAATCCGGTTTCCACCAACACGTCCCCTGCTTCCCGACGCACCACCCTGCCCTGCCAGATATTGGCCGCGCCCACGAAATTCGCCACGTACTCGCTGGGCGGATGTTCGTAGATGCTGCGCGGATCGCCCAGTGCCGCAATCCTTCCCGATTCCAGCACAGCCACCCTGTCACCGAGTTCCATGGCTTCCGTCTGGTCGTGCGTGACATACAGACCGGAAAACCGGATCTTCTGCTGCATGCGTTTGAGTTCGACCCTCAACTGTTCGCGTACCTTGGCATCCACACTGGACAACGGTTCGTCGAACAACACAACTGATGTGTTGCCCACCAGTGCCCGAGCAAGAGCAACACGCTGCTGTTGCCCGCCGCTGATCTGGGCCGGGTACTGCGCCACCAGACTGGCAATGCCCACCAGCGCCAGCGTGTCGTTGACCCGCGGCGCAATCTCCGAACGAGGCGTGCCGCGCGACTCGAGCGGATAGGCGACGTTATCGTAGACCGTCATGTGCGGCCACAACGCAAAGGACTGGAAAATCATGGAGAGGCGCCGCTGGTCAGGCGGCAGGCAGATGTTGCGCGCCGCCGAGAACACCAGTTGCCCGTCAATCTCAATTTCCCCGGCATCCGGCCGTTCGAGGCCCGCCACACAGCGAAGCAGGGTTGTCTTCCCGCAACCGCTGGGACCCAACAGAACCACCATCTCCTCGGCGCCAACCTCGAGGTCGACATTGTCCACAGGCGTGACGGTGCTGCCGCCGGTGCGACGAAAAGTCTTGCTGAGGCGGGAAATGCGGATGCGCGGCGGCGAATCCATCAGGCCGGAACCATCATTCGACTGACGTTGGCGACGAATGTCCGATCACGGACGTTTGCCAAGGAGCGACATGAGGCTTTTCTGATCCGCCTCGGGAATCACGTCCACCGACCCGATATGCTCCTTGGACAGGTTCGCGCAGGCCCCGCCCAACCCCGCGTACAGGGGCACCTGATCCGGGCAATTCGTGTCCTGCGCATCCGGCGTCACCAGCCAGTTGGCAAACAACAGCGCGGCGTTCGGATGCACCGGTTGCTTCGGCATGGCCACCGACGATTCAATACCGTGCGCAGGCCCTTCAATCTCGGCGAGCGCCAGGGGAGCACCCTTGGACCGGATGGCGGTGCTGTGGCCCGATGCCGTGGGCATGGCCAGAAAATAGGCGCCGGCCGCCACCTGCTGTACGCCGCTCGTGCCGCCGTCGACATAGCGCGGATTGTTCTTCGAAACATCGCGAACCCAGTCATCTCCATAGGCGCCGCGCAGCGTGCGCAGCCACGACATGACGGTGGATGTCGACATCGGATCAACGATGGCCAGTTTCCCGCGCCAGAACGGATCGGCAACATCCTTCCAGCTCCTGAGGTGGGCCTTCAGGTCAGCGGCGGATACCAGCCTAGTGTTGTAGGTGATGAAATGCGGCGTCACCATCACCACCATGTAGGACTCATTTTTGGCCCTCACATTTGCAGGGAACTTTGCGAGGCCGGGCACATTACGGGTGGTCAGGGGTTGGAACAATTCCGGCCGTTGCTGGTACAGCGCGGAGGAGCCTGAAAGCAACAGGTCGGCCTGCTTCACGCCGGATTCGACCTCGGCGGTGTAGCGGCTGAACATCGTCCCGGAAATCAGGGTGATGAAACTCACCTTGATTTTCGGATACTTTTTCTCGAAAGACGCGATGAAGCGTTGCGTGTTGAGGGGCGGCAGGGAGGAATACAGGTTGAGCTGACCTTCCGTCGCAGCGGTGGCCTCGATTTTCTCGATACTGAATGTTTGCGCCCGCGCGGCAACGGGCGACAAACACAACAAGATGGCGGCCACGGCGCCGGCAATTCTGATCCGTCGGTTCATTTCAATTCCTTTGCGGGACATTTTTTTCCAATTTGCCATCAAGCAACTGCTGCACGGCGTCCAGGAAAACGTTTTCCATGGCGCGCACGGTGCCAAGATCATCATAAATCGCGGCGCCCGCCTTTATGATGCGTCGTCGCATGGCTGCCGCGTGCCCCCTGTCCGTCCCCAGCCTGATGGCCAGCCCGACATACTCACGATCATCCCGGGCCACGCAGTCCATCACGCCCATGCGACTATAACTGGCATAGGTAAATCTCGAGCGGGCATAGGCGCCGGGTAGAGTCACGACCGGAGCACCCATGGCAAAAGCTTCCAGGCTCGAGTTACCACCGCTGAAATGGGGGGTATCGAGAACCACGTCTGCAAGACCGAGAAGCGCGAGGTAATCAGCATGCGGACAAACAGGCAGAAAACGGATTCGTGAGACGACGTCATCGAGCCTGCCCGCCCAGCGTCCGAGCAGCTGTGCCTTGAAATATTTCGGATTGTCGATCAAAAGCAACAGCCCCTTCCTGTCGGCGCGGAGGATTTCACCGATCAGGTCGTCGAAATCCGGGTGCATTTTAAATAGCGTCTGCGGACAGAAATACAGATTGACGTCTTCCGGAATGCTGAAATGCGCGCGGCCGAGTGTGGTTCCGATGGCTGCCGGCTTCGGATAACTGACGAAGGCACAGGAATCCGGCAGGCAAATGAGGCGCTCCGAATAATGGGCGGCACTCTCAGGCGGCTCGACATGCGCGCTGCTGATGAAGAAATCGATTTCGGGCAGGCCGGTTGTTACTGGGTGGCCCCAGCTCACGAACTGCAGGGGAGCAAGCCTTGCAAACGCCAGAAAGTAAGTAAACGGGTTCATGCCAATATCGGGGTAAAACAACACATCCAGTTTTGCCTCGGCAATCTGACGCCTGGCCTCTTCAAGCACCGGTCTCAGGATGACGGTTTTATCGCTGCTCGTTGAAATTTCGCGCGCCACCTCGTCGGACGGCTCCTCGAACATGAAGGACGTCACCTCAAGTTTTGCGCGGTTGTGGTGCCGGAAAAATCCCAGCATCATGCGACCGATGGTGTGCACATTCAGGTGTTTGGAAACAACGCCCAGCCGGACCCTCCCGCCGGGATGCGCGCCAATAAGCAATCCGGGCTCCACGTGGTGAAGACCTGGATAAGCGCTTTCGTACATCCGCGCCAGCAGTTCCTTCAACGGCCTGTCATCCAGGCCGTGGTAAGCCAGATAGAAATCGGTATGAGTGATATCGGATTCTGGATTGCCAAGCACCATTTTTCGCCCTAAAAGGGCATTCGCTTCCTCGATGAATTGGCTGCGGATCCGGTCGATATGCGATCGCGATGACGGCAGTGGCGGGAATATGCTGACCCGCCGGATGCGCGGCACATCCGTGGGGCTGATCGCGCACGCATGCGCGTAACGCGCCCGCGCCTCCTCGGCCATGCCCATGGCGTGCAGCACGTTGGCGAACTGGGATTCGATGTCCCACTCCGGGGCGTCGCCATGAACGGTCAGCGCCCGTTCAAAGTGGATTGCAGCGTCCTCGTATTCATGGACATCGCGCAATAGGCAGGCCAGCTGATAGTTCAACCGCTGGGCGGGGCTGTCGTCGCCCAATTCCAGGGCACGTCTCAGCGTCGCAACAGCTTCGTCACGCGCATCCGGCAATGGCAGCACCGAGGCAAGCAGCAGATGCGCTTCCATGGAATTCCGGTCGGCCCTGACCGCCGCCCTCAGTTCCGCAAGGGCGCGCACGTTGTCGCCCGATAGCTTCAAGGCGTTGCCCAGAAGGCAACGAGTATCCGCACGGTCGGGGCCCAGCGCAACAGCGCGCGCGAACGAATCGATGGCAAGTTGAAAATTCCCCGCCGCCTGCGCCTCGAAACCGCGGACGATGCTTTGCCGCCTGCGCTTTTCGCGGGATTCTCCCAACCAGTTGCTGATCAGCCGAAAAAGCAAGTTCTCATCCAGACTTGAAACTTCGAAGCGGGCATACAAACACGTCCGGTTGACCGGGCTCACCAGGGAAGGATGTTTTCCTCGGTAAATTCAAGTCCGAATCCCGGCGCGTCACTGGGCGTGACCTTGCCATCGACCGGCGTGGGCATCCCCGGAAAGCGATTGGCTTCGGCCAGCGGAACGCCGGGATCGGATCCCAGCCAGAATTCGGCAATGGGCGATTCCGGCATGGCAATCGAGAAGTGCTGGCCAAACGGCAGCCCAGCACCCGAATGCGGAATGGTGGCGATGCCGGCGGCTTCGCCGATGGTGTAGATCTTCAGGATTTCGGACAAGCCGCCGCTCCACCGGAAGTCGGGCTGCAGCACATCGACACACCGGCGTTCCACCATTTCGCGGAATTCATGACGCGAGTGATTGTCTTCACCCGTTGCAAGCGGCAGCGTCGGTACGGCGCGCTTCAACTGCGAAAGGCCTTCCATGTCGCAAGGAATGAGGGGCTCCTCGATCCAGCGCAGCCGATAGGGTTTGAGGCGTTCCATCACCCTCGCCGCGAACTCGACGTTGTAGGACATCACCGGATTCAGCATCAGGTCGGCCGACGGGCCGACGGTGTCACGAGCCTTCGCGACTTTTTCCTCGATCCGGTTGATGCCGTCAGTGCCCTCCTCGTAGTGCACCGGATTGGATATCTTGAAGGCCTTGAAACCCAATTCCATGGACCAGTCAAGATCATCGCTGGTGCAATAGCAATCCAGGTGCGGCCGGCACGGACCACCGATCAGGCTGTACACCGGCAATTTGAGGAGCTTTCCTTTCAGGTCCCAGAGCGCAAGGTCGATTGCGCTGCGCGCGACGCTCGGCAGGCCGACCGCGCCGAATCGCAGCGTGGAGCGCCACATGAGGTCGTTCAGGTATTCGATCGCGAGGCAATCGCGGCCCGTGAGCAGCGGTGCGAAATGATCCGTGATGAGTGGCGACACCAGATTGCCCCAGTGGCATTGGCCCAGCCCCCACTCGCCGTTCTCGGCGGTCACGCGCACCCAGATTTCGGAGGAAACCTCACCGGGAATCTGCCGCAATTGACGCGGAAACTCGGGATACTTGTTGATGGGAAATGCCCGGTTGGCGGTGGCGTTGTAGCTCTGCCGACGCGGCTTCGTTCTGTTCTTCGGCTCGGCCAGCTTGATCCGGACAGGCGTGATCGACTTGATTTTCATACGCGAATCTTTTATCCATCGGCAGGTTGAGCCGGGATAATAAGATGCTTCCCCGCTCGCCGGGGAAATTGAAATTCAATTTCCGTCTGCCGGGTTCGGAATTCCCTTCGAAATCCCGGACGCGGCGAACGACGGAATTTATGCGGCGGCCTGGTCCTCGGTCTTGTCGAACCGTATCGCGCCCCGCTGCCACTCGGCGGTGATCGTGTCCTTCGCCGCGAAGCGCCCTTCCAGAATCAGCTTCGAGAGCGGATTCTCGATCGAGGTCTGTATGGCACGCTTCAACGGCCGCGCACCATAGACCGGGTCGAAACCGGCCTCCGCAAGCTTGGCCAGAACCGTGTCACTCACCAATAGTTTCATCTCCAGTTTCGCGAGCCGCTGGTCAAGATAGCGCATCTGGATCTTCGCAATATTGCGGATGTTCTTTTCGTCGAGCGCATGGAAGACCACGATCTCGTCGATGCGATTGACAAATTCCGGCCGCAACTGCGTTTTGACTTCCGCCATCACCGCGGTCTTGATCAGGCCCGGATCGCTGCCCGACAGCTGCTGGATCATCTGCGACCCAAGGTTGGAGGTCATGACGATGACGGTATTTTTGAAATCCACCGTGCGGCCCTGTCCGTCGGTCATGCGACCATCGTCCAGCACCTGCAGCAGGACGTTGAACACATCCGGGTGTGCCTTCTCCATTTCATCGAGCAGGATCACGCTGTAGGGCTTGCGCCGCACCGTCTCGGTGAGGTGTCCACCCTCCTCGTAACCCACATATCCGGGCGGCGCGCCGATCAGCCGAGCCACCGAGTGCTTTTCCATGAACTCGGACATGTCGATCCGAATCAGGTGATCCTCGGAGTCGAACAGGAACGATGCCAGCGCCTTGCACAGCTCTGTCTTTCCAACGCCCGTGGGCCCGAGGAAAAGGAAGGATCCATACGGTTTGTTGGGATCGGCAAGTCCGGCGCGCGAGCGGCGTATGGCATCGGATACCAGCCGCACAGCCTCGTCCTGGCCGACTACACGCTCATGCAGCCGGTCCTCCATTTTCAACAGCTTGTCGCGCTCACCCTGCAACATTTTTGACACGGGAATGCCCGTTGCGCGCGACACCACCTCGGCAATTTCCTCGGCGCCGACTTCGGTGCGCAACAGACGGGGTTTGCCGGTGGCAGGCGCAGCACCGCCCGCCCCTTCGACTTTCTTGATCTGGGCTTCGAGCTGGGGAATCCGTCCGTACTGGATCTCCGACACTTTCTGCCAGTCGCCCTTGCGCTTGGCGGTGTCCATCTCGAGCTTCAGCTTTTCGAGTTCCTCCTTGATGTGCTGCGAACCCTGAACGATGGCCTTCTCGCTCTTCCAGATTTCCTCGAGATCCGCGTATTCCCGTTCGAGCTTGACGATCTCCTCTTCGATCAGCGCCAGGCGCTTCTTCGATGCCTCGTCTTTTTCGCGCTTCACTGCTTCGCGCTCGATCTTCAGCTGGATGGTCCGGCGATCGAGCTTGTCCATCACTTCGGGCTTGGAATCAATTTCCATCTTGATGCGCGCCGCGGCTTCATCGATCAGATCGATGGCCTTGTCCGGCAAAAAGCGATCGGTGATATAGCGGTTGGACAGCTCCGCCGCCGCCACAATGGCAGGGTCGGTGATATCCACGCCGTGATGGACCTCGTATTTCTCCTGGAGGCCCCGAAGGATCGCGATGGTGGCCTCGACACTGGGCTCGCCCACCAGCACCTTCTGGAACCGACGCTCGAGTGCCGCGTCCTTTTCGATGTATTTGCGGTATTCATCGAGCGTCGTGGCGCCCACGCAATGCAGTTCGCCGCGAGCCAACGCAGGCTTCAGCATGTTGCCGGCATCCATTGCGCCCTCAGCCTTGCCCGCGCCCACCATGGT
Organism: uncultured beta proteobacterium; assembly: GCA_903899705.1. Lineage (GTDB taxonomy): Bacteria > Pseudomonadota > Gammaproteobacteria > Burkholderiales > SG8-39 > 2-02-FULL-62-17. Next base: position 9,555 of record CAIUKQ010000130.1, read on the forward strand.
GTGCAACTCGTCAATGAAAACGATAGTTTGTCCCTGGTCCTGGGAGAGTTCCTTCAGCACGGTTTTCAGGCGCTCTTCGAATTCACCGCGATACTTAGCGCCAGCAAGCAGCGAGGCCATGTCCAACGACAAAACGCGTTTCCCCTTGAGCGTTTCGGGTACTTCGCCATTGACGATGCGCTGTGCCAAGCCTTCGACAATGGCCGTCTTACCCACGCCGGGTTCGCCAATCAGCACCGGATTGTTCTTGGTGCGCCGCTGCAGAATCTGGATGACGCGCCGGATTTCGTCGTCACGCCCGATCACCGGGTCAAGTTTGCCCGCACGGGCCCGCTCGGTGAGATCGAGCGTGTATTTCTTCAGCGCCTCACGCTGGCCCTCGGCTTCCGGGTTGTTGACAGTTTCGCCCCCGCGCACCGCTGCGATTGCCGTCTCAAGTGTCTTCCGATTGCCGCCGGCATCCTTCAGGAGCCGGCCGGCGTCGCCCTTGTCATCGGCCAACGCCAACAGGAACAGTTCCGACGCGATGAACTGGTCTCCGCGCTTTTGTGCCTCGCGATCGGTGATGTTGAGCAGGCTGGTGAGCTCGCGGGAAATCTGGATCTCCCCGCTGTTCCCCTCAACCTTGGGGAGGCGATCCATGGCTTTCTTCACCGACTCCCTGAGGCCTTGCAGGTTCACCCCGGCTCGCGCAAGCAGCGCCCCGCCATCCTCCTGGGAGAGCAATGCCGAAAGGACGTGCACTGGCTCGACATAGGGATTGTCGTGTCCTGCAGCAAGGCTTTGCCCATCGGACAGAGCCTGCTGAAACTTTGTTGTCAGTTTGTCAAAACGCATGTTCGTACCCCGATCTGATGAAGCGTGATTCATTCTGCGCGCACACGCCCGATAGGGCATTGATCTGCGTCAGTGATCACAAAAAACATCCTGTTGATCGGCTAGGTGAGGCCGGATGCCCGGATTTCAAGGACATAAAGGAACTGATGTGCAAGACCCGATGTACGTGCGGCTCGCAGAACGGTGTCAGACCCAACAAAAAAGCCCTTCCGAAGAGGGGCTTTGATGAAGCAGTGAAGCTTAGCGGCAGGTTGCCGGCATGTAACGAGCCGGAGTCCCCACACAGGACCAGGTGATGGTGCCGTTGGTGGTGTCGTAAGTCGGCGTCACGGTGATGGTGATAGCTTGACCCGTGCTGGTTGCTGCAGTGCTGCCGCTCACTGAAACCGTACCGGCATCATTGACACTGGCGGCCGAGATCTTGCCGACCACCGGAATGGTGACCCCGGAACCGGCATTCGCAGTGTCGCCTGGACTGGTCTGGAATTTCTCCGAAATCGCGGTACGCGCCCCCGAAGCGGCGAGAATCAGTTCGGAGGCTTTCGCGCGAACCGTGTAGTCCTGATACGCAGGCAGGGCCACAGCGGCCAGAATGCCGATAATCGCGACCACGATCATCAACTCGATCAGCGTAAATCCTTTTTGAATGTTCTTCATAAGCACCTGCTCCCCTTAAGAAAATGGATCTTGCAGGGTAAAACCATGCACTTAGTGTGCCAATTCATATTTCCATTAATAAACATAGTCTTAACAAATGCTTACAGCATATGTACGCTAGCGTACTTGCGCCAACACAACAGAATTTCGTCACATACCTACGTAATAAGAAAAAAAACCCCTCCGAAGAGGGGCTTTGCTGAAGCAGTAAAGCTTAGCGGCAGGTCGCCGGCATGTAACGGGCCGGGGTTCCCACGCAGGACCAGGTGATCGTGCCGTTGGTCGTGTCGAAGGTCGGCGTCACGGTAATGGTGATGGCCTGTCCCGTGCTCGTGGCAGCCGTGCTGCCACTAACAGATATCGTGCCGGCGTTATTGACACTCGCAGCGGAGATCTTCCCGACCACCGGGATCGTTATGCTTAAACCGGCATTCGCGGAATTGCCAGGACTGGTCTGAAATTTCTCTGAAATCGCTGTACGCGCGCCGGATGCCGCCAAAATCAGCTCGGATGCTTTTGCACGAACGGTGTAATCCTGATAGGCGGGTAAGGCGACCGCCGCCAAGATACCGATAATCGCAACCACGATCATCAATTCGATCAAAGTAAAGCCCTTCTGTGTGCCTTTCATTGAATTCCTCTGCGCAAAAAGAGATGTTGGAAAGAGTTACAAATCGAAATAATTCTCTCACGGGCAAGCCAAAACAATGGCCGTTTTGCGAAAAAATCGTACAAATACGTAGCCCATTCCAACGTCATAACCGAATGCGCCTAATTTCGGCAATTGGGGCAAAAAAAACCCCTCCGAAGAGGGGCTCTGCTGAAGCAGTAAGGCTTAGCGGCAGGTCGCCGGCATGTAACGGGCAGGGGTTCCCACGCAGGACCAGGTGATCGTGCCGTTGGTCGTGTCGAAGGTCGGCGTCACGGTGATGGTGATGGCCTGTCCCGTGCTCGTGGCAGCCGTGCTGCCACTGACGGATATCGTGCCGGCGTTGTTGACGCTTGCTGCCGAAACTTTTCCCACAACCGGAATGGTGATCCCAGTACCGGCATTCGCGGTGTCGGCCGGATTGGTCTGGAACTTCTCCGAGATCGCGGTGCGCGCACCGGACGCAGCAAGAATCAACTCCGACGCCTTGGCGCGGACGGTATAGTCCTGATAGGCAGGCAAGGCAACCGCCGCCAAAATACCGATGATCGCGACCACGATCATCAGTTCAATCAATGTAAAGCCTTTTTGTATGCTTCTCATACGATGTCCTCTGGTGATTGAAAAAGGGGGCTACATCAATGGCCTCCAGCAATTTCCACACCAGCCGCACGAGGAACCTCGGCGTTTAAAAAACAAATGCTTACAAAACATCAGGTTATCCCGATGGCATAACCCTGAACCTGCCAGGGCCAAATGCGCCCAATTTCGTCACATTCATGTGCCGAAAAAAAAGCCCCTCCGCAGAGGGGCTTTAATGAAGCGGTAGAACTTAGCGGCAGGTGGCCGGCATGTAACGGGCCGGAGTTCCGACACAAGACCAGGTGATCGTGCCGTTGGTCGTGTCGAAGGTCGGCGTCACGGTGATGGTAATGGCCTGACCCGTGCTGGTGGCCGCAGTGCTGCCACTGACGGAAACCGTGCCGGCGTTGTTCACGCTGGCTGCAGAGATTTTGCCAACCACCGGGATAGTGACCCCGGTACCGGCATTCGCGGTGTCGGCCGGATTGGTCTGGAACTTCTCCGAAATCGCGGTGCGCGCACCGGATGCGGCCAGAATCAATTCCGACGCTTTCGCGCGAACGGTGTAGTCCTGATAAGCAGGCAGGGCAACTGCAGCCAAGATACCGATAATCGCAACCACGATCATCAACTCGATCAGCGTAAAGCCTTTTTGAAGGGTTTTCATAAGATTCCTAGGTTAATGGTGAAATTTGAGTAGAGCACGTACGTATCTCCATGCAGCTTCCATGCCATTATTTGAGAATTTCTTTTCCCCTACAAATCAATTACTTGAATATATTCCCGATCCAAATAACATCACAATCACGCTCAATTTGCCAAATTTGGTCACATTGGCTTGCGGCCCTGCGCTGCAGCGCAACATGGTCAAACAGCCTTATCTCGCCAGCGGGCAGCCGCGTCGTCGTCAGACTGACGGGAAGCAACCCAACTGTCGCCCTTGGCACCCTGCTCTTTTTTCCAGAATGGCGCTTCGGTTTTCAGAAAATCCATGATGAATTCGCAGGCCGCGAACACGTCACCCCGATGCCCGCCCGCCGTCACCACCAGCACGATCTGATCCGTGGGGAGAAGTTCTCCCACCCGGTGGATTACAAGGGCGTGATCCACACTGAATCGGGTTTTTGCTTCAAGAACGATGCGTTCCAGCGACCGCTCCGTCATGCCGGGATAATGTTCCAAGGTCATGCGGTTGACCTGGCTGCCGTCGTTGATGTCGCGCACCAGACCGATGAACGCCGCCACTGCGCCAATCCTGGCGTCACCTTGACGCAGGGCCGCGATCTCCGCTCCCACGTCGAAATCCCCGGTCTGGACTCTGATCGTCATGGCAGCCTCATCCACCTGTGACCGGCGGAAAAAACGCAATTTCGTCCCCATCCTTGATCGCAGTGACCCAGGTGGCCAGATCCTGGTTGACGGCTACCCTCAGGGAACGCCCGTCCGCCAGCGCCGCCTGCCACTGTCCGCCCCGGGCAACCAGGAATGCCCTCAGTCCTTTGACATCACGCACTCCGTCGGGCAACTCAAGTGTTTCGCCGCTGCTGCCCAACTGCTCACGCAGGGATGCAAAAAATAACAGTCTGGCGCTCATGGCAACCTCACTGGAACAAATTCGCGTAGGACAGGAAACGTACCGTGTCGCCTTGCCGGATGACTTTTCGCTCGGGATTGTCGACCAGGCCATCGGCCCAGACCGTCGATGTCAACACCGCGGAATCCTGGGTGCGATAAAGATCAAGCCCGCCCTTTTCATTCCACTTCACGCGCAGGAATTCACGCCGAATGTCGGGCTCCAGCCAGTCAAAATCCGCCCGGGCGTCAATGACGTGCGGGACCGTCGCGTCGATTCCCTGGGTTCTCAGAATGAAGGGCCGAACGAACAGCACGAATGTGACAAAGCTTGAAACGGGATTTCCGGGCAGCCCCAGGAAAGACGCGGTTTTGCCGCCCGCATGTACCCGACCAAACGCCAGCGGACGGCCCGGCTTCATGGCAATTCGCCACATCAACAGTTCGCCCTCGGCCTCCACCGCCGGCTTGACGAAATCGGCCTCGCCAACTGAAACCCCGCCGCAGGTCACAATGATGTCGCACTCCGTGGCTGCGCGACGCAGCATTGCGCGCGTGGCATCCAGCGTGTCCTCCACGATCCCGAAATCAATAACTTCGCATCCCAGTTGCCGTGCAAGGCCCGGTAGCGTAAAGCGCGCGGAATTGTAGATGCGGCCCGGCGGCAGCGGCTCTCCGGGCATGGCCAGTTCGTCGCCGGTGAAAAAGAGGCCTACCTTGACTCGCCGGCGAAGTTTCATGGTTGCGATGCCAACCGATGCTGCAAGACCCGTGTCCTGAGGCCGCAAACGAATACCGGCAGGCAAAATCTGACTCGCTTCCCGAATGTCCTGGCCGACCCGTCGTATCCAGTCCCCCACACCGGGTTTCCTGTTGAACACCACATGGTCGCCGTCGGCAACGGTGTCCTCCTGTATCACGATGGCATCAGCCCCCTCGGGAATCGGAGCGCCGGTAAAGATTCTCGCCACTGTGCCGGGTTCGAGCCGACTGCCCACCGCACCCGCAAAAATCCGCTGGGCAACCCTGAGGCGGGGCTTGTCGCCGGCAAGGTCGGCGACGCGCACCGCATAGCCGTCCATGGCGCTGTTGTCGAGCGAGGGCACATTCATGGTGGAGTGCTGCGCCTCGGCCAGCACCCGGCCGCAGGCGTCCAGCGTGGAGACCGTTTCGGTGCCGGCAACCGGCACCGCGCCCGCGAGCAGGCGCTCAAGCGCTTCGTCGACGGAAAGCAGGCCTTTGGTCGGGAGTTGTTCCATGTCAGTTTTCTCCTGCGTGTTCAAGTATGAAATCGGCGATGCGCGTCACTTCATCGAGGCCGTAACGCGGCAGCGGCGTGTTGATCAGGGTGTCGCACGCAATGGCGAGCACGTGCGGATCGTCGGGGTGCAGCAGCGGTTTGCCGTTGGCTTCGCGCCATACTTCGAGTTTCGGCAGGGGCGAATGCTTGTTTCCTTCCAGCAGCAACAGGTCGCAGGGAGACATCCTTGCGATGCATTCATCCAGCGTGAGTTCCGGCCCGCCGCGAAGTTCGTGCATCAGCGCCCAGCGATTGGAGGAACTTACCAGCACCTCCTGACAGCCCGCCTGGCGATGCCGCCACGAGTCTTTGCCCGGCACATCGACATCAAAGGCATGGTGCGCGCGCTTGATCATGGACACCCTCAACCCGCGCGCATTGAATTGCGGGATAAGCTTTTCGATCAGCGTGGTCTTGCCACTGCCGGACCAGCCTGCGAAACCAAATATTTTCATGGCCATCCCGTTGCGAAGGTGCGCATTCTATCAACCGTGTCCGCGCTGCCCGGCGCTGGCGATGCCGGGCGCAGCGGAGAGCGTCTCGCGGTCGAAGGACACCGATTTCACCAGCAGAAAAACCCTTGAACCCGTGCGAAGCCCAAGACGACTCACCGATTCCCGCGTCACGCGCGACAGAAACCGCGTATTGCCGACACGAAGTTTCAACTCGGCGTAAGCGCCCGGCTCTTCGGCCACCTGTTCCACGCTGCCTTCGAATATATTCTGCACGCTGATATCCACAGGCTTCTGCGTCGCCAGCGACACGTCGCGCGCCCGCACCCTCACTCGAACTTTTGCGCCGATCACGCCCGCGTTACCCGGCACCCGCAGGCGCCCCCCGTCGAACGCCAGCGTCGACAGGTCGAACACCGCGTCATAGGCCTCCATACTGGCGTCGATCACTGCGCCGGATTCAAACTCTCCAAGCAGCGGCCGCAGGTCCAGACGTTCCCCGAGTTCTTCAGGCGTCCCGGCCGCGGCAACGCGTCCTGAATCCAGCACCACCACGAGGTTGGCAAGACGGACAACTTCTTCGATGGCGTGGCTGACATAGACGATGGGCACACGCAGTTCATCCCTCAGACGCTCGAGGTAGGGAAGGATTTCGCGCTTGCGCGGCGCATCCAGCGAGGCGAGCGGTTCGTCCATCAGCAGCACCTCGGGCTGGGCCAGCAGCGCCCGGCCGATGGCGACGCGCTGCTTTTCGCCGCCCGACAGGTCGCGCGGCCTTCGGCCCAGCAGCGCCGCGATACCCAGCAGTTCCAGTATTTCGTCAAGATCGATGCGGCGGTTTACGACGGGGGATCGCCGCTGCCCATACAGCAGGTTGTCTCGCACCGATAGATGCGGAAACAGGCGGCCTTCCTGGAACACGTAACCCACGCGCCGCCGGTGCACCGGCACATCCTCTCCCGAGGCCGAGTCAAAAAGTGTTCTTCCAGATACACGGATGTGGCCCTCGTCGGGACGCAGCAATCCGGCGATCGCGGCGATCACCGAGGTCTTGCCGGCACCGGAACGCCCGAACAACGCCGTCAGCCCCTGTTCCGGCACGGAAAAGGAGACATCTAAACCAAACTCACCCAGCTGCTTCCGGATGGACAGATCGATCATTCCGGGCCTCCACCAAGCATCATCCGGGCCCGGCGCGCGATGATCTCCGACACCATGAGTCCGCTCAAGGCAAGGACCAGTGACAGGGCCGCCAGGCGTGCCGCCGCCGCATCGCCATCCGGAGTCTGCACCGCCGAGTAGATCGCGAGCGGCAGAGTCTGGGTTTCGCCGGGAATGTTGGACACGAATGTAATCACCGCGCCGAATTCCCCGAGGCTCGCCGCAAACGCCACCACGCAACCCGAGAGAACACCGGGCAGCATCAGCGGCAGAGTGATGGTGAAAAACCGGTCAAGCGGCGATGCGCCCAACGTTGCAGCAGCGCTTTCGAGGCCCGAATCGATGGATTCGATCGAAAGACGGATTGACCGAACCATCAATGGAAAGGACATCACCGCGGTGGCGATCGAAGCACCCAGCGAGGTGAAAGCCAGACGCAGGCCAAAGGTTTCGAAGAGCCATCCGCCCAGCGGCCCGCGAATGCCAAAAGTCAGCAACAACAGGTAGCCGACCAGCACCGGCGGCAATGCCAGCGGCAGATGAACCAGGCCGTCGAACAATACCTTGCCTGGAAAGCGAATGCGCGCGAGAACGTAGGCTGCGCCCAATGCAAACGGCAGGGACAAAGCCACGCTGCGCAAGGCCACCTTCAGGCTCAACCAGAGCGCCTGCAGCTCAAAATCGGTCAGCATGACCTCACCTGACAGCGAAACCGAAGCGCTGGAAAACTGCCGCCGCTTCGCTCCCGAGAATGAAACCATGAAATGCCCTCACTGGGGCGGTCCCGCGTCCTGCGACAATCGCAATGGGATAGTTGATTGAAGAATGGGACTCCTGCGGAAATACGCCGATAACCTGCACGCCTCTGGCGATCGCCACGTCGGTGGAATAAACGATGCCCAAGGGCGCTTCCCCGCGCTCCACGTAAGTCAATGCAAACCGGACATTGTCCGCGCGCGCAAGCTTCGCTTCCGCAAACGCCCACAATCCCAGGTAGGTCAACGCCTGCCTGGCATACCGACCGACGGGGACGCTGGCCGGATCGCCGGTCGCAAGCCGGCCGCCTGCCAGCAGCCCGGCCAGATCAATGCCCCTTCGAATCTCGACCTTGCGCGCGGCGCCGGCGGGCGCTATGAGCACCAGCCGATTGCCCAGACGGTCAAACCGCGTGCCTTTATCAATCAGGGATCGTTTCTCCAGGTAATCCATCCACTCATCATCCGCGGAGAAAAAAAGGTCTGCCTGCGCGCCACTCTCGATCTGGCGCGCGAGCGCGGAACTGGCCGCATAAGACGACTTGACGCCGACACCCGATTTCGCGGCATACATTTTCACGACATCGTTCATCGCATCGGTGAGGCTGGCCGCCGCGAAAATCGTCACACCCTGCGCGCTCGCCGCGATGGACGAGGCCCAAAGACAAACAAGCAGAAACACGCGGATGAAATGGACGCTCAAGGATTCGTCCTTTCAGGGCTGCGCAAACAGCTGGTAATCGGCGGGCATCGTTATATTTTACTGTATATAGCGAATGTCGGACGAAGCGGATTCACGGGGGAAACCCGGATTCAATCCTTTCTGGATCGCCGTGCCGCGGGTTTCAACAGCGACGAAAAGCCGGCAACGTCGGCCTCGATCGCCCGCGAGGCCTTGCTTTCCATGGTGCGATAGCGCTTGACCGCCTCGCGACCAAGCTCGGAGACAACCGCCCCGCCCCCGCGTTTGCCACCGGTGGCCGTGGTAATGAGCGGCTCCCTGAAGCTCGCATTGATGGCCTCGACCAGTTGCCAGGCCCGCCGGTAGGACATTTCCAGCTCCCGTGCCGCGCCCGAGATCGAGCCCGACTGGTCGATCGCCTCGATCAGCGCGGCCTTGCCCGGCCCCATGGCGGGAGACCGGCTGGTCAGGATTCTGAGGGTCAATCCGGGATAACGGGCCGACTTGGGCATTTCAGCGCGACGCCTTGGCCGCCCCCACGAGCACCGGGGCGGCCTGATACACCGCGGGAAACAGCCGATTCAGGTTGTCGATCTTGGGCAGATCGTTGATCACGATGTAGGGCTGCTGCGGGTTGAGCGTCAGGTAATCCTGGTGGTAGGCCTCGGCCGGATAAAAGCGCTTATCCGGTTCGATCGTCGTCGCGAGCTTTTTGCCAAATGTGTTGGCGCGATTGAGCTGGTCGATGTAGCTGCCGGCCACCTTCGCCTGTTCGGCATTGAAGGGAAAGATCGTGGACCGGTACTGCGTTCCATGGTCCGGCCCCTGGCGGTTGAGTTCGGTGGGATTGTGAGCCACCGAAAAGTAGATCTGCAGCAAACGGCCATAACTGATCTTCTTCGGGTCATAGGTGACGCGAACCGACTCGGCGTGGCCGGTGGTGCCGCTGCTGGACTTCTCGTAGGTCGCCGTGTCGGCGCTGCCGCCGGCATAGCCCGAGACCGCGCTGGCGACACCGACAACGTGCTGAAACACACCTTGCACGCCCCAGAAGCAGCCCCCGGCGAACACTGCCGTCTCGGTTGCCGCCTTGCCAGCGGGAGCAACGTCAACAGCCGACGCCGGGACAACCACGGCCGTCTCGCCGCGCACCGGCAGCGCAATGAGGCTTGCGGCCACCGCGGCCATGGCCAGAGCGAACAACCGGATTACGCTGCCGGACTGGCCTTTCAGAATATCCATTCCAGCTTTCATCACCCTCTCCGTCGTCTCTGTGCCCGCATCATAATTCAGTCTCCATCTGGCCGGCGCGCACGGGCCAATATTCAGCCTCGGCTGGCGTCAAACCGGTAGCTGAGCCCGATCCAGAAAGCCCGCCGCGCGCCGGGCGCAAGGAAGGTTGTCTGCTGCACCGGGAAATTGCCGCCCACCGCCGGAAAAGGCCGCGCGACAAAATTGCCGGCGCCATTGAATCCGGTGGGCCCCAGCTGTGCTGCGGTGCTGTACCTGCGGTCAAAGACATTGCTGATCTGGCCATGCAGGCTCAATGACGGTTCGATCTGCACCCGCGTGCTCAGATTGAGCACCGCGTACCCCGGCGACCTTCCGGAACCGAGATAGAAAACCCCGTCCGGCTGATGGTCGTTGTTTTCATTCCCCCGCGCAAAGGAACTGCCCGTGCCGATGAGGTTCGCGCCCAGCAACACCTTCTGCGAAAACAGGTAGTCGAGATTCAGTTTTAACTGTTGGCGCGGAATCAGCGGTACGCGGTCACCCGGACGAATACGGATGGTGCCGTCGAGGCCCGCTCCGCCACCCGACGTGACGGTGCTGTTGGTGCTGTTGCCCGTGCCATTGACCGACTCTTCGGTCTGGTAGGTCGCGCTCACAAGGCTGTATTGCGCGCCGGCGGTGAATTCCCCGATGGAACCGCGCAATCCCAGTTCCAGTCCTTCGCGGCGCGTCATGCCCACGTTCCTGAAATATCCGAATTGCGTCTGATTCGGCGCCGCGACGAACAGGATGTCGTCATGGTTCTCGGCGCGAAACAGGTTCACGGTCCATTGCAATCCGCCGGAAAGAACGCCTCGCGCCCCCAGCTCAAGCGTTCGGGCAACGACCTGCTTCAGAGGCGGGTCACCGGCCATGGAGTTCGGAAGACGGCAAGGCTGAAGCGGATTCGCACAACCCAGTTCGATTGCGCTGGGAGCGCGGGTGCCATGATTGAGGCCTATCCACGCGTTCATCGCGCGGTCGGGTGCAAAAGTCAGACCCAAGGCCGGATTGAACCGGGAAAAAGTCTGGTCGCCATCAAGCGAACGCGCTCCGCTTCCGGGATTGATCTGGTCGCGGTTCTGCACCCGGGTGCGGTTGTATCGTCCGGAGGCCGTCAGGTGCCACGCATCGTTGAGCGCCACGATGTCGGTGGCGTAAAGACTTGTGGTGCTCGACGAAGCACCCAGGTCGACGCGGTTATCAAACGGAACGCCATTGACGTTGCCGCCTGTGACGCCGTCCGCGAAGGCATTGAGCGCGGTGACGCTGCGATCCGGATTCAGGTAGCCGATCTGCGTCGACTGCGCGAACTTCATCCGGCTGAGGTCCAGCGCAACACCAGCAGTCATCCTGTCCGCAAAACCCCATGACGTCCCGGAATGGGTGACCTGCCCCGAGGCGCCGGCATTCTGCTGCGTGGTGCGGCTGCGATTGATCAGCGCGTTGCACTTCTCGCCGGGTTCGTCGCGCAGCAGCACATTGGCGATGCAGCGCCAGTAGGGAAATGGCGTGTTGCCGGCAGTCTCGCCCGCCGCCGGAAACCCCGAATAGCCTGCGGCCGTGAGCGCCGCACGTTCAGCCGCGGTGGGCTGGTATGCCGCCTGATCCAGCGAACCTCCGTTGACATCGCCGTTCAGCGTGCTGCTCGCAGACGAACGATAATAGGCATTGCCCGAGAAACTGAGCTCCTCGGAAAGGGCATGCGACACCGCCAGATTGAAGAATCCCGAACGGTTGTCCGTGACATCAGGCTTTGTGTACACGCTTGAATATTGCCGCGCAAGAAAACGCGGGTCCTGCAGTCCATTGCCGGTCAGGGAGGCATTGGCGTAGGCGTAACTCAGCGTGATGCGCGTGTCGCCGGTGCCCCATCCCAGCTTTCCGAACAGTTGCCCGAGTTGCGTCGGGGAGTTGTCGCGCCACCCGGCTTCCGAATAGGCCGTGCCCGCGACAAACCAGTCCAGATCATGGCGATTCGCGCCGCCATGCTCGAACTCCACGGTGCCGCGCCGCGACGAGCCGGCATTCAGATGCACGACCGTTCCCGGATCGCTGAGCCCATCCTTTGTCTGCAACGACAGCGCACCGCCCAGTGTGTTGAGCCCGAACAGCGGATTGGAACCCGGCATCAGCGTCACCGAGCGAATGGCATTGCGCGGAATCATGTCCCAGTTCACCACATCGCCAAAGGGCTGGTTGATGCGCACACCATCCAGATAGATGGACAGGCCCTGCGGTGTGCCAAGCAAAGGCGAGGCCGTGAAGCCCCGATAGCTGATGTCGGGCTGAAACGGATTTCCCTGCATCTCGTTCACCGAAATGCCGCCAAAATTGCGCTGAAGAAAATCCGCCATGCTTCGCACGCCGCTTTGTTCAATATCGCGGCTGCTCGCGGACTGCACGGGCGCCGGCACCTGCGACAGCGGCACGCCGAGGCCGGGCAGCGGCGTGATGCCGATCACCTCCACCGCCTGCGCCGTCATCACGGATGCGGGCTCTCCGCCCCATGCAAATGCCGCGACCTGAAGACCGATCAGTGCGCAAAGGCCGAGGGGAAGGATCGAATGAAAAGGAAGTTGGGGCACGCCGGCACCAGAGAATCAGGCGCTCGAGCGTAACGGGGGGCGATCGGCCCTGTCCCGGGAAAAACTCCCGATCTGCGCCGGTATGCTTCGGGAAAGGGAAGCATCGCGCCGGGCGTCGCCGGCACGGTTTGCCGATTATTCCGGCACAGAGTGCTTGATCAACCCGCTGCCCAGTGCCAGATGCACGAGCGCCGCGGTGGTGGTGACACCCAGTTTTTCCTTGATCTGCGTCTGATGGTTGGCCACGGTCTTCTGGCTGAGGTTCAGGCTGTCGGCGATCTTCGCAACCGAGAGCCCCTGCGCCAGCAGACGAAACACTTCGAACTCCCTGGGTGAGAGCGAATCCGGACCGGGTGCGACCGGCCTTGCAGCGGTCACCCGTTCGCGTATGTCCGGACTCAGGTAACTGCGACCGGCATGAACCTCGCGCACCGCCTCGATGAGGATTTCCCCGGCGCTGTTCTTCGTCACGTAGGCGCTTGCGCCCGCAGCCAGGGCCTGGGTGATGAAAAGCCTCTCGTCATGCATGCTGAATGCGATGACCCGGGCGTGCGGATCGCGGGCCATGATGCGGCTGATCAGTTGAACGCCGCTGGCGCCCGGCATGGAGAGGTCAACCACACTCACCTGGGGAGATGTCCGGCAATAAGCGACATAGCCCTCCTCGGCGCTCGCGGCTTCGGCCACGAGCCGGATGTCGGACGATTGTTCAAGATATCGCCGGTAGCCCGCGCGAACCACCGCATGATCATCCACAAGAAGAACGTCGATCATTACAATATTTCTTGTTAAATCAATTAGTTATATATTATCAGGCAAGGGCAAGACGGCGGCCACGCGCATGCCTTCGGCGCCCGCCGCGATCGCCAGCGTGCCACCGAGCGCGCCGATACGTTCATTCATTCCCAGCAGGCCAAGTCCACTGCAGGACCCCTTCCCGTTCGCATCCATGGCTGTCTTGCCATCATCCTCGACGGCTACTGTCAGCCGGTGAGCGTCGCGTTCGAGGCGCACCGTGACGCGCCGCGCCTGCGCATGCCGGGCCACATTCGAGAGGCTCTCCTGCACCATGCGATAGACGGTGATGTTCACCGACTCACCGAGATCATCGAGCTTTCCCGAAGAAAGAAACACGCAATCGATGCCATGCCGCTGCTCCCAGGTTTCGGCAAGTTCCTGAAGGCAGGCAGCGACGCCCAGTTCATCCAATCCCTGCGGACGCAGGCGCGTGAGCATGCCGCGCGCGATGGCGTGCATGTGATCCGCGGCATCGGCGATGGCGCGCGCACTGGTGCGCACGGACGCGTCCCTGTTGGCGGGCGAACGCTCGATCGAAACCGCATCCACCTTGATGGCGCTCAGATACTGGCCCAGTTCGTCGTGCAATTCGCGCGCGATGGTGCGGCGTTCATCTTCCTGCACGCCGATCAGTTGCCGCGCCAGATCGCGGTTCTGGCGCAGCAGCTGGGCTGTTTCCGACTCCGCGCGCGCCTGGGCCGCAAGGGCCGCGCGCAGTTCCGCAACCCGGCGGGAGGCAAACCATGCGACCCCTAACGCCAGCACCATCAGCGTCAGCGGCAGTTCATCGAGCTGCCAGCGCTCGAAGACCTCGGTCCGGCGGGCCAGGAACTCGGAAAACTCGAATACGACAGACAGCATAAAAAATCCCGCAGCCACACCAGCCACCAGAACAGCGTCGCGCAACGGCGATCGAGTCTTCATCGGCCGCCGCCTTACTTCGCCAACAGCCTGCGGATGGATTTCAGTTCCCGGCTTCGTTCTTGAGTTGGAGCGGAAAAGGCCATCGACAAACCCTTGAGCGTGTCCATCAGGATGTGGGAAACAATGAGCCTCGCGTTGCGCTTGTCATCGGCGGGAACCACGTACCAGGGTGCATGCCGCGTGCTGGTTGCCTCGAGGCAGGCTGCGTACGCATCCATATATTTGTTCCAGAATTTCCTTTCCTGGATGTCCGAAAGACTCATTTTCCAGTTCTTTTCCGGATCGTCGATGCGATCAAGGAAGCGCTTGCGCTGCTCCTCCTCCGACAGATGCAGGAAGAACTTGATGATGCGCGTGCCGTTGCGGTAAAGGTGGTTTTCAAGATCGTTGATGGAACGATACCGGCCCTCCCATACCGTTTTTTCATCCTGCAGGCTGTCCGGGAGGCCCTGGGTGCGCAGGATCTCCGGATGCACCCGGACAATCAGCACCTCCTCGTAGTAGGAACGGTTGAATATCCCTATGTGGCCGCGTTCCGGCAGGTTGCGCGTGGTCCGCCAGAGGAAATCGTGTTCCAGTTCCTCGGCGCTGGGATGCTTGAAGCTGAACACCTGGCAGCCCTGCGGATTGACGCCGGACATCACGTTGCGGATGGCCCCGTCCTTGCCGGCGGCATCCATCGCCTGGAAGATCAGCAGCACGGCGTACTGGTCGGTGGCGTACTGGAGCTGCTGAAGCATGCTCAATTCATCGCTTTGTCGGCGAAGAAGTTTCTCGTATTCGCTTTTTGACCGGTAAGCTGGCGCAATCTTGGTCGGCCATTTGCCGAGATTCACCTTGCCCGACGCGGGCACCCGGAAGTCCTCCGAACGGATTTTCATCACGGCATTCATTCCAGACTATCTGAAAGATCCCCCAGTTTGCTCCTACCTGCCCGGGGCCGCATTCGCAAAGAACAACTGCTGGCCATCTATGCTGTAGCCGGCGATGGTCTTCTGCCCCTCTGGTGATACCAGCCAGTTGATGAATCTGTTGCCCAGCTCCACCTTGACGTGCGGATGCCGCGCCGGATTGACCAGCATCACGCCGTACTGGTTGAACAGGCGCTTGTCGCCTTCGATCAGGATCACGGAATCCCCGCGGTTCCTGAAGGATATCCAGGTGCCACGGTCGGCAAGGATGTAGGCGTTCATCGCGCTTGCCGTGTTCAGGGCCGGCCCCATGCCCGAGCCGGTTTCGCGATACCAGCTTCCCTTGCCGGAGTGCGGATCGATGCCTGAAATGCCCCACAGTCGCAACTCCGCCGCATGCGTGCCGCTGCGGTCACCGCGCGAGACAAAGGCCGACTTCGATGACGCCACACGTTTGAGGCCTTCCACGATGTCCTTGCCGCCGGCGATGTGCGCGGGGTCGGATTGGGGACCGATCAATATGAAATCGTTGAACATCACCTCGCGCCGGCCCACCGCATGTCCGTCGGCGACAAACTTCAGCTCCAGTTCGGTGTCGTGCACGAAGGCCACATCAGCGTCGCCACGTCGCGCGAGATCGAGCGCCTGCCCGGTCCCCAGCGCCACCACGCGCACCTGCATGCCCGCAAGTTTCTCGAACACCGGCAACAGGAACTTGAACAGGCCCGACTGTTCGGTCGAGGTGGTCGATGCCACCACGATGAAAGGGAGCTGCGCCTGCGAGAGTGTTGGGAATGTCATCATTGCCACCAACAGCAATAGTTTTTTCACCATGTTTTTTTTCACCATGGCATTTCCCCCTTGATAAAACTCCTTGCCTCTTCCGATGCCGGCGCCTCGAAGAACTGCTTCACCGGCGCACGCTCCGCCACCTGCCCGTGATGGATGAACATCACTTCGTCACCCATCCGCCGCGCCTGACCCAGGCTGTGCGTCGTCATGATGATTTTCGTCCCCGCGGCATCAAACTCATCGATCACCGCTTCGATCTGGCGCGTGGCGCCCGGATCCAGGTTGGCCGTGGGTTCATCGAGGAACAGCACCTGCGGCGCGAGCGCCCAGGCACGAGCCAGCGCGAGGCGCTGCTGCTCACCGCCTGAGAGCACGCGCGCCGCGCGCCGCGCCACACCGGCAAGGCCGACGCGTTCCAGCGCCTCCATCGCGCGCGCATCGCGTTGCACGCCGGGCACACCGGCCAGTGACAAGGCATAGGTGATGTTTCGCAATGCCGAGCGGCGCAGCATGACCGGTCGCTGAAACACCATGGCCTGACGCCCAGTTCCCGCCCAGACAACGCGACCTGAGGACGGCGCAATCAGCCCGTGACAGATTCGCAGCAGCAGGCTCTTGCCCGCCCCGTTTGGGCCCAGAATCACGGTGCGACTGCCGGTTTCGAAGGCCGCGTCAATGACGCCAAGCAGCGTGTTCCCTCCCGCACTGAAGTGCACTCCCTCCAACCGCAAAGGCAGCATGCCGCTCACCCGTAGCGCCTTTCGGCAAAATCGCGGATCGCAAGCACCAGCGCGTTCAGGGTCAGCACCAGCAACAGCAGAATCGCGCCCAGGCCCAGCGCGAGCGGCAGATCACCCTTGCTGGTTTCAAGCGCAATGGTCGTCGTCATGACGCGCGTGACGCCGTCGATGTTTCCGCCCACCATCATGACCGCGCCGACCTCGGCAACGGCGCGCCCGAATCCGGCCAGCACTGCCGTCAGAAGGGAAAACCGGCAATCCCACAGGAGCGTCAGCGCCGCGCGTGACGGTGTGACGCCCAGGGACTTTAACTGCTCTTCGTAATCGCGCCAGGCATCCTCGATGGACTGCCGGGTCAAAGCCGCGATGATGGGCAGCACAAGCACAGTCTGCGCGATGATCATGGCGGCTGGCGTGAACAGGATGCCGTAACCGCCCAACGGGCCTGCGCGCGAAAGCAGCAGGTAGACCACCAGGCCTGCCACCACCGGCGGCAGGCCCATGAGCGCATTGAGGACCACCACAATGAACTGCCGGCCGGGAAACCGGCGCACCGCAATCATCGCGCCGATCGGCAGGCCGATGACCGAGGCGCACAACGCCGCGGCGATGCTCACCTCCAGGCTGAGCGCGACGATCGCGAGAAGATGCGAGTCCAGCCCGAGAAGCAGCCTCGCAGATTCCAGAGCGGCTTCGCTGAAGGTATTCATGAATGGTTCGAATGCTGTTAGGGTTGCGCATCAGCCGGCAACGGCAAATCGTCGCAGGCAGGCCGCGACATTACCACCGGTTCATTTCATCGGAAGATTCATAATCGTGAACGACAAAGAAGAAGCGCCGGCCCCCGTCACCTTGAGCCAGGCCTTCTGGTACTGGCTGAAACTGGGCTTCATCAGTTTCGGCGGTCCCGCCGGGCAGATTGCGATCCTGCATCAGGATCTGGTGGAGAAAAAGCGCTGGATTTCCGAAAAGCGCTTTTTGCACGCGCTCAATTACTGCATGACCCTGCCCGGCCCGGAGGCGCAGCAGCTGGCCACCTACATCGGCTGGCTCATGCACCGCACCTGGGGCGGCATCATCGCGGGCGGCCTGTTCGTCCTGCCCTCGCTGTTCATCCTGATCGGGCTGTCGTGGATCTACATGGCCTGGGGCAATGTGCCCGTGGTGGCGGGCATCCTGTTCGGCATCAAACCGGCGGTGACTGCGCTGGTGTTGCACGCCGCGTGGCGCATTGGGTCACGGGCGTTGAAGAACTGGGTGCTGTGGAGCATCAGTGCCGCCGCCTTCATCGCCATATTTGCGTTCGACGTGCCGTTTCCGGTCATCATCATCGCAGCGGGATTGCTGGGTTCACTCGGCGGGCGCATTGCGCCGGGCAAATTCGCGGCCGGCGGCGGTCACGGCAAGGCGGGCAAAACTTACGGAGCCGCAATTATTGATGACGACACGCCGACGCCTGATCACGCAAGATTTTCATGGCAAGCCCTCGCCGGATTCACGATAGGCGGCCTGATCCTGTGGATCGTGCCTCTGGCCGCCTTGTTAAATGCGGGCGGTTGGGATGGAACCCTCACGCAAATGGGTTGGTTCTTCACCAAGGCCGCGATGCTCACCTTCGGTGGCGCCTATGCAGTGCTGCCCTACGTGTATCAGGGCGCCGTTGACGGCTATGGTTGGCTGACACCCACGCAGATGATCGACGGCCTCGCGCTGGGCGAGACCACCCCCGGCCCGCTCATCATGGTGGTCGCGTTCGTCGGATTCGTCGGGGCCTGGACCAAAGAACTGTTTGGCCCCGACGCGCTGCTTTTCGCAGGTGCGGCCGGCGCGGCCGTGGCAACCTATTTCACTTTCCTGCCCTCATTTGTATTCATTCTGGTGGGCGGGCCCCTGGTCGAATCGACGCATGGCAATCTCAGCTTCACCGCCCCGCTCACCGGCATCACGGCGGCGGTGGTGGGCGTGATCATCAACCTCGCGATGTTCTTCGCTTATCACGTGCTTTGGCCGGCCGGTTTTTCCGGGCATTTCGAGTGGATCAGCGCGGTCATCGGCGTGGCCGCGCTGGCGGCCCTTTTCAAATTCAAATTGGGCGTCATACCCCTAATCGGCAGCTGCGCCGTGGCGGGATTGGCAATTCGGATGCTTGTCTAATTTATTAAATTATTCAAATACTTACAGACTAGCTCACCCAATTGACCTTGAGCGAACGGGGGCCGCGAAAGGACGTATTGGGCAGGAATTCGAGCTTCTGATCCGGCACCAGTCGCAGCCCCGGCAAACGCGCGCTCACCTCTTCCAACACCACCCGGAGTTCGAGACGCGCGAGTGGCGCGCCCAAGCAGATGTGGGCGCCGTAACCGAAACCGATATGTTCCTTCGCGTTGGTGCGATGGATATCCAGCGTTTCCGGATCCGGGAATACCGCCGGGTCATGATTGCCCGACGCCACCAGCACCAGCAGGTTCGCGCCTGCAGGCACCTTTACACCGCCGATCTCCACATCCGCGATGGCCTTGCGGCGCCAGGAATTCACCGACGGATCAATGCGCAGCAACTCCTCGACCGCATTGGGAATCAACGAACGGTCGGCGCAGATTTCCTCCCAGGCATGACGGTTCGTGAGCAGCCACCAGAATGCATTGCCAATGGCGCTGGTGGTGGTTTCATGGCCGGCCGTGAGCGTCGCGGAAAGTATGGTGGTGACTTCGGCCTCGCTCAGAGCCGGCAGATCGCCATCGCGCGCCTGCAGCAGCGCGCTGATGAAATCATCCCCCGGCGAGCGCGCGCGTTCAGCCACCAGCTTTTCGGCGAAGGCCCAGAAGTCGACACTGTCCTGCGCAAGCTTCGCCTGCTCCTCGTCCGTCGGATATCCCCAGTTGAAAAGGATTCGAGTCGAGGAGGCCGCCTTCGCCACAGGCACCGATTCCGGCGGCACGCCCATGATGCGAAAGATCACCAGCGCCGGGAGCTGATAACCCAGGTCCGCGATCATGTCGGCGTGACCATTTTTGAAATGGGCATCGAGATAGCCGCGCGTCAGATCTCGCACATAGCCTTCCCATTTGGCGACACCGCTTCGCGTGAACGCGGCGTTCGCCAACCTGCGGGTACGGGTGTGAATGGGCGGATCGGCATTGGTGAGCGTCTTCACCGGCCGGAAGCCGCTCTGCATGATCTGGCGGGCATGCGGGCAAACCGGCTTGATCGAATCGAGCGTGTTGCTTGCCGAATAGAGTTTCGAATTCTGCAGCACCTCACGGCAGTCGTGATAACGGGTGACCACCCAGTAGTCCAGCTTGGGGCTGTAAAACACCGGCACCGCGCGGGCTTCGGCAAAAAAGGGAAACGGGTTGGTGAGTATCGGGTCGTTGAACGGGTCGTAGGCAGCGCCCAGTTGCTGCTGAAGCTCGGACTGGGCAGGGGCGGCTTGGGGATTCATCACATTCTCCCGGAGTTTTAATTTAAACGGAATGTCATCGGACTTAAACGATAGCGGGTGGCAACAATGGCATGCCGCGTATCAGGTCCGCAGCCTTCTCCGCCAGCATGAAGGTGCATGCATTGATATTGGCACCCGGAAGGTCGGGCAACACCGAAGCATCCACCACGCGCAGGCCATCGATACCTCGAACGTTCAAATCAGGATCCACTACCGCCGCGTCGTCGCGCCCCATGCGGCAGGTGCCGCAGGCGTGATGAAAGGTGCCCGCGGCATTGCGGATAAATGCCCGCATCGCCTCGTCATTGTCGACGCGGGATCCCGGAAACAGTTCATCGCCGCAGAATCCCTTGAGCGCCGGCTGCCTAGCCACCTCGCGCGCAATGCGGATGCCTTCCATCAGCGGCTTGAAATCGGCATCCACCGAGAGATAGTTGGGCTGAATGCGGGGCGGCGCCATCGGATCCGCAGACGCCAGCGTCACACTGCCGCGGCTTTGCGGATGCAGAAGCGCCGGCACAAAGATGCAGCAGTCCCGCCATTTCCGGCCCAGCCCTGGGAACCAGGGCGCGGCGTCGCGTGCAATGGCACGGAAGGCAAACTGAAGGTCCGGCACCGGGAGATCCGGCTGCGTGCGCAGCAAGGCCATCGGCCCGCCGGGGATGTTGGATGCCACGCCGCTGCCGAACA
>CAIUKQ010000131.1 GCA_903899705.1 uncultured beta proteobacterium
CTCTCCGCCGCGGCGCGCACCGCCTTTTCGTTCTGCGGTGTGACCTTATAGTAGATATAGATGCTGTGTTTCACGCGCGGTTCTCGTTGGACGGCTCAGTCGACGGCATAGGGAAGGGCATCGAAGCGCAGCGCCGGCCCTTGCGGTGATTTCAGCCGTACTGTGGAGGCCTCGCGGCTCGCCAACTGCGCAACCGCCAGCAAGTCATAACCGCCCTCGGGTGACGCTTGCGCGTTCACCACCAGACCGCTGGACTGATCGCCCAGATCGTCGCTGTACAGCGCATCGCCGGGCGCGGCTTGCACGTCCAGATGCGCCCTGAACATGCGGCGCTTGACCTTGCCCAGGTACTGCGTGCGAGCCACGATTTCCTGGCCCGGGTAGCAGCCCTTCTTGAAACTCACGCCGCCGATCAGTTCGAGATTGGCCATCTGCGGCACCAGTTGATCCTGTGTGGCCTGGGTGATGAGCGGAATGCCGTGATGAATGTCCAGCCATTGCCAGGCCGGCGAACCCATGGGTTTGAAACTCTTGGCGAGAACGCCCCATGCAGCCGCGGCCGATGGCGCAGGCACGAGCAGCAGCTTGCGTCCATCGGACATCTCGAAGCTCTGGAGGGCGGCATCGGACAACAACTCCGCCAGTGGCCGCAGGGAAGAGGGCCCCGACAACCCCATCAGCACCAGAGCGTCACCGGCCGAAGCGATTTTCACTTTGGCGCGCAACACGAACATCGACAACCGCTTCTGTATGGCAGCCGCAATGCTCGCCGACAGCACCATGAAAAAAGCGTCTTGCGCACGCAGCAGATGAAAGGTTGCGAGCATGCGTCCCTTGGGCGTGCAGTAGCTGCCCAGCGTTGCGCCCTGCGGCGCGATGGCCTTGACGTCGCAGCTCAGTTGGCCCTGCAGAAAGGTTTCAGCTTCCTCGCCTGCGATGGAAATCACCGCGAGATGCGAAAGATCCGCCAGAACATTGTCCGTGCGCGCCGCGCGCAGCTCGGCGGCAGGATCGCCGAAATCCGCCACGATGCCGGATTCGATGCGGGCTCCCGCGCGTTCGAGGATTTGCTGCCAGTCGTTGTTCATGTGTTTCGTATCGAAGAGGGGTTGTTCAGAGTCTGCGAGTTATTATACGGGCTGCATTTCCCTCATCCCCGCACTGCTTTTCGATTCCCTTCCTTTTCGAATTCCTTTCATGCTCCGCACCCTCAAGTTGCTGGTACTTGCCGGTTTCGCGCTTGCGGCGGCTTTTTGCGCCTGGCTTGTCGGCATGGCCATGCTGCCGCTGCAACTGCCTTCGCAGCAGTTGTCGTCAAATACCCTGGAATTCTCGATTGTCTCCGGCAGCGCGCTCAGAAGCGTAACGCGGCAGATCGCCGAAGCCGGCGTGCCGCTCTCCGAGGCGCATTTCAACCTGATGGTGCGCCTGGCGGGCAAGGGCTCGCGCATCAAGGCCGGCAGCTATGAAATCTCCCAGGGCGTGGCGCCCTGGGAGATCCTGCAGAAAATCACCTCCGGCGACGTGATGCTGAGCGAACTGCTGCTGGTGGAAGGATGGACCTTCGCGCAAATGCGCACCGCCCTGAACGACAATCCGGACCTGCGCCACGACACAACGGCCATGGACGAAGCGCAGATCATGGCAAAGCTCGGGGCACCCGAAGGCACGCCCGCCGAAGGCCAGTTCTTCCCCGACACCTACCTCTTCGCCAAAGGCGAACCGGACCTGAAAGTCATGGCCCGCGCGCACCGGCTGATGCAAAAGCAGCTGGAGCAAGTCTGGCAGGCGAGGGGAGAAGGCCTGCTCGTCAAAACGCCCTACGAAGCCCTGATTCTCGCCTCCATCGTCGAAAAGGAAACCGGCGACCCCACCGAACGCCCGACCATCTCAGGCGTATTCAGCAACCGCCTGCGTATCGGCATGAGACTGCAGACCGATCCCACCGTCATCTACGGCATGGGCGACCGCTACCGCGGCAACATCCGCAAGACCGACCTCGAAACCGACACCGCGTTCAACACCTACACCCGCGCCGGCCTGCCGCCGACGCCCATCGCCATGCCGGGGCTTGCCTCAATGCGGGCAGCAGTGAATCCGGCGAAAACCGATGCGCTGTACTTCGTGGCGCGGGGGGATGGGGCACACCAGTTTTCGCGGACGCTCGATGAGCACAATCGGGCAGTGACGCGATTTCAGAAGAAGGGGCGCCCCTAAGGGGTAGGCAGTCTGATGGGGACGGACGTTGGGCCGAGACGCTGTCGGCGTCCGCTTATCGTTTCCAATCAGCCGCCGCCTCGGGCGGTCGGCTGCAGTGGACGGTTACGCCTCAACGCGAACACAGAAAACCCGGAGTCCTCGGCTTTAGTGAGCAAAGCGCCGTTCTTGAGACCCGCCCACGATTCCTGCTGGACCGTACGAGCGTCGTGGCCGACTAAGTAAGGCGCGAGCTGCCGAGGAAGCTGCTCATCAATCAGAATGCGCAAGAGCACTCACGGCCTCGTGAGCCGCTTCCAATGACGCGACTGCTTGCTCCCGGGTGACACTCGGAAACGAGTCGAGAAACTCGTCGAGACTGTGATTTCGCTCGAGGTAGTCGATCAGATTGCGGAATGGAACGCGTGTCCCGACAAACACAGGTGTGCCGCCCAGAATATCCGGGTCGCTGTGAACAACTGGCGCGATGTTTGGTATGTCGGTCCCTCTATTCGGTAATTCTAGCTCATCGCCCGCATGAGGCATAACGCTAGCGCTAAGCCAAGCGCCGACTTTGGCGCGACGGCCTTGAGCGCTTTGTTGGGCCATTGATTGTACGTTTCGTGAGCATTTATTGAACCGTTCCATCGAACAAACTCGCATCCAGCACCATCTGCAGTCGATTTTCTTGAATCGAAAATGCGGGCCGAATCACCGTGAGTGACCACCGTTCTGGTCCGCCATCATCAGCGTGCACAAGTTGATTTAGTCGCGCGGTACGCTGACCTTCGTTGTTTTGTTGTCGAACGGAATGGCATCCGTCATTTCTATGGAAGGTAACTTGAGCATTCGGGTAGTTGAAGTAC
>CAIUKQ010000132.1 GCA_903899705.1 uncultured beta proteobacterium
CAGCTGGTGCGGGCCAATGAGGCGCCCGAAAAGGGAACCGGCTGGCACCGCCATGAAGCCGAGTTCCACATTGTGATCATGATCAGGGGCTGGGCGCGGTTCATGTACGAGGAAAAAGAAACGCTGGTATCGGCCGGCGACTGCGTGCACCAGCGTCCGGGCATCGTCCACTACCTGTTCGATTACTCGCCGGACATGGAGTACCTGGAAATCGTCGGCCCCGCAGACTTCAAGACCGTCGACCTGAAGGGGCCGTGCGCTGTGCCCGCCCCCACGCCCTGGACCAACGCGCGGGCCTGACCCCCTCCGGGATCAGCGCCATTTCAAAATTCGGCGTCCAACTCCTCGATTTCCTCAGGTTCCCGTTGGGCCGCCGTGATCCATTCCACCATCTCCGGGAGCGCCATGATTCGTTTTGCGTACTGCGAGCAGGCATTGTCCAGCTTGACATCATAGGTGGCGAAGCGCGTCACCACGGGAGCATACATTGCGTCCGCCATTGAAATCTTCCCGAACAGGAACGGCCCGCCGTAGGTCTTCAGGCAGTCGCGCCAGATTGTTGTGATGCGATCAATGTCCTCCTGCGCCCGTGACCAGATCTTGTGCCCGGGGAACCGCGCCTTCAGGTTCATGGGCAGCGCGCCCCGCAGGCTTGAGAATCCCGAATGCATCTCCCCGCAGATCGCGCGGCAATGCGCGCGCGCTTTGCGGTCGGCCGGCAGCAGGCCTGCTTTGGGGAACTGCTCGTTGAGGTACTCGCCGATGGCCAGCGTATCCCAGACCTTGATGCCCTCGTGCGTCAGGCAGGGGACCAGGATCGAGGGCGAGAGCAACAGAAGCTCCTTGCGTGCGTCGGCGTCACCCGGCTCGACCTGCAGTTCCCGAAAATCGATTCCTGCCAGCCTGGCAATCAGCCAGCCACGCAATGACCATGACGAATAATTCTTGCTGCTGATGCTCAAAGTCGTCTTGACCATGGAGGAATCGTCCTTGTTTATTTCCGCGCCGCATCGCGCATTGCATTCATTTGGTGCGGATTTTCCAATAAACTGCACCCACCCAACGACTGTTGCAAGGGATATGCCAGCGAGATCCGGTTGCGACTGCTGGCGTGCATCTTGCATCATCTGCCGATAACCAATAAAGGAGCGCCGGCATGCTCTACCAACTGCATCAGGCACACGCCGACCTGCTGTTTCCCTTTCGTGCCCTTGCCGGGGCCGCATTTCCCACCCTCGCCGACACCTGCGGACTGCGCGGCTTTCCCTCGGTACGGAAATTTGCCGCAGCGTGCACTTTGTTCGCGCTGGCCGAGATTACGCACCGCCGGCCGGCATTCGGCATCGACCAGTTGCGCGTCGGAGACGCGACGTTTCCGGTCGTTGAAGAGGCCGTGGAGGTCACGCCTTTCGGAACCCTGCTGCACTTCAAAAAGATCGGGAACCTGCCGAAACAGCCCCGGGTGCTCCTGATCGCACCCATGTCCGGGCATTTCTCCACCCTGCTGCGCGAAACCGTGCGCACCATGCTGGAAGACCACGACGTCTATCTCACCGACTGGCATAACGCGCGGGATGTCCCGCTTTCCGAGGGCGCCTTCGGCCTTGACGAATACATCGATCACCTGATGCTTTTCCAGCGGCGCATCGGCCCGGGCGGGCACATGATGGCGATCTGCCAGCCCTGCGTGCCGGCGCTCGCGGCCACCGCCATCATGGCCGAGGACGGCGACGCGGCGACGCCGCGCAGCCTCACGTTGATGGCCGGCCCGATCGACTGCCGTATCAGCCCGACCGAAGTCAACCGTCTTGCGACCGCACATCCGATTTCCTGGTTCGAGCGCAACCTGATTGGCATCACCCCGGCGCGCTATTCGGGCGCCCTGCGCCCGGTGCTGCCGGGTTTCGTGCAACTCATGGCCTTTGTCAACATGAACCTCGAGCGGCACATCGAGACTTTCCGCAAACTCTATGAAGACCTGGTCGAAGGCGAAATGGAACGTTCCAACTCCGTGCGCACGTTCTATCAGGAGTATTTCGCGGTGGCGGACCTGCCGGCCGAGTTCTATCTGGACACGGTGAAGAAGGTGTTCCAGGAATATGAACTGCCGCTGGGCAAACTGCAGTGGCGAGGACGGACAATTCAGCCCAAAACCATCCGGCGTACCGCACTGCTCACCATTGAAGGCGAGCGTGACGACATCTGCTCGTTGGGGCAAACACTCGCGGCGCATGACATCTGCGCAGGCGTCCGGCCCTACATGAAAACGCATTACATCCAGGCGGGCGCAGGCCACTACGGGGTCTTTAGCGGGCGGCGCTGGCACAACCATATCTATCCGGTGGTTCGCAACATGATCCACTCCTGGGAGAAGTGACATGAAACTGGACGGCAAGGTGGCGGTGGTAACCGGCGCGGGGAGCGGCATCGGCCGGGCCATCGCCCTGATTTATGCGCGCGAGGGCGCGAAGGTCGCGGTGGCCGACCTGAACGAAACCGCAGCCGGCGCGGTGACCGCGCAGATCGTGCAATTGGGCGGCAAGGCCATGAGCGTTGCCATGGATGTCACCGATGAGTCGGCGGTCACCGCGGGCATTTCCTCGATTGCCACGCTGTGGGGCGGCGTGGACATCCTGGTGAGCAACGCGGGCGTGCAGATCGTGCACCCCCTCGAGGAATTCTCCTTCTCGGAATGGAAACGCATGCTCGCCATCCACATGGATGGCGCCTTCCTCACCACCCGCGCCTGCCTGCCGCACATGTACGCCTCGGGACGCGGCGGCAGCGTGATCTACATGGGCTCGGTACATTCCAAGGAAGCCTCGGTGCTGAAAGCGCCCTACGTGGCTGCCAAGCACGGGCTCATCGGCCTTGCCAAAGTGGTCGCCAAGGAAGGCGGCAAGCACGGCGTTCGAGCCAACGTCATCTGCCCGGGCTTCGTGCGCACACCCCTTGTGGACAAGCAGATACCGGAGCAGGCGAAGACGCTGGGGATCAGTGAAGCCGATGTGATCAGCAAGGTCATGCTGAAGGATACGGTTGACGGCGAGTTCACCACGCTTGATGACGTGGCCGAAGTGGCGCTGATGTTCGCCGCGTTCCCATCAAACGCCCTCACCGGCCAGTCGCTGGTGGTCAGCCACGGCTGGTCGATGCAGTAACCCCGGTAATTACCGGGCCAGCCTCCCTTCAGCCGAGGAAGTTCCTCACCACTGCGATCTGGTCGTCGTGGATCAAGGTGGGCGCATGGCCGACGCCGGCAAATTCATGAAGCAGGGCCCTGGGTCCGCGCCCGGTCATGGATGTCGCGCACGCAGGTGTCAGCAGATCCGATGCCGCGCCACGCAGAACCAGCGTCGGGCATTTCACTGCGTCATAGACCGGCCACAGGTCCAGATCCCTGTGCGGTTTCTCGGCATTGAAAACGACCCCTATGGCCGGGTCGTAGCGGAACGCGACGCTGCCGTCGGGCTCGGACTTCACCACGTGCTCAGTGAGAAACCTCCACTCCGCGTCCGTATGCGGCCCGAAGGGCGCACTGACGGCGCGCACCAGCATTTCGGCGGCGGCCATGGAGGGAAGCTTCGGCGCCTTGCCGACATATTCTCCAATCCGGTCCAGCGACACCGCGGTCACCAGCGGACCAGCGTCGTTCAAAACCAGTTTGCGTATCGGAGATCCCGGCAGGGATGCGAGCACCATGCCGACCAACCCTCCCATGGAAGTGCCCACCCAGTCCACGGCATCGACATCCAGGCGGGCTATCAACGTGACCATGTCCGCCACATACACGGGCACGACGTACTCCATCGGATTGGCCAGCCAGTCTGACTCACCCCGGCCGGGAAAATCCGGACAGACGACGCGGTAATCGGCGCATGCGGCGCGCGCCAGAAAATCAAAATCCCGGGCGCAACGGGTCAGGCCGTGGGCGCAGACCAGCACGCGCGCGGCGTCGCGGCGCCCCCATTCAAGATAGGACAGGCGGTGCAGTCCCGAGGGCGTGGCACATTGAACCTGGCGGCGTACAAAAGCGGTCTGCTCTGTCATAGATCAAGACAATCCGTGGTTATCGGCGTATGGTTTTGCCATCGCCAGTGTATCCCAAGGGACTTTTATGCCCGCTTCCGTGACACGCGATGCCGCAGACTGCCATCGCACAAGCCGCACCTTTACAGTGCGGGCGACCGCAAACGGCGGGAAGCACGCACGTTTTTCGGGCCACACGGAAATTCGGTACGGAGGGGACCCTTGGCAGTATGGCGCCGGCGAAACAATGGCACAGGCATTGCTATGGTGAAGGTGAACCGTTGAAACAAGACCTGTGGCCCATGCCTTCGAACAAGTTCTATGACGAGATGCACGGACCCGGCGGGGAAATCCTCGCGCATTACCGCGATTACGCCGCATGGCTCGCGGGCATGCCCGCCAACCGCATCGAGCAGAAGCGACATGAAGCCGAGGTCATGTTTCACCGCCTCGGTATCACCTTTGCGGTCTATGGCGACGGCGGCGGCGCAGAGCGCCTGATCCCGTTCGACATCATTCCCCGCATCATTCCGGCTGCCGAATGGACCATCCTCGAGGCCGGCCTCAAGCAGCGTGTGCATGCGTTGAACCTTTTCCTGCATGACATCTATCACGATCAATCCATCCTCAAAGCCGGAGTGATCGAACCGGAAAAGGTGCTGGCCAACGACCAGTATCGATCGGTCATGCGCGGCCTGAACATCCCCGGCGGCGTCTACGCCCACATTGCCGGCATCGACATTGTGCGCGCCGGCACGGGCGAGTTCTACGTGCTGGAGGACAACCTGCGTGTACCCTCCGGCGTTTCCTATATGGTGGAAAACCGCAAAATGATGATGCGGCTTTTCCCCGAACTGTTCGGCGCCCAGCCCATCGCTCCGGTGGAGCATTACCCGGACCTGCTGCTGGAGACGCTGCTGGCCGCCGCACCCGCCGGTGTCAACGATCCAACGGTGGTGGTGCTGACGCCTGGCTCCTACAACTCGGCCTATTTCGAGCATGCGTTTCTCGCGCAGCAGATGGGCGTCGAACTGGTCGAGGGCCTTGACCTGATGGTGCGCGACCGCATGGTCTACATGCGCACCACGCGGGGACCACAACGCGTTCACGTGATCTACCGCCGTGTTGACGATGACTTCCTTGATCCGCAGGTATTCCGCCCTGATTCCATGCTGGGTGTCCCCGGAATCATGCAGGCTTACCAGGCGGGCAACGTAACCCTGGCCAACGCCATCGGCACCGGCGTGGCCGATGACAAATCCATGTATGTGCATGTTCCCGACATGATCCGTTTCTATCTGAGCGAAGAACCAATACTGAAGAACGTCGAAACCTGGCAGTTGCGAAAACCCGACGAATTGAGCCACGTTCTGGCTCACCTGCCGGAACTGGTGGTGAAAGAGGTGCACGGCTCGGGCGGCTACGGCATGCTCATCGGTCCGGCCGCGACCAAGGCGGAGTTGGAAGCCTTCCGCGAACGCATCCTTGCGACACCGGAAAAATACATAGCGCAGCCAACGCTCTCGCTCTCCACCTGCCCCACCTTCGTCGAATCCGGCATCGCGCCGCGTCATGTGGACTTGCGCCCGTTCGTGCTCTCGGGGCCGAAGCCGCGCATAGTTCCCGGAGGCCTCACTCGAGTCGCTCTCAAGGAGGGGTCCCTCGTGGTGAACTCCTCTCAGGGCGGCGGCACCAAGGACACCTGGGTGATGGAGGCCCTGTCACCCGATGCGCAAAACCAGAGTCAAAACCAAAGCCAGACCGGCATAGCGAGCGAGGGGGCGTGAAACCATGCTGAGCCGTTCCGCCAACGATTTGTTCTGGATGTCGCGCCACGTCGAGCGCGCCGAAAACATCGCGCGCATGCTCGATGTCACCTACCGGATGTCACTGCTGCCCTACCGCGTCGTTGAGATCGGCGAAAAATGGGCCGAACCCTGGGCCCTGCCGCTGGTGATCACAGGCCTGGCCACTGATTTCTACTCGCGCAATGAGACCCTCACCGCCGAAAACATGATCCAGTTCATGGTGTTCGACGCCGGCAATCCCTCTTCCATCCACGCCCTTCTGCAGTCGGCGCGCGAAAATGCACGCGGACAGCGCGGCGCAATCACCTCGGAGATGTGGGAGAGCATCAACTCCACGTGGATCGAATTCCGCGAACTCGACTACCAACGCCTGGTGGCGACCGGCATTTCGGAATTTTTCGACTGGGTCAAAACCCGCTCGCACCTGTTTCGCGGCGTCACCGTGGGCACCATGGGCCGCGACGAGGGCTACCACTTCACGCGCCTGGGTACACACCTGGAGCGAGCCGACAACACCGCCCGGATCCTCGACGTGAAGTACCACACGCTGCTTCCCACAGTGGACGATGTGGGTGGCGCCGTGGATTACTACCAGTGGGGGTCCCTGCTGCGTTCGGTGGGCGCCTTCGAGTCCTATCGCAAGATCTATCGCGACGCCATAACACCCTATCGCGTGGCCGAACTGCTGATCCTGCGCCTGGACATGCCGCGCTCGCTGCACTTCTGCATGGCCGAGGTGTTCAACATCCTCTCGGAACTCGCGCATGGGGAACGCCTTGAACCCGAGCGACTGGCAGGCGAGATTCATTCGCAACTGCATTACGGGCGCATCAAGAACGTGTTCGAGACGGGCCTGCACGAGTACCTGATGGCATTCCTCGACCGCGTCGACGCGCTGAACGGCGAGATCAACAAGCAGTTCCTGGTGCCCGACTACGCCTGACCGAATTCGCCGCATTTCCACCTCTATTTCTGATTTGCGGCAACGGACGCTTGCAGCTATGCTTGGGCCTTCAATGCGCCGCACAATCGGAAATAGATGACTTACTGCGTTGGCGTCCTTCTTCATGCCGGTCTGGTATGCGCCTCCGACTCCCGCACAAACGCGGGTGTAGACAACGTTTCCAGTTTCAAGAAGATGAAGGTTTTCGAGCGCCAGGGCGATCGCGTCCTGGTGATCATGAGTTCGGGCAACCTGTCGATGACCCAGAACGTCATCAACCAGCTGGAGCTCAACGGCAAGAAAACCGACGGCACGCCCAGCATCTGGTCGGTGCAATCCCTGGTCGAAGTCGCCTCCCTCCTTGGCGAAACCCTGCGCGAAGTGCGCCGGCGGGACCTGCCCTACCTGCAGCAGTACAACATCGACGCGAGCGCCTCGTTCATCCTCGGGGGCCAGATCTACGGCGAACCAATGCGGCTGTTTCTCGTCTATTCCGAGGGAAATTTCATCGAATCGACGCCCGAGACGCCCTTCTTCCAGATTGGCGAAACCAAGTACGGCAAGCCCATCATTGACCGCGTGATCACCCCCTCCTCGACCCTGATCGAAGCCGAAAAATGCATCCTGGTGTCCTTCGATTCGACCATGCGCTCCAATGTGTCGGTGGGCCTGCCCATCGACATGCTGACCTGCGAGACCGATGCGCTGCGCGTGCGCCTGCAGAAACGCATCCTGGAAACCGACCCCTACTACCGCCTGATCCATACCGAGTGGGGCGAGGGTCTGAAGCGGATCTTTCTGCAGTTGCCGGACCCCCAGTGGGACGCGGCCGACCCGGCAACGCCCCAGTACCAGTCTCAGATCTTCAAATAGCCGGCAATTCCCGGGGATTAGCCCTCCCCGCAGCTGGCGCATCCCTTGCTTAAAGGTGTAAGTCAAACCACTGTCTGAATCCATGAGCATCCACGTCGCCATTCGCCACACCACTGTCTATAAATTCGACCGTCTGGTGACGCTCAGTCCGCACATTATCCGCCTGCGCCCGGCGCCACATTCGCGCACCCCCATCGTTGCCTATTCGCTGAAAATCAGGCCGGAAAAGCATTTCATCAACTGGCAGCAGGATCCCTTCGGGAATTACCTCGCCCGGCTGGTGTTTCCAGAGACAACGCGGGAGCTTTCGGTCGACGTCGAGGTTATTGCCGACATGACCGTGATTAATCCCTTCGATTACTTCGTTGAAGACAGTGCCCAGACCTGGCCTTTCGAATACGCCCCGGCCCTAAGGCGGGAACTGACGCCCTATCTGGAAACCGAGCCTGCAGGTCCGATGCTTCAGAAATGGCTGGATGAGGTGCCGCGCAGCCGCATGCAATCCAACGATTTCCTGGTTTCGATCAATCAGCGCCTGCAGCGTGACATCGCCTATACCGTGCGCATGGAACCGGGCGTGCAGGCGCCGGAGGAAACCCTGGGAAAGGCATTGGGCTCCTGCCGCGACACGGGTTGGCTGCTGGTGCAGATCCTTCGCCACCTGGGCCTCGCCGCCCGTTTCGTGTCCGGCTACCTGGTGCAGTTGACCGCCGATGAAAAATCGCTGGATGGCCCCTCGGGCACCGAGCGCGACTTCACCGACCTTCACGCATGGACAGAGGTGTACCTGCCCGGCGCCGGATGGATCGGCCTTGACCCCACATCGGGATTATTTGCCGGCGAAGGGCATATTCCGCTGGCCGCGACGCCGCAACCCTCCTCGGCGGCACCCATCGAAGGGATGACCGATCCCTGCGAAGTCGAGTTCGAGTTTTCGAATACGGTCACGCGAATTCGCGAAGATCCGCGCGTCACCCTGCCTTATAGCGATACGGAGTGGGCGGCGATCGAAGCGTTGGGCCTCAAGGTGGATGCAAGGCTGCTCGCGAATGACGTGCGCCTGACTCACGGCGGAGAGCCCACCTTCGTCTCGATCGACGACATGGAAGCACCGGAATGGAACACGGATGCGTTTGGCGCGCACAAAAGGGAGCGCGCCGAAGTTCTGGTCCGACGATTACGCGACCACCTTGCGCCGGGATCGCTGCTGCATACCGGCCAGGGCAAGTGGTATCCGGGTGAACCCCTGCCGCGCTGGGCGCTGGGCATCTACTGGCGCCGAGACGGCGTGCCGATCTGGAAGAACCCCGCGCTGCTCGACCAGGCGGATAAAAAAGCGGGCGACAACAATACCGGGCGCACCGTGGTCGAGGCCCGGCAATTCGCCAAGACGCTCGCGCGGCACCTTGGAATCGCCATGCGTTACGCGCAGCCGGTGTACGAAGATGCACTGGCCGCGCTGCTGCAGGAGGCCGAACTTCCGCCGAACGTCGAACCGGGCCACGCCGAACTGGACAACGCCAGTGTTCGCGGGTCGCTCGCCAACAAGCTGTCGCGCGGGCTGAACACGCCGACGGGCTATGTGCTCCCGCTCGCCTGGCAGGGTGGCAATCACCCCTGGCACAGCGCGCGCTGGCAGACCCGCCGCGACCGGCTCTACCTCCTTCCAGGCGACGCGCCGGTGGGCCTGCGCCTGCCCCTGAATTCGCTGCCCTGGGTGGCCAAGGAAGACCGCGAACCCTGGATCGAGATCGATCCGTTTGGGCCGCAGGCACCGCTCGCGGATTTTCACGGCGAGATTGCCGCGCGCTACTCCACCTATGTGCCGTTGACGGACGAACACCCGGATGCACATCCGCAATCGGTGGAGTCCGCGAAGAATGTCACGGTGCCGCATACGGCGCTCTGCGTCGAATCGCGGGGCGGCAGCCTGTATATCTTCATGCCGCCCGCAACGGCGCTGGAGCATTACTTCGACCTGCTGGCGGCGGTGGAAGCCACCGCGGCGGCGCTCACCATGCCGGTGGTGATCGAAGGCTACACACCGCCTGCCGACGGGCGCATGGAAAAGCTGCTGGTCACCCCCGATCCGGGCGTGATCGAAGTCAACATCCATCCCGCGCAAAATTGGCGCGAGCTGGTGAACACGACAAATCTGGTCTACGGCGAAGCGCGCCTCTCTCGCCTTGCCGCGGAAAAATTCATGCTCGATGGCCGCCACGCAGGCACCGGCGGCGGCAACCATGTCACGCTGGGCGGCGCAACGCCTTCGAACAGCCCTTTCCTGCGCCGTCCCGATCTGCTGGCGAGCCTCATCACCTACTGGCAGCACCACCCGGCCCTGTCCTATCTTTTTTCCGGCATGTTCATCGGTCCGACCAGCCAGGCGCCGCGCGTCGATGAAGGGCGCATCGAGCGCCTCTACGAACTGGAGATCGCCTTCCAGCAGATGCCCGTGGGCGAAACCCCGCAGCCCTGGCTCGTGGACCGGTTGCTTCGCAACCTGCTCACCGACCTGACCGGCAACACCCACCGCTCCGAATTCTGCATCGACAAGCTGTATTCTCCCGACAGCAGCAGCGGGCGGCTGGGCCTGCTGGAATTCCGCGGCTTCGAGATGCCGCCGCACGCGAGGATGAGCCTCGCGCAGATGCTGCTGCTGCGGGCACTGGTGGCGCGCTTCTGGGAGAACCCCTATCGCAAACCACTGGTGCGGTGGGGCACGCTGCTGCACGACCGCTACATGCTCCCGCATTACCTCTGGGCGGACCTGAACGACGTGCTCACCGATCTCAACGCCGCGGGCTACGCCTTCAATCTGGACTGGTACCGGCCCTTCCTGGAATTCCGCTTCCCCCGCCATGGAACCCTGCAGATCAACGACATTGCCGTCGAACTGCGCAGCGCCATCGAGCCCTGGCATGTCCTTGGAGAGGAAAGCACTTCACAGGGAACGGCGCGCTACGTGGACTCTTCGGTGGAGCGGTTGCAGGTCAAGGTCAACGGGATCACCGACGGCCGCTACGTGCTCGCCTGCAACGGCCACCGCGTGCCGCTGGTCCCGACCGGCGTGCACGGCGAATCCGTCGCCGGCGTGCGTTATCGGGCCTGGCAACCACCCTCGGCATTGCATCCCACCATCGGGATCCATTCGCCGCTGGTCTTCGATGTGGTTGACACCTGGAACGATCGCGCCATCGGCGGCTGCACCTACCGCGTCGTGCACCCCGGTGGTCGCGCCGAGGACCGCTTCCCTGTCAACGCGATGGAAGCTGAATCGCGGCGCCACACCCGCTTCCAGAACTGGGGGCACAGCATCGGCAGCTTCGCCCCGCCGCCGGAAACCCTGCCGCCCCCCTCAGGACAGGGCTCCGCCCCGACGCTGCGCACCTTTGTTGCAGATGGCAGCAAACGCGGGCCCATGACCCCGCCGCCCGGAATGGCGAACGGTGAATTCCCCCACACGCTGGATCTGCGCAGGCGTTAATCTCCACCAGCCTCTTTCGTTCGGACGACAATCCCACTTTCCTACGGAATCACCATGGCGCAAATCCATTTCATCGGCGGCGAAAAAGGCGGAGTCGGCAAATCGCTGGTCGCACGCGTGCTCGCCCAATACCTGATCGACCACGAACATCCGTTCCTGGGTTTTGACACCGACCGCTCGCACGGCGCGCTGATGCGCTTCTACGCGGGATACGCCTCGCCCGTGGTGGTGGACAAATACGAGTCGCTCGACGCCATCGTCGAGGCGGCCGCCGCGGACCCCGAACGCTGCATCGTGGTCGACCTTGCCGCACAGACCCAGGATGCGCTCACGAAATGGATGGATGAATCCGGGCTGCTGGAACTCTCCAGCGAGCTGGGTGTGTCCATCAGCTACTGGCACGTGATGGACTCGGGACGCGATTCGGTCGATCTCCTCAAGAAGCTGCTCGACCGCTTCGGCTCCCGCCTCAACTATGTGCTGGTGCAGAACCACATCCGCGGCGACAACTTCGACATCCTCGAGGCCTCGGGTGAAAAAGAGCGCGCGCTCTCGTTGCACGCGCTCATCATCAACATACGCCGCCTGCATGAAGCCTCGATGATCAAGATCGACAGCCACAGCACCAGTTTTTGGTCGGCCACACAAGGCAGTGGCGAGCACGAACTGGGCATCCTCGAGCGGCAGCGGGTGAGGATGTGGTTGAAGCACGCCTACAGCGAAATCGACACCTTGCACGTATAGTCGCGCCTTTCCCGATCTGGAAAGGAAACACGCATGAATTTCCGACTCCCGGCCGCCCTGATGGCCGCAGCTGTGCTCGCGCCCCTGCACGCAGAGGCCCAGTCATTCCCCGTCAAACCGATCCGCATCCTCGTTTCCGCGGCGCCCAGCGTCCCCAACGACATCATTGCGCGCGCCATGAGCGAACCGCTCTCCAAGGCCTTCGGCCAGCCGGTGGTGGTGGAAAACCGCGTCGGCGCCGACGGCATGATCGGCATGGAGGCCTGCGCCAGGGCGGGCAATGACGGCTACACGCTGTGCTCCACGGCGAGCAATGTGATCATCTGGAACCCGGTGCTGCGCGTGAAACTGCCCTATGACCCCCTGCACGATTTCACACCGGTGGTTCATATCGGGTTCTTCGACAGCGCGCTGATCGCGCACCCGTCGTTGACCGCCAATTCCGTGCAACAGCTGTTCGACATGGCGAAAGCCAAACCCGACAGCATCACCTGGGCGCATTTCGGGACCAACAGCACCGGCAACATCTACCAGGAGTCCTTCCGCAAACTGCGCGGCGCGCCCTTCTATGCCGTGCCCTACAAGACGCAGCCGCAGGTGCTGCAGGCGCTTATCGCCGGCGAATCGCAGGTGTCGGTCTATGCCATCGCCAACACCGCGGCCCTGATCCATGCCGGCAAACTCAAGGCACTGGCTGTGACCTCCGACAAGCGCGTCGCTGATTTTCCGAATGTGCCGACCTTTGACGAACTGGGCATCAAGCTGCCGCTGCGCACCTGGTTCGGCTACCACCTTCAGGCCGGGACGCCGAAGGAACTGGTCACCCGCTACAACGGTGAAGTCCGCAAGATCATGGCCGACCAGACCTTCAAGGACACCGTGATGAAGCGCCAGGGTGTGTCGGCCAACGATGGCACGCCAGAGCAGTTCGATGCCTATATTCGCAATCAAATCAAGGATGTATCGGAACTGGTCAAGACACTGGGCATTCAACCCGAGTGAGCGACCGGCAACCACGCCTCTTTATTTCCCCTGCCAGTACCTGCGCTCGCGTTCGCGCTGTTTTTCGACGCGGATGGCGCCATCCGCGAACCGGATGCTGATCGCCCCGTCGGAATCGCTGCGCAGGATGTTGCTGCCACGATCGACGTAACGCTTCAGCACATCGGCCCTCGGGTGACCGAAACGGTTCCGGTACCCCTCCTGGAACACGGCATGAACCGGTGCCACCGCATCAATGAATGCCGGCGTCGATGACGTGCCGCTGCCGTGGTGCGGCACCAGCAGCACCTCCGAGCTCAACCGCCCGCCATGCGCCGCCAGCAAATCCTCTTCCGCGAAGCGTTCGATATCGCCCGCCAGCAGCGCGGCGCCGGATGGCGTGGCGATGCGCAACACGCAACTGCGGTTGTTGGGAGACAGGAAGGGATTGTCCAGCACGGCCCTTGAGGGATGAAGGAACTCGAACCGCACACCATCCCATTGCCATTGCAGGCCGGCAACACACAACGTGCGATAGGCCCGCGGCGCTACACCGCGCTGATTAAGCGCATGATCGGCGGCAAGCGAAGTCGACAGGTGTGACACCGGAATGGCGCGCAGTATGGAGGTCGCTCCACCCGAGTGATCGCTGTCATCATGGGACACCACCATGATGTCCAGTGCATCGATACCCTGCGCACGCAGGTAGGGAAGTATCACGCGTTCGCCGCCATCCGAACTCTCGCCCCATGCGGGTCCGGTGTCGTAGAGCAGCACATGGCGGCGCGTGTGCGCCTCAACCGCCATGCCCTGCCCCACATCGATGAAGCGCAGCCACAACTCACCCTCGCCGGGTTGGGGTGGCGTAACAAGGAACATCGGCATCAGCAGCGTGGCGCCAAGGGTTCGAGCCGGCACGCCGCGCGGTGCTAGCAACCAGCAGGCACCGAGCATCGCCAGGGGAATCGTCCACGCGATGGGGGCATGCTGCGTCAACACTGCGCCCTGCATGCCTGAAAGGAACGATAGAAAAGGCATCAGCCCTTCCATCAGACCGTTCGCCAGCTGCAACGGCCAGTCAACAGGAAACACCGCGCCCAGAAGCGCGAGGGGCGTGACAAGCAGACTCACCAGGGGAATCGCCACGGCATTGGCCAGCGGCGACACCAGCGACACCTGCTGGAAGATGACAAGCGTCAGCGGTGCGAGGCCGAGCGTGACCGCCCATTGCACCACGCCCCATTGCACAAGCCATCCGCGCTGCTCCGTGCGGCAGGCGCCGACATAGAAAATCACCGCCACCGCCGCGAACGACAACCAGAACCCGGGCGCCAGCACAGCCCAGGGATCAAGCAGCAAAACGATGAGCAAAGCCCAGGCAAGCACGCGCGACCCGCTGCTGGCGCGGTTCATCCACAACGCCACGCCAACCGTACCCACCATGTAGAGCGTGCGCTGCGCCGGCACCGCGAACCCGGAGATCAGGCAATAGGCCAGCGCGCCCACCAGCGCCGCGGCCGCGGCCGCCTTCTGGGCGGGCAGACGCAGGCACAAGGCCGGGATGCGGCGCCATAGATTGAACACAAGCCACGCAAAGAGCCCCGACACCATGGTCACATGGAGCCCCGAAATGCTCATGAGATGAGAGACACCGGTCTGCGCGAACACCCTCCAGTCCTCCGGCGGGATCGAACGCTGATCGCCGATCGCAAGCGCAATGAGAACGCCCGCATAGGGCGAGCCCTCCAGCGCATCCCAGAAGCGGATGCGGATCGACTCGCGCAGGTGTTCAATAAAATACCCGGGAGAGAATACGAATTCCGAAAGCCGCTCGTTGCCACCGCGCGCGCGCACGAATCCCGTCCCACGCAGGCCTCGCTCCAGCATCCACGCCTCGAAATCAAAGCCGTGCGGATTGGACAACCCATGCGGCAATCGAAGTCCGACTGCGAATCGCCATCGCTCGCCCGCCCTCACCGGCATCGCCACCTGATACTCCTCGGGCGTGAGCCCGTTCGCCCAGGAGAGACTCACCCGCCGCGGAACCACCGCCTCCCACGGTTGCACCGACTCGACATCGAACTCGAAGCGCACCCCGCGCTCGAGGGGCTGCGGCAGACCGGCCACCACGCCGGTCAACACAAGATCGCGCCCTTCCCATGCCGGATCCAGACGGTCATCGAGACGCCATTGCGCAACGGCGGCGGCATGGCAGAAACCGAGAACAGTGCCCACGCCGGCCAGCGCCAGCAACCCCGCGCATTGACGGAAAAATGAAGAAGCGCCACGGCCGAGCGAAGCCAGTCGCGACGAATGGAGCAGCGCGCCGAAAGCGATCAGCGAACACAGCACCAACCCGGCGGCGATGGACGGCCAACCCGGCAACTCAGCCTGCCATTGCAGCAGCCACACGCCGGCGGCAAAGCCGGCAACAGCCGATCTCAAAACAACCGACGAGAAGATTTCATTCGTATGAAACGCCCATGAGCGGCAAACGTGACACCGCTTCAGCGAAATGAAAGAATGTCAGACGTATCAACCGAGTTGAAAGCCCGGGAAACACTCATTGGCACGAATCAAAATTGCCTTTGCACCGCCGCCGCGACGTGTCGTGCTCTAATGCAAGCAACGCCCCCACCATCACCGGATCCCCAATGACAATCGCTGACTCCTGCCTGCTGGTTGCATGCCTCCTGCCCATCGCCTGCGCCGGAATCGCCAAGTGGCCGGGGTATGGCAGGACCCGTCACGAAGGCGGATTCGACAACAACAATCCCCGCCAATGGCTGGCAGGTCTTCAGGGCTTCCAGGCCCGCGCAAACGCCGCGCAGATGAACAGCTTCGAGGCGTTGCCCGTCTTCATCGCAGGCGTACTGGTGGCCGAGCACCTGCGTGCCTCGCAACCGGTGATCGATGCCCTGGCTTTGGCCTTCGTGGCGGCAAGAGTCGGGTACATCGGCGCCTACCTCGCAGACCGCGCGTCCCTGAGGTCTCTTCTCTGGTCGATCGGGCTCGCCTGCTGCGTTGCAATGTTCTTCCTCAACTAGCAGTTGGCAACGGGCTGAGGGAAGATTTCATGAATGACAAGCAAATGGCGCAACCGGACAGCACGGCCGGGCGCGCCAGAGACGCCGATCGAACCGACGATGTCCTTGCCGGCGAACACCGGCAAACCACCCCCGCCTGTGATCACGTTGGCAAGGTTCAACAACGAAGGGCTGGCCGCGGCGCGCTTGGCCATCTGCTCCGCTGGAATGCGAGAGGTGAGCGCGGTCTGTTTGAAACACGTCCGCTCAAGGCTCGCTGAATAGGGATCCGTCCTTCAGCCTCAGGCGCCGGTGCGCCCGCGCCGCGATCGCGGCCTCGTGGGTGACGATGACAAAACTCGTGCCGCGCGAACGATTGAGTTCAAGCAGCGTTTCATACACACCGTCCGCCGTGACACGGTCGAGGTTCCCCGTGGGCTCGTCCGCCAGCACGCAGGCGGGTCGCGTCACCAGCGCCCGAGCGAGCGCGGCGCGCTGGCGCTCGCCACCCGAGAGCTCACCCGGTGTATGCGTGAGCCGTTCCCCGAGCCCCACATCGCGCAGAACCACGCGCGCCTCCTTCAATGCCGCCTCGCGCTCCATGCGCCGGATCAGCAGCGGCATGGCGACATTCTCCTCGGCGGAGAACTCCATCAGCAGGTGGTGGAACTGGTAGACAAATCCCAACCCCGCATTGCGCAGGCGGCTGCGCTCGGCCTCACCCAGAGAATTGATGCGCTTACCCTGCACGCTGACTTCGCCGCTGGAGGAGGCATCAAGCCCCCCCAGCAGATGCAACAACGTGCTCTTGCCGCTGCCGGAAGCACCGACAATGGCAATGATCTCCCCCGGCGACACATCCAGATCCACGCCCTTTAGCACTTCAACCGCGGCAGTCCCCTGGCGGTAAGCCTTTTTCAGCCCCCGGCAGGAGAGCACGAAATCATTGACCATGGCGCGCCCTACTCATATTTGAGCGCTTCCGCAGGGTTGACCCGCGAAGCGCGCCAACTCGGATACAGCGTGGCCAGAAGACTCAGCCCCAGCGACACCGCCCCCACCGTCAGCACATCGCCGCGCTGCAGGTCGGAGGGAAGGTCGGTGATGTAGTAGACCTCCTTGGAGAGGAACTTGATGTTGAAAAGCCCCTCAAGGAAGGGCACCACCACATCGACATTGAGCGCGAGTACGATTCCCAGCGCCATGCCCA
This sequence comes from uncultured beta proteobacterium, assembly GCA_903899705.1. GTDB lineage: Bacteria > Pseudomonadota > Gammaproteobacteria > Burkholderiales > SG8-39 > 2-02-FULL-62-17. The sequence goes on from CAIUKQ010000132.1 coordinate 17,102, forward strand.
CCAGCGTGCCGATCACACCGATCAGCGCGCCCTGCACGATGAAGATCTTCATGATGCTGCCCGGCGTGGCACCCAGCGTGCGAAGGATGGCGATGTCGGCCTGCTTGTCGGTGACCACCATCACCAATGTGGAGACGATGTTGAACGCCGCCACCGCGACAATCAGCATCAGGATGATGAACATCACATTCTTTTCGATCTGCACCGCGCGGAAAAAATTGGCATGGCTGCGGGTCCAGTCACTGATGTAGAGGTCACGACCCAACGAGCTCGTGAGATCGCGCGCCACCACGCGGGACTGGTACAGGTCGGTGAGTTTCAGGCGCACGCCCGACACATCGTCGCCCAGCTGGTAGAGGCGCTGCGCATCCGTCATGTGGATGAGCGCAAGGCTCGAGTCGTATTCGAACATGCCGATCTCGAAGATGCCCACCACGGTGAACTGCTTGAGGCGCGGCAGAAGGCCTGCCGGTGTCACCAGCCCCTGCGGCGCGATCAGCGTGACACGCTCACCGGGGCGCACGGCCAGCGAACGCGCGAGGTCCGAGCCCAGGATGATCCCGAACCCTCCCGACTTCAGCGCATCGAGCGTCCCCACCTTCATCTGTTGCGCGATGTCGGCAACCTTCGCCTCCTCCCCCGGAAGGATGCCGCGTATCACCGAGCCGCGGACCAGCGAATCGGCGGACAGCATGGCCTGCGCGTTGACATAGGGCGCGGCGGCTTCCACCAGCGGATGCTTGCGCGCGCCCTCCATGACGGCACTCCAGCTGGACAACCGGTTGTCGGGGCCCGTGATCTGCACATGCGAGGCCACACCAAGGATCCGGGAGCGCAGTTCCTGCTGAAAGCCGTTCATGACCGACAGCACCACGATCAGCGCTGCCACGCCCAGCCCGATGCCGGCCATGGACATCAGCGAAATGAAGGAGATGAAATGATTGCGTCCGCTCGCGCGATTGCGCGCGCGCGTGTAACGCATGCCGATGAGGGTCTCGTAATCCACGAAGCGAAGTTTTCCCGGCGCCGTCAGTCGGGATTGCAAGGGGGCAAGCTCGAACAGGGCCAAGCCGAGTGTGCCATATCGGGGTTGCCGGGGTATCCGGTGATAAACTTGCCTTGATGCATTGCATGCTCGTTCTACCCGGTGTCTTGACCCGGGATCCCCGAAAAATTGAAAAACTGGCGACACTCGCGCTGCCCGCGCTGCAACGACTGCTTGCGCGCGGCCGTGCGGATTCCGGCGCATGGTCCGGCCTTGACACCTGGCTGCTGGATGAATTCGAGGTGGAACGCCAGCAAGACTGGCCCAATGCGCCGTTTGCGTTACTGGGCGAAGGCGAAACGCCCGGCGTCAATTGCTGGGTGCATGCCGATCCGGTGTCACTGCGTGCAGACCGCAACAGCCTGCTCCTCGCCGACGCCGCGCTATTGAACATCCAGCCCGACGAAGCCCGCGCCATTGTGGAAACGCTCAACACCCACTATGGCGATGAACTGGAACTAAGCGCCGCAGCACCTGACCGCTGGTACGCCCGCATTCAGTCTCCGCCCAAAGGTGAAACCACCCCGCTCTCATCGGTTTCCGGACGCCCGATCGAACCCGGCCGCGGGGCGATGGGGTGGCATGCGCTGATGAATGAAATGCAGATGCTGCTGCACGATCATCCTGTCAACGAAGCGCGGGAGGCGCGCGGCGAGGCAACCATCAACGGTGTGTGGCTTTGGGGCGCGGGCCGACTTGCGCCGGTGGCCACGGCTTACAGCAGTGTCGCAAGCTCCCTTCCGCTTGCACGCGGACTGGCCCGGCATGCCGGCATTGGCGCCGCCGACCTGCCCGCCAACGCCCGGCACTGGCTTGCAGGCACAGCCGGCGCGGGCGTCCGGGTATGCGTGCACGATGCGCTACAGACGGCTGCGAAATCCGGCAGCGATGAAGCCTGGCTCTCGGCTCTTGTTGCCATGGAACGCGACTGGATCGTGCCGCTTGTCGAGGCGCTCGAGGACGAACGCCTTGGCATGCTCACCCTGAAGCTTGGCGGCGAAACCAGCCTGTATTCCTTCGAAGCAACCCGGCAGGACCTGCGACGTTTCTGGCGGCGACCCAAGCCTCTGGATCGAAACCTCGCCGACAACACGAAAGACGGCGAATGAGCCGCATCACCCGGCGCCCCACGCGCGTAATCGTCGAGGAACGGCTGGTCGGCGAAGGCGTGCATCCGGTGCTGGCCCGCCTTTTTGCGGCGCGCGGTATCGACAAGCGCGTGGACATCGACAGCGGCCTTGAATCCCTGCTTCCGCCTGATGGCCTGCTCGGCATCGATCGCGCCGCAATCCTGCTCGCCGATGCCATCGGGGCCGGCAAACGCCTGCTCATCGTCGCCGATTACGACTGCGATGGCGCCACGGCCTGCGCGGTGGGCCTTCGCGCGCTGAAGTCCATGGGGGCGACGGTGGATTACCTCGTGCCGGACCGCTTCAAGTTCGGCTACGGGCTGACACCGGAGATTGTCGCGCTGGCGGCCACGCGCAATCCGGACATGATCATCACCGTCGACAACGGCATCGCCAGCATCGAAGGCGTTGCCGCCGCCAATGCGCTGAATATCGCGGTGGTGGTCACCGACCATCATCTGCCCGGCCTCTCCCTGCCCGAGGCGGCGGCCATCGTCAATCCCAACCAGCCGGGCTGCACTTTTGCGAGCAAGGCGATTGCCGGCGTGGGGGTAATGTTCTACGTCATGCTCGCGCTACGCGCGGAATTGCGCAGGCGGGGGAAGTTCGCCGAAGGCAACCAGCCCGCACTCGCCGACCTGCTCGATCTCGTGGCGCTGGGCACGGTAGCCGACGTCGTGAAGCTCGACCGGAACAATCGCATCCTCGTCTCGCAGGGACTCAAGCGCATGCGCGCCGGGCGCCTCAAGGTCGGATTGAAGGCACTGTTTGCCGTCTCGGGGCGATTGTTCGACCGCGCCGGCACCTTTGACCTGGGATTCGCCGTTGCGCCCCGGCTTAATGCCGCGGGGAGGCTCGAGGACATGAGCCTGGGCATCGAGTGCCTTGCCACCGATGACGAAGCCAAGGCGCTCAACATCGCGCGACGCCTCGATGAACTCAATCGCGAGCGACGCACCATCGAATCGGGCATGAAAGAGCAGGCCGATGCCATCATCGATGGCATTGATGTCGGCGAGCGGTTTTCGCTGTCGCTCTATGACCCCGCATGGCATCAGGGCGTGGTGGGCATCGTCGCCGGACGCCTGAAGGACCGCCACCACCGGCCGGTGTTCGCGTTCGCGCCCTCTGACGGCGGGCAGATCCGCGGCTCGGGGCGTTCGATACAGGGACTGCATTTGCGCGATGCGCTCGATCTGGTGGACAAGCGCGCGCCGGGGATGTTGTTGCGGTTCGGCGGGCATGCGGCCGCTGCCGGCGTCACCCTGCTGGAATCGGACTTCACTCGCTTCCAGGAGTTGCTCGAGGACGTCGTGCGCGGATTGATCGCGCCATCCGACCTCCTGCGCGTCATTGAAACCGACGGCGCGCTGGAATCGTCCTATCTCAGTCTTTCAGTTGCGAAGTTGCTGGAAGCGCAAATCTGGGGCCAGGGCTTCCCGCAGCCGGTCTTTTCCGGCGAGTTCGCGGTGCGCAATCAACGTGTCGTTGGTGAAAAGCACCTCCGGCTGAAGCTGGACGCCGGCGGCCGGACCATTGAGGCGATGCGCTTCAACGCAGCCGAATCCCTGCCCGCGGCGGTCAACGCGGCATATCGCATTTCTGTCAATGAATACAATGGGTTGCAGAGTCTTCAGCTGATCATTGAAGACTGGGAACCGGCCCGGCCAGCCGGCGAGGCAAAGCGCTAAGGAAACGCCGATCAAGTCGGTTATCAAATCCCTGCCAATCAGCGTTTCCCTCTGAAATAGGGGAGTTACGAGGGGGCGTAGACCCCCTCCTTGTTCAGTGTTTCCCTAAATCTCAGATTGGCGCCTTGGAGGGACCGCCGATGGTCTCGGTGTGCCAGACGTCCTCCACCGAACGCAGAAGCGCGTGGATTTCAGGACTGTTCTCGCGCGCCTTCAGATACACCAGGTTCAGCATGGTATCGGCCGAACCCTCCGTCCAGATCAGCATCTCGCCCGCGTTCACGGCGCTGCGCGCCAGATCCTCGCGCAGGAACGACGCGCCCACGCCGGACGCGACGAGGTCGCGAAGCAAAGACTCCTGGTCGGCAATCACCACGCTTGCGGGCGCAAGGGCCCGGGCACGAAGCATTTCATGCGCCATCTGGTTGATGCGCCCCTTGGGCGGTGTCAGCGCCCAGGGCCTTGCGGCGAGGTCCTGCCAGGTCTTGATCTGGCCGGCCCAGGTGTGCGGAATCACCACCACATAGTGCTGCTTCTCCAGCGGCAATACGCGCAACAGTGCATCGCGCGGCTCGCCCAGCACGAAGGCGGCATCGAGTTCGCCATCGAGCACCTTGTCGATACCCACCCCGGAGACCGCGAGTTGCAGTTCCACCTGGATCAGCTTGTAGCGCTCGCGCATTTCGGAGATCACGTCGCCCAGACGAAGGTGATGTGCGTCGAGGATGGTGCCGATGTGCAGCCTTGCATCCACCGATCCGGAGAGCGCGCGCGCATGGTCGCGAAGGTGAAGCGAGGCGGCGAGGACCTTCTGCGCATCCTCCAGCAGGATCTTGCCCGAACGCGTAAGCGTCACCCCGCGGGCGCGCCGCTCGAACAGGGTCACGCCCAGCTGCACTTCCAGCATGCGGATGTGGCTGCTGATGGTCGGCTGCGAGAGGTGGAGCTTTTCGGAGGCCCGGGTAACATGGCCTTCGGCCGCCACCGCTACAAAGCTTCTGAGTTGCGTCAGGTCCATGGAGCCATTTCGTGGTGGTGGGAGGGACTGAAGCGCCAAACGTCGAATACCGCTTTGATGGTAACGAATGCGCATTACAAACGCTGCGAGATATAGTGCTGACGGTCCGCGACAGGCCAACCGGTATAATGCCGCCCTTCGAAGCCAGGCATATACAGGATAAACAAGCAATGGAAGCCGAACGCGTCAACGCCATCAGCAATCTCCTCACAGACCTCGACCGGCGAGCGGCTGAATTGCGGAGGTATCTTTGACTTCGATTCCAAGCAGATCCGCCTCGCCGAACTGACCCGGGCACTGGAGGCGCCGGACGTCTGGAACGACGCCAAGCGCGCGCAGGACCTCGGCAGGGAGAAAAAGCTGGTTGACGGCGTTGTGAGCACCCTCACCGGGGTGGCCACCCGGCTCTCCGACGCCCGGGAACTTTTCGACCTGGCAAAAACCGAAAGCGACGATGCCACCCTGGTATCGGTGGAAGCGGATGTCGCCGCAGTCGAAAAGTCGGTGGCCGACCTCGAATTCCGCCGCATGTTCAACCAGCCCCAGGACCCCAACAACTGCTTTCTCGACATCCAGTCGGGCTCGGGCGGCACCGAGGCCCAGGACTGGGCGCGGATACTCTTTCGCATGTACCTGCGCTACTGCGAGCGAAAAGGTTTCAAGGTGGAGGTGCTGGAAGAGTCCGAGGGCGAAGTGGCCGGCATCAAGGGCGCGACGATCAAGGTCACCGGCGACTACGCCTACGGGCACCTGCGCACCGAAACCGGCATCCACCGTTTGGTCAGGAAATCACCCTTCGATTCCAACGCGCGGCGCCATACCTCGTTTGCCAGCGCCTTTGCCTACCCGGAAGTCGACGAAAGCATTGTGATCGACATCAATCCGGCGGACCTGCGCATCGATGTGTTCCGTGCCTCGGGCGCGGGCGGTCAGCACATCAACAAGACCGAGTCCGCGGTGCGCATCACCCACCTGCCCACCAACATCGTGGTGCAATGCCAGAGTGACCGCTCGCAGCACCGGAACAAGGCCGAGTGCATGACGATGCTGAAATCGAAACTGTTCGAGCTTGAAATCCGCAAGCAGAACGAGCGCAAAGACAAGATGGAGGAATCCAAGACCGAAATCGGCTGGGGTTACCAGATCCGCTCCTATGTGCTGGACCAGTCGCGCGTGAAGGACTTGCGCACCAATGTGGAGACGGGAAATACCCAGGCGGTGCTCGATGGCGACCTGGATGATTTCATCACCGCCAGCCTGAAACAGGGTGTCTAGAAAACGGACACGCCCCTTATATCGACCACCGCAGCGGGCAACGCAGCGACCAATACCGCAATCCCTTGCAGACCACCGGAACTTCCATGACCGAACCGAATACACCCGCGCCCAAGGACGAGAACCAGATCATCGCCGAGCGCAGAGCAAAACTTGCCGAGATGCGCAAGGCGGGCAACGCTTTCCCCAATGACTTCCGTCGCGAGCACCTGGCCGGCGACCTGCACCGCGATTACGACGCCCTGGATAATGAGGCGCTACAGGCCTCCCCGGTCACGGTGGCGGTGGCCGGCCGCATGATGTTGAAGCGCCTCATGGGCAAGGCGAATTTCGCCACGTTGCAGGACATGAGCGGGCGCATCCAGCTTTTTGTGAACCTCACCGACATCGGTGAGGCCACCATCGCCGCCTTCAAGCACTGGGATATGGGCGATACGCTCGCCGCGCGCGGCACGCTGTTCAAGACCAAGACCGGCGAGCTCTCCGTGCGCGTCACCGAACTGCGGTTGCTCGCCAAGGCATTGCGGCCCCTGCCCGAAAAGTTTCACGGCCTCACCGATGCCGAAGCCAAGTACCGCCAGCGCTATGTCGATCTGATCACCAATGAAGAGGCGCGCCGCACCTTCGCGATCCGAAGCAAGGTCATCCAGGAAATTCGCGGCTTCATGGTGGACAAGGGATATCTGGAGGTGGAGACGCCGATGATGCAGCCCCTGCCCGGCGGCGCGGCGGCCAAGCCCTTCGAGACCCACCACAATGCGCTGGACATGAAGCTGTATCTGCGCATCGCGCCGGAGCTGTACCTCAAGCGCCTGGTGGTGGGCGGCTTCGAGCGGGTGTTCGAGATCAACCGCAATTTCCGCAACGAGGGCATGTCCACGCGACACAATCCCGAGTTCACCATGATCGAGTTCTACGAGGCCTACCGGGATTACCGCTACCTGATGGACTTCACCGAGGAGATGCTGCGCACGGTGGCGACGACGGTTCTGGGCAGTACTGATGTGCCCTACGGCGAGCACGTCATCGAACTGGGCAAGCCCTTTGCGCGCCTGCGCATTGCGGAGGCCATTGCAAAGTACAACCCGGACATCCCGGCGGCGGAACTGGAGAGCCGCGACACCCTACTCGCCATGCTCAAACGCAAGGGCGTGGACCCCGCCAAGCACCACGCCGCGGGTCTCGGGGCGCTGCAACTGCTGCTGTTCGAGGAAACCACCGAACAGAAACTCATACAACCGACCTTCATCATTGACTACCCGGCCGAAGTCTCGCCGCTCGCGCGCCGCAACGACGCAAATCCGGAAATTACCGACCGGTTCGAGTTGTTCATCACCGGGCGCGAAATGGCCAACGGCTTCTCGGAGCTTAACGATCCTGAGGATCAGGCGGCGCGCTTCGAGGAGCAGGCCAAGGCCAAGGCGGCCGGCGACGAGGAGGCCATGTATTTCGACGCCGATTACATCCGCGCCCTGGAATACGGCCTGCCGCCCACCGCCGGCGAAGGCATCGGCATCGACCGGCTGGTGATGCTGCTCACCAACAGTGCATCGATTCGCGATGTGATCCTGTTTCCGCAGATGCGGCCGGAGACTTAGGCCTCATAGCCTTGGCACGCATCGCTCCGGGTTTGGGGGTCGGGCTCCGAATTTTCTTATAGCTGGCATTCGCCCTCGCCCCAAACCCTGCGCGCTGCTTCAGGGAGCGCCCGGCGGCCCAACCCCGGCGCTCTAATCAATTGTTACGCACTTACAATTTGTAACGTGTAAATGCATGATTTTTTACACATTTCCAGTATATCTCCTGTCACTATTCAGGCGTCGCATCGTTGTAGGGTGCGTCTACAAATGAAAAAGTGGAGGCAATGATGGATACCGTACAAACAAAATCAGGAACGCATCCGCTGTTCTATGCGGCCGCAGGCTCGGTCATCCTGTTCAGCGCGCTGGGTTCAGCGGCGATCATGGGATGGATCCCCAAGGGCGGCGCCGAAACCGGAACATCCCCGGCAACCGTGGCGGCAGTGGCCACGGCAACTCCCGCTCCCGCACCTCAACCTGTCGTGACGGCGCCCGCTGCGACTCCAAAACCGGTTGCCCGCGCGGAATCGCATCCCGCACATCGCGCTGAACAACGGCATGAGGCCGCGCGTCCTGCGGTTGCCGAGACACAGGCACCCTCGGTTGACACCCGACGCCATGATGATCAGCCGGTGGTTCTCGCGCAGGCGCAGACTTTGCCGCCTCCCCCGCCCGCCCCCGTCGTGGTGCCGGTCTGCCACGAATGCGGCGTCATTGAATCCGTGAACGAAGTCGAAAAGGCCGGAGAAGGATCGGGCCTCGGCGCGGTTGCGGGCGGCGTGGTCGGTGCGATTGCCGGCAAGCAGGTCGGCGGCGGACGCGGTCGCAACGTGATGTCGGTCCTTGGCGCGGTCGGCGGCGCATTTGCAGGCAACGCCATCGAGAAGAACGTGAAGAAGTCCAGGTCCTACGACATCACCATCCGCTTCGAAGACGGCACCAGCCGCACCCTGTCGCAACCGACGGCGCCCGTCTGGCGCACCGGCGACCGCGTGCGCTTCGTCAACGGCTCAATCCAGCCGAACGCCTGAAGACCGGATCAGGTAGCGAATGAAAGGGCCCCGAAAGGGGCCTTTCTCATTGGGGGTTGCGAGTCTCCGTTATCATGCTCAAAATCGTTTTCGCAAATCACCGTTTGAGCACAGGAGCGCAGTCATGCTCAGTCCACCAACGAAAACTCCACGTTGACGTCTTTCATCAACGAAAACTTCTGAGCCCGGATCGGCTTGATGGCCTGCTCCACCCCCAACAACGGGGGGAATCACTGGCAGGAATGAGGCATCGTGTTTCCACAAGTATATTGAATTATGGAGAAAAACCATGTGGTTCCTGTGCCAGCGAGTGGCCAACATACCTCGGGATCAATGGACCGCGACCCTTGATCAGCACCTTGCGTGGATGAAGCGCATGCACGATGAAGGTCACATTCTGCTTTCGGGGCCGACGGCCGACCGGAAGATGGGCATGTACCTGATTCGCGCCGCATCAAAGGCCGATGCCGAAAAAATTGCGGCTGACGATCCCTATACCGCCGCCGGGCATACGCGCTTCGACCTCATCGAGTGGGAAATACACCAGATCATGGGCGCAGGGCCGTTTGCCGCCGCGGGCATGGGGCGCTGATACCGCTTCGCCCCGGAGTCGCTGCGTAATTGCAGGGCCTGAAGTATTCTTTGCCACTTCCGATTTCTCACCCCGGCAATTCCCGTGATTCCCAGGCTTGAATACGGGCTCTCCATGGAGAAGACATGACCATCACAGCGTTGATTCGAACCGCCGCTCTCGCCTTTGCAGTCGTCGCAATGCATGCAACAGTGACCCTGCCCGCTCATGCGCAGGCCTACCCCGTAAAACCGATGCGCATGGTGCTGCCGCTGCCGCCGGGCGGGGCCATCGACATTGTCGGTCGCACCGTGGGCGGTGTGGTGTCGGAAAAGCTGGGGCAACCCATGATTTTCGATAACAAGCCGGGCGCCAATACCATCGTGGCAACGGACAATTGCGTCAAGTCACCGCCCGATGGCTACAGCCTTTGCTACATCACGTCCAACCTGTCGCTCAATGCCTCGCTGTATTCGAAGCTTCCTTACGACTATCTCCGCGACCTCGAACCGATCACCAACATGGTGCTGCCCTGGGAGGGCCTTTATCTGACGAGCGACATCCCCGCCGGCAACATCCTCGACCTGGTCGCCTACTCGAAAGCCAATCCCGGCAAGCTCAATTTCGGCTCGCTGGGCATCGGCGGCTCACCGCATGTGGTGCCCGAGTGGATCGTCAAGAACTCCGGCGCGAGTTTCACGCACATCCCCTTCAAGGGGCTGCCCGACCTGATGCGCGCATTCACCGCGGGGGAAATTCACATGTTTTTCCTTTCATTGGGTAATCCCGGTTACATCGAAAGCATCAAGGCCGGCCGGATGAAAGTGATGTTCTTTGGCGGCGACAAGCGCAATTCCATTCTCCCCGACGTGCCCAGCATGGCCGAGTCCGGCGTTCCTGATCACAAGTTCAAGAGCTGGTGGGGCATGGCGGCGCCCAAAGGAACGCCCAAGGAAATCATCGACCGACTGCACACCGTATTCGTCGAGGCATTGCGTACCCCCGCGATCCAGCAGAGGTTCACCTCGATGAGTCTGGATATCGTCGGCAACACGCCCGCAGAGTTTGCAAAGTTCATGATCGAGGATCGGGCGAACGCGGAAAGGTTGGTCAAGGCGTCGGGCGCGAAACTTGATTAGCATACTTCCGACAGTGATGACCGGCGGACAGGCTCTCGCCCGCCAGATGGCGCTGGAAGGCATCACCGATCTGTTCTGCATTCCGGGTGTGCAGCTTGATTGGGCATTTGAGGGCATGCGCGATGTCGAGGGCCACGTCAAGCTCTGGGTTCCGCGCCACGAACAGACCGCTTCGTACATGGCCGATGGCTATGCGCGATCCACCGGGAAAATCGGTACCTGCATGGTCGCGCCGGGCCCCGGCCTGCTCAATGCGATGTCGGGCCTCGCCGACGCATTTGGCGTGAAGAGCGCCGGCATCCGGACACCGGATGACCTGGACAAAATACTGCCCAAGGCCCTCGCAAGCGGCGAGCCCTGGCTGATCGAAGCGAAAGTCGGCGAGATGGGCGACCCCTGGCACCTCGCGCGCCTGCGCCCCAGCGGCCCGGTGCGCGGCGGCCATGCCTCCCCGCCAAATCCCCTGGGCCAACCCACAGCCTAATCAAAAAAGCCCCGAAGGCTCAATCAACCTCGGGGCGATGGGGGTAACGGAGGAAGAGGGCTCCCTCTTCCTCTGGTCTTCTCTTTCCAGAATTTATTTCTTAGGAATAACTGGAACCAATAGATACGACTCTTTCTTCCCGCCCGAGTGAATTGAGTTATGCGCGCGAGCCTTGTAGTCGGCGTTGTAGTGCGTGTAGATGGCCGTTCCTGCACCATCCACGGCGCTGATATCAACATGCAGCCGGTGACCCTTTTGCAGCACGATGCTGGTGGCCCAGATCTCGACCTGGCATTCCACCGGCACGCCGGGCTCCAGCCATTGCCGTTCGTTGTGAGCGTGATAAGGGCGGTAAGGCAGCGTCTTTTCCTTGTCGAGCTTGCGATGCGAGGCGCGCAACCAGCCCTTGGTGAGCACGGTCGGCTGGCCCTGCGATCCCACTTCGAACACTTCCTTGCCGTCCGGTCCGAAATTGCGCAGGGTCACCATGATGTCGGCATCCTCGGTGGTGGACGACACCCACAGGTTCATCATCAGCGGCCCGGTGATTTCGGTGGCCTCCTTCATCGGCGGCGTCACGAAAGTGCAGCCCATGCGCGCATGGCCGCCGCCGTGCCCGCCGGCGCTGGTGGCATAAGTGAGCGTTTTCTCCTTTGAGGGCGCCTTGGCCAGCAACTTGCCTTCGATACCGTCCGGCTTGCCGTCGGGTTCGCGATCAATATCCAGGTACCACTTGGTCCACTTCGTGCGGGGAATCGGCCAGTCCTTCTCGAAGCGGAAGTCATACCGGTCATTCTTGCCGCCGGTGCGGATCTCCAGCTTCACCGGCGGCTCGTCCATGATGCCGGTGTCGATATCCTTCAACCAGTGGTCGAACCAGCGCAACTGGTCGGCGCGCCCTTCATCCGAATAAAAGGCGTGGAAGTGCGTGCCCGAATGGATGCGCATTTTTTTGGTCTTGGTCTTCAGGCCGAGCCAGGCCTCTGTATTGCCGCGCAGATGAAGCGAGAATGACGTCCAGTTGCCCGCGGTGTACACCGGCATCTTGATCTGGTCCCATTTGGCGCTGGCCTGACGCCAGTATTCGGAATCCAGGTTGTGGGACATGTAGTCCCACATCATGTTGTTGTTGAACGAATCCGGGTTGTAGCTGCGCGGCTTGCCAAGGAGGTGCTGCGCCGTCCAGTTGAGATACCAGCTACCGATGAAGCCAATCGCAAAAATGCCGCCGTGATAGGCCTGATCGCGGTACTGGTCGGCGCGGCCCTCCCACGGCAGGATGGCCTTGAGCGACGGCGGATTCAGATTCGCCAGGCGCCACTGCGAGGCGGCGAGGTAGGAAATGCCCATGGTGCCGATCTTGCCGTTGCACCAGCCGCGCTTGGCCATCCACTCCACCGAATCATAGTAATCCAGCGACTCGGCGTAGGAACTGGGCTCGGAGCGTCCCGGCGACTTGCCCGAACCGCGCGCATCAACGCGCACGATGGCATAACCGCGGGGACACCACCACTCCGGATTGCCGCTTTCCCAGTTCATGTGGGGATTCGGTTTCTCCTCCAGGTCATCCGGAGGAACCCACAGTTTGTCCTTGTGGTACACGGACAGATTCATGATCACCGGCACCTTTTCCTTGCAGTCCGGCCGGAACACGTCGGCGTAAATGATGGCGCCGTCGCGCATCGGAATCGCCACATCCTTCTCGACGATCAGCTTGTACTTCTGCGGCTGCGAGCCCTTCTTCGCTTTTTTCTTGTCGCCCATGATTTCCTCTGTGAAAGTTGGCTTTTTCCGGGAACCGCTACGCGGCTCCCCCTGAAGTGGCGGGGTAAACAAGGGGCGGGTTTTATAAAACCCGCCCCCCTTATTCTCTACTAGTCGAGTTTGATGCCGGCCGCCTTGATGATCGGCGTCCAGCGTGCAATGTCGGCCTTCACCTGCGCGGCCAACTCCTCCGGCGTGCCCGGACGCGGGGTCAATCCCAAAGCAGCCTGCTTCTCGAGAAAGTCAGGCTGCTTCAATGTCCACAATGCGGCCGCGCTCAATCGTGCGACCACCGGCGCCGGCAGGTTGGCCGGTCCGAACAAGGCCCACCAGCCCAGACGCTCAAGCTCCGGATAACCCTGCTCGCGCACATTGGGCACGTCCGGCAGCAGGGCGTCGCGGCCGGGCGACACCAACCCGATGGCACGCAGTTTTCCCTCACGCACAAAGGGCACGTAATTGGTATGCCCGTCGACGACGATATGGATTTCGCCCGATGTCACCGCGGGAACCAGTTGCGCCGTGCCCTTGTAAGGCACATGCGTCATCGGAGAACCCATGGATCGCATCTGCTCGACTGTAAGCTGCGTTGTGGCCGCCGTGGCGCCGACATTGAGTTTGTTGGGATTGGCCTTCGCGTATTCCATGAGCTCGCGCATGTTCTTCACCGGCACCGACGGATGCGCCACGATGATGGAATTGCCGGAGGCCAGTCGCGCCACGGGGGTGAAATCCTTGATGGGATCGAAGGGAATTTTCGCGTAGAGCGCCTGATTCAGCGTGATGGTCGAGTCAAGGGTATGGAAGAGCGTATAGCCGTCGGGGGGCGAATGGATCACCGCCTCCGCTCCCACGTGTGTGTTGCCGCCGGGCCGGTCTTCGATAATCACGGGCTGCCCGAGAAACTCCGACATCTTGGCGCCCACGTATCGCGCATGCAGATCCACACTGCCGCCCGGTGGAAACGGCACGATGAAGCGGATGGGTTTGCTTGGAAACTGCTGTGCCATCGCCGGTGCCGCGACACCCAGGGCCGCAACGGCCAAAATCACGGATTGAATAGTCATTCTCCTGCCTCCTTTGTTTGCATCGGCGGGCGGTGCCCGCCCCGACTGAAATCAGGCCGCTGCGGCCATCCGGTCCGGATTCATCTGGCGCAGACGCGGCGCCACTTTTTCCATGAACAGGCGCATGGAGGCCGCCATCTTGTCAGGTGTTGCGTAATCACGGCCGCAGTGGAACATCAGGAGGCCGAACCCGCCCACCTGGTCGTAGAACTCCAGCACCCTTTTATAGACGGTGTCCGGGCTGCCCACGAACAGATTGCCGTTGTCCACCAGCCCATCGAAGGTGATGTCATCCAGCGTTCCACCGTCCGGGACGCGCTCGTTCTGGTGGTGCGGCGTATTGACGATCTCCCATTTGATGATGTCGTTGTAGGAGTCGCGCATGTCGTTCCTCGCCTGCTCGTCGGTTTCCGCGACATAGATCACGCGGCACACGCCGAATTTCGAACGCTGCGGCGCACGACCCGCCTTCTTCGTTGCAGCATCGAAGACTTCGGCAAATCCCCGGATCCGCTCGGGCTTGATGAAGTCGGAGGTGAGGACCTGGAAGCCGCGCTGGCCCGCAAGTTCCACGGTGGAAGGCGTGTTGTTGACGGCCACCGCCACCGGCACATGCGGCAACTGGATGGAACGCGGCTTCACGAACATGCCCTTGCCCTGCCAGAAGCGGCCGTTGTAATCGATGGGCTCGGGCGAGGTCCACAGTTTCTGAATGAGATCGATGGAGTCGTGCATCATGTCACGCGCTTTTGAAAAATCCAAGCCGCGGCGTTCCATGTGCGCCGCATAGAAGCCGAAACCGATGCCGAATTTGTAACGGCCGTTGGTGAGATGGTCGCAGGCATTGGCTTCGATGGCGAGCTGAAACGGGTGATGGTAGGGGAGCGGCCTCACCGCGGAACCCAGCTTGATTTTCTGCGTCATTGCAGCCGCTTTGCAGATCAACAGTTCCGCAGGGGAATCATGCTCGCTGATCCAGGCCTCATCGAACCCCAACTTGTCGGCCACCGCAATTTCGCGAAGATCCTCATCCCATTGCTCATGCGTCTCGCGCTTGTAGCGGCGGCTGTTCGAGAAAAGACCGAATTCCATCTGCTCACTCCCCTTTTGCAATTTCAATGCAATTGTTACCTTGAAGGCCGAAGATTCTACCGCCTGCAATGCCCCCACGCTTGCGCTGGGCGGACGCGCGGACCGCTGTGATATGTTCGCCATCCTTGACGGAGACCCTCCATGGACGTGTTGAATACGGATGGCGGCAAAGTGGCCGGCGTGGTGAGCAAAGATGGCAGGGTTCGCGCCTTCAAAGGCATTCCCTTTGCCGCTCCGCCCACGGGGCCGCTGCGCTGGCGGGCGCCCTCGCCTGCGCGCGCCTGGCAGGGCGTACTCAATGCCGATCGTTTCGGCCCATCGCCCGTGCAGCCCATGCATCACCGGGACCAGATCTTCTTTCAGGCGGCGCAGACCATCGGCGCGAGGGAAGCCGCTTATTCGGAAGACTGCCTGACCCTCAACATCTGGACTCCCGCGGGATCGGAACAGGCGCGCCTTCCGGTGATGCTCTGGTTCTACGGCGGCGGCAATCGCAGCGGGGCCGGGTCCCAGGGAATATTCGATGGCGAAAGCCTCGCTCGCAAGGGCGTCGTGCTGGTGACCTTCAATTACCGCCTGGGGTCATTGGGCTTCCTCGCGCACCCCGAATTGAGCGCGGAATCGGGAACCGGCAACTCGGGCAACCAGAGTCTTCTCGATGACATTGCCGCGCTTCAGTGGATAAAGCGCAACATCGCAGCCTTCGGTGGCGATCCGGGCTGTGTAACCCTCTTCGGTGAATCTGCCGGCGCAGGCCACGTCAACTGCCTGATGGCATCACCCCTTGCGAAAGGCCTGTTTCACCGCGCCATCGGACAAAGCAGCGGACGCTTTCGCGGCGCCGGCGGCAGAATGATTTCACTCGCACAGGCGGAAGCGGCCGGCGTGAAATTCGCGCAAGGCCAGAAGGCGGAGTCTCTGACGGCGCTGCGCCTGCGTCCCGCCGATGAACTGGTGCGACCGGCAGGATTCGACTTCATAGTCGACGGACACGTATTGACGCAGGACCTGCAATCCGCGTTCGAGCACGGCGACCAACATGACGTCCCGCTGTTGCTCGGATCAAACTCGGACGAGGGCACGCCTTATTCACAAACCGCGAAGGCATCCGAATTCATCGACCAGGCGCGGATCCGTTATGGATCACAAGTTGATGATTTTATTCAACTTTATCCAGCCGGCAATGATGCGGAAGCGCACGCCTCGGGGCTTGCCAGCACGCGCGACTCGCGCTTCGGATGGCAGATCCATCAATGGTCGCGGCTGCACCGGCGCAGCGCGAAGTCGCCGGTGTTCGTCTATTACTTTCACCGCACACCGCCCTTCCCGCCCGGTGCGCACTTCCGCGAACTGCATCCGCCTGAGCGTTACGGCGCCTTTCACTCCTCCGAAGTAATTTACGCCTTCAACAATCTGAAGCTCAAGGACTGGCCCTGGGAGGACGCCGACCATCGCCTGTCGGATGCCATGGCCGGCTACTGGACGAATTTCGCGAAGACCGGCAATCCCAACGGCCCCGGACTGACGGCCTGGCCCGGCTTCGAGGAAAACGCGAGCCGGGTCCTGCATCTGGGCAAAGACATTGCGGAAGGGCCGGCGATCCACAAACCGGCGATGGAATTTTTTGATGCGGTTTTTTCGCGGCAGAAGACCGGTTGAGGCGGTGGATTCAGCGCGCGCCCGGAACCCGGCGCGTCTTGAGAAAAACCTCCAGCGTCTCACCACGCATGTGGGCCACCATTTCCGGATTGGAAGTGCCGGTCACACGCCCCAGTTTTTCCAGGCAGAAAAAACTCGCGCCATAGCGGATCATCCCGCCCCAGTCGAGGTCGCGCACCAGGCGCGCCTCCTCCGTGCTGAGAAATGCGCCGGAGAAGGCCGCCTCCGGATCGCTTTTGTAGAGTTCGCGTTTCGCGGGCACCGTCAGTCCGTGCAAAAAGCGGTTGAGCCGCAATCCCTTCGCGCTGCGCTCCAGATCAAACAGGTACGTCCCTTCGAGCTTTTCGATGCCTTTCAGTTGCGGGTTCATGCCTCGGCTCCGGGTGCCTTTGCCGCATCCTCCTCGAACAACGCCACCGCCATGGTCGTGGTCATGGGAAGGTAGTAGGCGGAGTGCAGCTTTCTGACGCCATCGGTGAGCGCGCCGCGCATGGCAAGCCACATGATCTCCTCGGCGCCCTCGGTGCCGCCCAAGCGCGCATAGTCAGCCAGCCTCATTGAGGTCAAGCGCTTCGGATCGCTGTGAATCAGCTCCAGAAATTGCGCATCCCAGTCGGTATCGTTGTAACCGGCGCGCTCGCCGTTCATCTGATGCGACAGGCCGCCGGTGCCGGCCACCACCACCTTCAGGTTCTCGGGATACGACTCGATGGCCCGCCGAACAGCCTGACCGAGCTTGTAGCAACGCATGGGCGTTGGCACCGGATGCTGCAATACATTGATGGCGATGGGCACGATGGGCACGGGCCAGCGGTTTTCCTTTACCGCCTGCGGCCAGAGCATGGTCATGGGCGAATTGCAGCCGTGGTCAAGCGCGAGATCCTGGAACACCGTCATGTCAAACTCGTCATTCACAAGGCACTCTGCCAGGTGCCGTGCGAGCTTCGCATGACCGCGTATCGGCGGCACCTTGCGCGGCCCCAGACCTTCATC
>CAIUKQ010000133.1 GCA_903899705.1 uncultured beta proteobacterium
GTGAACCGTCATCCGGTTCCGGTCGGCGTCGATGTCATCGTGCGTACCGGCGGTGGTGGCGGTTGGGGAGACCCCCTGGATCGCGAAGCGGCCAAGGTGCAGTGGGATGTGGTGGAGGAGCTTGTGTCGGTCGATGTCGCACGCGACAGCTATGGCGTTGTGCTGAAGAAAGACATGAGCCTCGACGAGGGTGCAACGAAGATGCTGCGAGACAAGATGCGCGGCGGACGCAAGGCGCAACCGGCCGCGCACTAAGCCGATGCAGGAGGGTGCAATGCCCTCCTGCTAACTGTTTGATTATTCTGTATTTTTAGGTAATGACCTAATTCCTGAGCCTGAGTGTTAAAACGGTCGAGGAGCATCGCTCCAATCTGATGGCCAGGCTTGGCGTGCACAATGCGGCGGGGCTGACGGCCTTTGCGATGGAGAAAGGACTGCTCGTCAGATAGTCCGACGGCCATTGCGGGCGTGGATCACTCCCACTGCGATTCATCGAGTTTCTCTCGATTCCATTGACTGATCCGCAAGCCGCTGGTTCGCTGCCAGTGCCGGGATTTGTCCATCCCCGGCTTGGCGCTGCTTCACGCTGGACTCGGCAGAACTTGTGCGGCGACCACAACTGCCCACGGTTCTCGACAGTAGATCATCTACCCACTCCGCTCCCAGTGCTACCGAGTTCCGCAGAGCTCAATTGGGTAATCACAGTATTGTTCCCGCTCGGCGGTATGTAGAGAATGGCCCCCAGATAAATATAAATAAGAAAGGGTAATGATTCTTTCGGCTTGCGCCGACTCACGCAGGGCATCCGGCGACAGCAACGCACGTCACTAAAAGAGCAACCATCATGCGCACCAAGGCAAACATCGCAGGGCACGCATCCGGTACCGCACCGTTCATTCCGTTGAGCCAGGCAGGTCCGAAACCGGTCTCCAAGGTACAAACGCGCTGCACCGCCTGCAACCTTCGTGAACTTTGCCTGCCGTGCGGGCTTTCAGGCACCGACGAGGAACTGGTCTACACCCGCAAACGCGTGAAGCGCGGCAACACCCTGTACCGCGCGGGCGATGGCTTCAATTCGCTCTATGCGATCCGCAGCGGATTTTTCAAGACCACCCTGATGCTGGACGACAGTCGCGAGCAGGTCACGGCATTCCACATGGGTGGCGAAATGCTGGGCTTGGACGGCATCGGCGGCGGCACCCACGGCACCAGCGCCGTGGCGCTCGAGGACAGCGAAGTTTGCGTCATGCTCTATTCGCGGTTACTGGAAGTGACCCAATCCATTCCCATGCTGCAAAACCAGTTCCACAAAGTGATGAGTCGCGAAATCTCCCGCGAACACGGCGTCATGATGCTGTTGGGCAGCATGCGCGCGGAGGAGCGGCTCGCCACATTCCTGCTCAACCTCTCGCAGCGTTTTGGTGCCCGTGCGTATTCACGAAATGACTTCCAGCTTCGCATGACTCGCAGGGAAATCGGCAGCTATCTGGGACTGAAGCTGGAGACCGTGAGCCGGGCATTCTCGAAATTCCAGGAGGAAGGCGTGCTCGATGTGCAGCAAAAAAACGTGAAGATTCTGGATGCCGGCAAGCTGCGCGAAGCCATGGGCCGCAGACTCCTGTAGTCACTTGCAACTCCAATTGTTCAGTGTTTCCTTAGTCAATGAACAGATCGGTAATGGGCGCCCCTTTGCCCGGCGCCACCGCATATTTTGCAAGCTCGGTGAGGCCCGCCGAAGCGAGCACCTCGTCGTCAATAAAGAAATTCCCGGTGCACCCGCGCGATTCGCGGTTGAGGATCACGTGTGCGGCATCAGCCATGATTTCCGGTGTTCGAGACCGATCCGTGTCGATGCCCTGAATCATCGCGAGGGCGGCCGTGTGAATGATAGTGCGCGGCCACAAAGCGTTGATCGCGATTCCATCATTGCGGAATTCTTCTGCCATGCCCATCACGCACATGCTCATGCCGTACTTGGCGATGGTGTAGGCCACATGCGGACTGAACCATTTCGGGTCCATGTTGAGCGGCGGGGAGAGCGTGAGGATGTGCGGGTTTCGCCCCGCCGCCGCGGATTGCTTCAGCAGCGGCAGGCAGGCCTGCGAGCAGGCGTAGGTGCCACGCACGTTGATACCGAACATCAGGTCCACCCGCTTCATGGGGGTGTCCAGCGTGTTGGTGAGGGAGATCGCGCTGGCGTTGTTGATGAGGATATCGATGCCGCCAAATCGCGCCACGGTTTTTCGAACCGCCTCGGCGATCGCGGTTTCATCGCGGATGTCGCATTGCAGGGCAAGGCCGTGTCCGCCCGCTTTTTCTATTTCAGCCGCGGCGGTGTGGATGGTGCCGGGCAGCTTCGGGTTCGGCTCCGCGGTTTTTGCCGCGATTGCGACATTCGCACCGTCGCGCGCGGCTCGCAGCGCAATGGCAAGGCCGATGCCGCGCGATCCGCCGGAGATGAACAGTGTCTTGCCTTTGAGGGACATGGTGATTTTCCGTTTCGGCCTGCGAAGTGTGGACGGCCGGTTATTTTGCCCGGGTGTCCGTGGGCGCCGAGAGTCGCCGCGCCACGTGCGCACCGCCGGTGACATCAAGCACCACGCCGGTGGTCCAGTCGGAACGGTCGGAGGCGAGAAAGGCCACGGCTTCGGCGACATCCTCGGGCGCACCGGTGCGCCCGAGCGGCGTGCCCTGGATGGTGAAATTCACGTAGGCAGGATTGTCTTCGCTTTGCCCTCGATAGACCTGGTCAAGCACCGTGGCCGGCGCGACGGCGTTGACGCGTATGCCGTAGGGCCCGAGTTCGATGGCCATCGCTTCGGTGAGCATGTTGACCGCGGCCTTCGAGGCGGCATAGTGGGGGCGTCCCGGGCGCGCCGCGCGCGAGGCCGAGGACGAAATGTTCACGATGGCGCCGCGCGACTTGCGCTCGATCCAGCGTTTGGCGAATACCTGGGCGGTGAGCATCACCCCGCGCACATTCACCGCGAACGGGCGGTCCCATTCGTCCGGTGTCATGTCGAGGAATTTCTTGACCGGGACGATGCCGTGGGCGTTGACGAGGATGTCGATGGGCCCTGCCAGCGATTCGGCGCGCGCCACCATCTTCTGCACTTCCTGCAGTTGCGAAACATCGCCCTGCACCGACCAGGCCTTTGCCGTCACCGACAATTGCGCCGCGACCTCGGTGAGTCGCGCGCGGTCGATGTCGGCGATCACCACTTTCGCACCTTCGCGCTGCAAGGTGGCTGCTATCACCCGGCCCAGGCGCCCGGCGCCGCCGGTGATCAACGCCGCGCGGTTTTCAAGAAGCAGGGAACCAGGAGTGTTTGTGTTCATTGCGACAGTCTGTAAGTCAGATGCGGGGGGGGGATTGTGCGCCGCACGGTGCACCGGTGACAAGCGTCGTGGCGTTGTTCCGATACTGCCCCCGGCCGCGTGCGTCCCGGTTGCCGCAGGTTTGCATTTTGGGCGAAGATGCGGGCCCCCGCCTTCCATATTCTGGAATACGGAATTTCCCTGGAGGAAGTACTCATGAAAGCAGCGTTCCCAATCCGCATTGGCGGCCGGATTCTGGCCTTTGGCCTTGTTGCCGCTGTGACCCAGACCGCCATGGCACAGGCCTGGCCCTCGAAACCGATACGCCTGCTGGTGCCCTTCGCGCCGGGGGGCACCTCCTCGGTGGTGGCGCGCACGGTCTCCTCGGAGCTTGGCAAGCAGTTGGGGCAGAGCGTTGTGGTGGAGAACAAGCCCGGCGCATCGGGTGTCACGGCGATGCTGGAAACCGTCAAGTCCGCGCCGGACGGCTATACCCTGGTCATGGGCCATGTGGGTTCGCTTGCGGTGAACCCCTACATCCTTCCCGACCAGCCCTATGACGTGAACAAGGATTTCGCCGCGGTCACGCTGCTCACCAAGGTGCCCAATATCTTTGTCGTTCACCCGGATGTGCCGGCGAAGGACATGCGCGAATTCATTGCCTATGCAAAGAAGAATCCCGGCGCCATCAACTACGGTTCGGCGGGTAACGGTAGCGCAGGGCACCTCGCGTTTGAATATCTGAAGCTGGTGGCCGGCATCAACATTGCGCACATACCCTACAAGGGCACGGGTCCGCAGCTGGTGGATCTCTTGGCCGGTCGCACGCAGGCGTCTTCTGCCGGCACGCCGGCGCTTCTGCAGTTTGTGAAAAGCGGGAAGATCCGCGCCATCGGCACGGGCACGCTCAAGCGCATTCCCTCGCTGCCCGATTTACCCACGGTGGCCGAGCAGGGCTTCCCCGGCTTTGAGACCGCGCAGTGGTATGGCATCAATGCGCCGGCGGCAGTGCCGGCCGACATCATCCGGCGCATCGCGGACGAGTCGCGCAAGGCCATGCGCTCGACGGTCGTCGCCGAGCGTTTCGCCAATGACGACGCCGAAGCCATTGGCTCAACGCCGCAGGAATACGATGCTTTCATCCGGCGCGAGCAGAAGATCTGGGCTGACATCGTCAAGCGCGCCGCGATCAAGACGGACTAAAAAATCGGGGGCGTACCACGGTTTATCCGCTTCTTTGCAATTAACCGGGGTACGCCCGAATGGTACTTACTTAAGGATAAGCCCCTGAAGTGTCGTGTAAAAAGGCCGGCTCGATGCGTGCTAAGTTGGAGTTGCGAAACAACCATCCAACACTCAAGGAGCCAGCCACCATGCATGATGCTATCGGTCGGGCAC
>CAIUKQ010000134.1 GCA_903899705.1 uncultured beta proteobacterium
GGCCGTCCGTACGGGCTGCGCGCCCCGGTCAATGGAAAACCGCGCGCGAAGCCAAGCCGCGTCAGGATTGGACAGGGTCGGAGCGGGCATGGCCTTCAGACAAAGCCGCCGGTTCGCTTGAACGTCTCGGTGGCCTCGATCAGCGCCGAGAGAATTCCCGGTTCCCATACCGAATGGCCTGCATCCGGGATGATCCTGTACACCGCACCAGGCAAGGCCAGGGCCAGTTCGTGCGCGGTGACAATCGGGCACACCATGTCGTACCGGCCTTGCACGATGATGCTCGGGATCCCGGAAAGCACGCCGGCATTGTCGAGCAGGGAATTCTCCGGAAGGAAAATTTCATTCACGAAGTAATGCGCCTCGATGCGCGCCAGGCCCAGCGCAACCACATCGCCCGCAAAATACGCCACGGTGTCGGGGCTGGGCATCAATGTCGAGCACGACCCCTCGTAGACGCTCCATGCACGAGCTGCGGGCATGTGCACGGCGGGGTCTGGATCGACCAGACGCCGGTGATAGTGGCGCAGGAGGTCGCCCTGCTCTGCGGGCGGCAACAATCCGGCCAGCTTCTCCCATGCCTCCGGATAGATGCTGCGAAGGCCGTAGAGGAACCAGTCAATTTCGCTTTTCCGGCAGAGAAATATGCCTCTCAATATGAGGCCGAGACAGCGGCGCGGGTGCGCTTCGGCATAGGCCAGCGCGAGGGTGCTTCCCCAGGAACCCCCAAAGACCAGCCAGCGGTCGATTTTCAGGTGCTCGCGCAGGGTTTCCAGATCCGCAATCAGATGCGCGGTGGTGTTGTCTTGCAGTTCTCCCAATGGCGTCGAGCGGCCCGCGCCGCGCTGGTCGAACACCACGATGCGATAGGCACGCGTATCAAAAAATCGCCGGTGCGTGGGCGTGCTGCCGGCTCCAGGCCCCCCGTGCAGGAATACGACGGGAATGCCATCCGGGCTCCCGCTTTCCTCCCAGTACATGGCATGCACCGGATCGAGCCTGAGCATTCCGGAGGCGCGCGGCGCAACTTCAGGAAACAACCCCTGCCTTGCCTCGCCAGATCCGCCGTGATCGGTATTCATGGGCGGGCGGACGACAAGTTGTTTCCTGCCACTCCGGGACACTTCATCATTTTTTTTCGCCGGAGTCCTTTCCCTGGCCTGCCTGGCGCTGGGTATTTCCCTGGATGACATCCCACCATGCGTCGACCACGGGATTTCCCTTGGCCGGCTCCGGCTGTTTGACATTCATGCCCTGGCGTATGGCATCCAGCGTCGCCTTCTGCATTTCCAGGCCCTGGATGCTTGCCTGAACCATCGACAGGTTGAGCGTCAGCCAGTTTTGCACCGACTTGAGGTCACCGATGCGCTTCTCCAGCTCACCGACATCCAGTGTCGGCGTGATCATCCCGGCAAAGGGAACACCCATCGGCCCCCATAGCGATTTGAGAAACTGCAGCGGATCCTGGTTGGGAGGTGAATTCACGGGATGCTCCCCAAAAGTTGTCCGGCCCAGTGTATCAGCCCGCGACAAGGTGCTGGGAAACAACCACGTTCATCGGTCCGTCGCGAAGAAATCATGCACCTCCGTGCGCCGAGACATCGTATCTCGATATCCCATGTCGATCAGCGCATTGCAGAATCCCCGCTCGAATAGCAGGTAGCTGGCAAGGTTCGAGCCGTTTCTGTTCATGGCACCGATGCCGCGAAGGAGGAACCGGATGGTCCATGGCAACTCACGCAGGTATCGGGTGGCTATCCGCTCAATCGGCTGGGATGGCGAAATCACAAGCACTTTCACCGGCCGCAGCGGGTTGCCACTTTCCTCCAGTTGCTTTCTTGGAATCATGCCGATGGTGCGGTTGATCCGTTCTACTCGCTCGATGTCCACATACAGGCTGTCGAGAAAAATGCTGTTCAGCGCATGGCCCGCGATCTGCGCGAGCGTGGGGTAGCTTTGCGCACGCACGCGCGCGGGATCCTGCACCTGGCGCCCGGTGCTGATGATCAATACACGATCAGCCCCCAGATGGAGCGCGGGGCTGATGGGTGCGATCTGCCTCATCGTGCCGTCACCAAAATATTCGCGATTGATCCTGACCGCCGGGAAAATGAAGGGCAGCGCCGCAGAGGCCATAAGGTGCTCGACCCGCAGCGGCATGGCACAGCCTATGCGTTGGCTCCGTTCCCAGGCTTCGACGCCCGGTCCGCCCTGGTAGAACGAAACGCTTTGTCCCGAGGTATACCCGGAACACGTAATGGAGACCGCATACAGACAACCGTCATCAATATTCTGCTGGACCCGGCCAAAATCCAGATTGCGCGACAGCATGTCGCCCAGAGGCGCATTGTCGAGCAGCGACACCGGGCTTGTGCGGGAAAACAGCATCATTGCCGCTAGCCACCGGGCGCCCGTTCGTGCCACGCTCAAGGGGTCGGCGCGGTAAATGTAGCGCACGTGCATGTTCTCCCATACCTCCAGGAGGTTTGATACCGCCGCGTCGAAATTGTCCGCATACACGGCCAGCGTGGCGGCATTGATCGCGCCCGCGGAAGTCCCGCAGAGGATGTCGAACGGATTTTCCTCCGGCATGGGCAGCAGTTCGCGAACCGCCTTCAGCACGCCAACCTGATAGGCCGCCCGGGCGCCGCCCCCGGTGAGTATCAGTCCAGCTTTGGACTTTGCCGCTGTGCCAGCCACCGCCGGATCAGATTCCGTCGAACAGGTCGCGGCGGGCCGCATTGACATCGACCACGGTGAGCGCTGTCATGTTCACAATCCGGCGCACGGTGGCCGACGGCGTGACGATATGCACCGGTCTGGCTGCACCCAGCAGAATCGGGCCGATCGTGATGCGGTCGCCCGCCGCAACCATGAGCAGGTTGAAGGCGATATTTGCCGCATCCAGATTGGGCATGATGAGCAGGTTGGCATCGCCCTTCAGCCGGGAATTGGGAAACGCCGCGCGCCGCAACTCGCCCGAGAGTGCGGCGTCACCGTGCATTTCGCCTTCGATCTCGATATCCGGGGCGCTGGTGCGCAACAAAGCCAGGGCATGTCGCATCTTCTTTGCACTGGCGGCTTCGCTGGTGCCAAAGGATGAGTGTGACAGCAGCGCCACTTTGGGAACCAGCCCGAAACGGCGGACTTCTTCTGAGGCAAGCACCGTCATTTCGGCGATCTGTTCGGCGGTCGGGTCTTCGTTGACATAGGTGTCACATATGAAGATGGTCCGCTCGGGCAAGATCAATACGTTCATGGCGTAGTAGTTCCTGGCACCCGCCCTGCGGCCGATGACCTGGTCCACGTATTTCAGGTGAATTTCATGCGTCCCGAAAGTGCCGCACAGCATGCCATCGGCCTCGCCCTTGTGCATCAGCATGGCCCCGATCAGGGTGTTGCGGCGGCGCATCTCGATCTGGGCATATTGCTGGGACACGCCTCTTCTCTCGGTCAGCCGGTAATACTCCTGCCAGTAATCCTTGAAACGATGGTCGTTCTCGGTGTTGACCAGTTCAAAATCCACGCCGGCCTTCATGCGAAGGCCAAATCTTTCGATCCGGCGCTGGATAACTTCGGGCCTGCCGATGAGGATCGGGTGCGCCAGTTCCTCATCGACCACCGCCTGCGTTGCGCGCAAAACACGTTCATCCTCGCCCTCGGCGAAAACGATGCGCCGGCGCGGCCCCTCCTTGGCCGAGGTAAACACCGGCTTCATGATGAGGCCGGAATGGTAGACAAACTGCTGCAGGGAGTCCCGGTAGGCGTCAAAGTCCAGTATGGGGCGCGTCGCAACGCCCGAGTCCATGGCGGCCTTGGCAACGGCCGGAGCGACCACCGCGATCAGTCGGGGATCGAACGGCCGCGGGATGAGGTAATCAGGCCCGAACTTCACGTTCGACTCGCCATAGGCCGCGGCAACCACCTCGGATTGTTCGGCGGTTGCAAGCTCGGCAATGGCGCGGACGGCCGCAAGCTTCATCGCCTCGTTGATCTGAGTGGCGCAGACATCCAGCGCGCCGCGAAAAATAAAAGGAAAACACAGGACATTGTTGACCTGATTCGGGTAATCGGAGCGACCGGTTGCAATGATCGCGTCCGGGCGCGCCGCTTTGGCGACATCAGGATGGATTTCAGGTTCGGGATTCGCCAGTGCGAAAATCAGGGGTCTGGTCGCCATCTTCGCGACCATTTCGGATTTCAGCACCCCCCCCGCGGAAAGACCGAGGAACACATCTGCGCCTTCGATGATTTCACCCATTGAACGGGCATCGGTTTTTCTGGCATAGCGGGCCTTATTGTCGTCCATCTCTTCCTTGCGGCCGAGCCAGACCACACCTTTGATGTCCGATACCCAGATGTTTTCCATCTTCATGCCAAGGGATACGAGGATGTCAAGGCAGGACAGGGCCGCCGCGCCGGCACCGGAACAAACGAGCTTGATAGAGCCTATGTCCTTTTCAACCACTCGCAGTCCATTGAGCAGGGCCGCCCCCACAATGATTGCGGTGCCATGCTGATCGTCGTGAAAAACCGGTATGCGCATTCGTTCGCGCAGTTTTCGCTCGACGTAAAAACATTCGGGTGCCTTGATGTCCTCAAGGTTAATCCCGCCGAACGTGGGTTCGAGCGAGGCAATGATTTCAACGAGTTTTTCCGGATCCAGTTCGTTGATTTCGATATCGAAGCAATCGATGCCGGCAAACTTCTTGAACAGGACCGCCTTGCCTTCCATGACCGGTTTGGCGGCCAGCGGTCCGATCGCGCCCAGGCCGAGAACGGCGGTGCCATTGGTGATCACGCCAATCAGGTTGGCACGCGAGGTCATGTTGCTTGCCTCGGCCGGATCACGGACTATTTCGTCACATGCCGCAGCCACGCCCGGAGAATAGGCCAGCGCAAGATCCCTCTGGTTGACCAGCCCCTTGGTCGCGGTGATCGCGATTTTCCCGGGCCTTGGCAAACGGTGATAGTCGAGCGCGGCTTTTCTAAGCGAATCTTCCATGGAGCTCCCGGCGCGAATTAGGGGGTCGTGACGATGGACATCATCGGCGTCGCGAAATCCGCTCTGTTCGCTGCCCGACTGCCGGACAAATTATAGGGCTGATCCCGGCGCAGCGCGCTGGGAATGCGCAATCGGCGCGCCCGAACGGACGCACGCATGCCATCGAATTGCGTTGGCGCGAATCTGTGCGTGGGACGAAGAGTCAAGGGTGCAGGCGGATGATGACGCCTGCCTGCTGCTATAGCGTTAGGTCGCCGCGGCGCGGGCACCCGGGCGGCTGACGCGCATGGCCTGGCGCATGCGCTCCTGCTCGGCGATGACCTTCTGTGCATACTGGTTCGTGCCGTCCGCGAGCGATCCGCTGTATCTCTGCAATGCCGATTCAACGCTGCCCGATTGGCGGATGTACTGCTTGAGAATTCGCGCACCGATCACGATGTTATTCATCGGATCCAGCACCGCCTGGACTCCGCCCAGTTCCTCAACCTTGTCCCAATGGTGCTTGGGAATGACTTGCATGAGGCCCTTGGCCCCGTATTCACTTTCTGCGATGGGGTTGAACCTCGACTCAACAGCCATGACCGCAAGCACCAGTAGAGGATCGATTCCGACCTGCCGGCTGGCATCAAATGTCGCCCCGACCAGATGTTCGATCGGATCGCTGGCGACCCGGTACCGCCGGGACAGGCTGAGGGCAAGGGCGCGGTACTGCTGGTTCTCGAGTTCGGGAGATGATTCAAAGAGCTGATTTCCGGCGTACCGGATCTGTCCGAATGCGGTAAGCCTGTTATCCAGCGCCTCGGTGGCAGCGCGTCCCCCATGAACCAGCGAGAAAGCCAAAGCGAGGACACCGATGATGGCGAGCAGATTGTGCACCACGGCAAAGGCCCTGCCCGAACGAAATTCTGCAAACTGAATTGCTACTGATGTGTTCATCGAACACCTCCGTCGCCAAACGAGTTATCGGGTGCTGCCCAGTCGGTCCAAAAGATCACACACGAACC
The DNA here is from genome assembly GCA_903899705.1 of uncultured beta proteobacterium. GTDB lineage: Bacteria > Pseudomonadota > Gammaproteobacteria > Burkholderiales > SG8-39 > 2-02-FULL-62-17. The sequence goes on from CAIUKQ010000134.1 coordinate 6,010, forward strand.
TCTCAAAAAACAATAAGCAATTGTTTTTCAAGAATTTATGCAATGGATTGAACGAGTACGAGCGACCGTACCGGGCCCCATCTTTGCTGTGCCCGCATCGCTTGCAGGGATCAAACCGCAGATCACGGTCGCCCCGTCAGCCGACAACAAAACAGATGGGAAATGATGTCTAAGAAAGCTAGAAACCTGATTTTAATTAAATGGTTAGGCAAAGTCAACCAAGCGCTATTGCGAGTCCGGGGCAAATCCAGAACGGGAGAATTAATGCATCGCAACAAACCGTGTGCTTTCAGGCACTTGGCCGATCAGGGCCGGGGACCTGTAGGGAACGGCCATGCAGCGATCGGACTGACTGCGGTCTTGGTGCTGGGCGTCGTTGCGCCGGCTTGACCCTGAACCGTCTGTCCGGTCGCGGGAGCAACTGCCTTTGGAGCTGGCTTGGCCTTTTGGGCCGTCTTGGTCTTTTGGGTCGACTTCGAAGGAGCCTTTTTGCGCGATACCGTTTTTGCTGCGACCTTCTTTACGGCCGACTTCTTGGTCACCGACTTGCCCGACGCTTTCTTTTTTACCGGTTTGCGCTTTGAAACCGACAAAGCTTTTTGGGCAGGTTTTGCGGCCTTCTTCGCAGGTTTCCTTGTCGTGGATTTTTTTGCTTTTTTCTTGGTTGCCATATGTGATCTCTCCCTGAAGAATTAAACCGTTCAGGCGGTTTCACCGCCCCACTCAAATTCCCGCGCCGCCCGTCTGCCTCGGAACAATACCTTCGCCTGCAATCGCCTTGGGGTCAAAAAATAATGCTGCGACCAAGATGGCCTGATTGCCCCTACTCCCAAGAGAGCGCGCCGCCCGTCTGGTATTCGATGACCCGGGTTTCGAAAAAGTTCCGCTCCTTTTTCAAATCCGTCATTTCGCTCATCCAGGGAAACGGATTAGTGGCACCCGGATACAGGACTTCGACTCCAATCTGCTGGCAACGCCGGTTCGCGATGTATCTCAGATATTCCTTGAACATCGGGGCGTTCAGGCCCAGTACCCCCCTTGGCATGGTGTCCTCCGCGTAGCGGTACTCAAGTTCCACCGCCTGCTTCACCAGTTCCTGAATGCCCTCCCGGAATGCCGGGGTCCAGAGGTCGGGGTTTTCCATCTTGATCTGGTTGATCAGATCAATCCCGAAATTGCAGTGCATCGACTCGTCGCGGAGGATGTACTGGTATTGTTCCGCCGCGCCAGTCATCTTGTTCTGCCGTCCCAGTGCCAGAATCTGGGTGAATCCCACATAGAAAAACATGCCCTCCATCAGGCAGGCGAAAACAATCAGGCTCCGAAGAAGCTTCTGGTCATTTTCAAGGGTGCCGGTCTTGAAATTCGGGTCGGTCAGGGTATCGATGAACGGAATCAGGAATTCATCCTTGTCCCGAATGCTCGCTATCTCCTGGTAGGCGTTGAAAACTTCGCCTTCGTCCAGACCAAGACTTTCCACGATGTACTGATAGGCGTGGGTGTGAATGGCTTCCTCGAAAGCCTGGCGCAGCAGATATTGCCGGCATTCCGGCGCGGTAATGTGGCGATAGGTTCCGAGAACGATGTTGTTGGCCGCCAGAGAGTCCGCCGTCACGAAAAAGCCCAGGTTGCGTGTCACCAGGCGGCGCTCATCCTCTGTCAGCCCGTTGGGATCCTTCCAGAGGGCAATATCACGGCTCATGCTCACTTCCTGCGGCATCCAGTGATTCGCGCAGGCAGCCAGATACTTGTCCCACGCCCAGTTGTATTTAAACGGAACCAGCTGGTTGACATCGGTGCCGCCGTTGATGATGCGCTTGTCATCCACGCGAATCCGCCTCATGGCAGACGGCGTCGCAACCCGCGGTTTGTCGCCGAGCACGGATGCCGGAGACCCCGGCATGAAGCCCTGGCCCGGCTGCAATCCAAGAACCGGGACCTTGGCCATCCCTGCATCATCATCGAAATTAAGCATGCTTACTGACCCCTCGTTTGGCGTTTGTGGGTTTTATTGGCTGGGTGCTGCCGATCTCCGAGCCTCGAAGACTCACTGACAAGCCTCGCATTCGGGGTCGTCGATTGCACAAAATTTCGGTGCTTCGGCATCCGCCGCACTGCGCTGGGCGGCCCCTCCGTCACTGGGGACCGAATTGAGTTGCCCTGAAGTCACGGTTGACTTCTCGGCATGCGTTGCGCCCAGGGCACGAAGGTAATAAGTGGTCTTGAGCCCCCTCAACCAGGCGAGCTTGTACGTATCGTCCAGTTTCTTGCCCGACGCATTGGAAATGTAGATGTTCAGCGATTGAGACTGGTCAATCCACTTCTGCCGCCGGGCCGCGCACTCAACCAGCCAGGATGGCTCCACCTCAAATGCGGTCGCATAAAGCTTTCTCAACTCCACCGGAATCCGGTCAATGCGGGCAAGATTACCGTCGAAATACTTCAAGTCCGCGACCATGACTTCGTCCCAAAGGCCGAGGCGCTTGAGGTCGCGCACAAGATATTCGTTGACCACGGTGAACTCGCCCGACAGGTTCGATTTGACGTAAAGGTTCTGGTAGGTCGGCTCTATGCAGGCCGAAACGCCAATGATGTTGGAAATGGTGGCTGTCGGCGCGATGGAAACCGAATTGGAATTGCGCATGCCGTGCTTCTTTATCCGCTCGCGAAGCAGATTCCAGTCCAGTGAACTGGAGTCATCCAGTTCAACATAACCGCCACGCTCCTCGCGCAACAGGGCGAGGGTGTCCTGGGGCAGGAGATTCCTGTCCCAAAGCGACCCCTTGAAGCTCGCATAGCGTCCTCGCTCCTCGGCAAGTTCAGTCGAGGCCCAGTAGGCCTGATACGCAACCGCCTCCATGGAACGATCGGCAAATTCAACGGCCTCCTGGGAAGCATAGGGAATGCGAAGGGCATGAAGGCAGTCCTGAAATCCCATCGCTCCCAACCCGACCGGACGGTGGCGCATGTTTGACCGGCGCGCCTTTTCCACTGCGTAATAGTTCAGGTCAATCACGTTGTCCAGCATCCGCATGCCGGTGGAAATCGTCTTCCTGAGCTTGTCGTGATCAAGCTGGATGCCGTCCTGCGTTTTTTTCAAATGGGCGACCAGATTGACAGACGCCAGGTTGCACACCGCAATCTCTTCTTCACTGGTGTTCAGTGTGATCTCAGTGCACAGGTTCGAGCTGTGAACCACGCCCACATGCTGTTGCGGGGAGCGGATATTGCACGGGTCCTTGAAAGTGATCCAGGGATGGCCGGTCTCGAACAACATGGACAGCATCTTGCGCCACAGGTCAATCGCCCGAACCGTCTTGAACAGCTTGAGGTCGCCCCTGGCGGCCTTTTCCTCGTATCCGGCGTAAGCCGTCTCGAAGGCTTTTCCGAATTTGTCATGCAGATCCGGCACGTCGGAGGAACTGAACAGCGTCCAGTCGCGGTTCTCCATCACCCGGCGCATGAACAGGTCGGGGATCCAGTTTGCCGTATTCATGTCGTGTGTGCGGCGGCGGTCGTCACCCGTGTTCTTGCGCAACTCGAGGAACTCTTCGATATCCAGATGCCAGGTTTCGAGGTAGGCGCACACGGCTCCCTTGCGCTTCCCGCCCTGGTTCACCGCCACGGCCGTGTCGTTGACCACCTTCAGGAAGGGCACGACGCCCTGCGATTTGCCGTTGGTGCCCTTGATGTGGGAACCCAGCGCCCTGACCGGGGTCCAATCGTTGCCAAGGCCGCCCGCGTACTTCTGCAGCATGGCGTTTTCCTTGATGGCCTCGTAAATGCCATCAAGCTCGTCGGAGACGGTTGTCAGATAGCAAGATGACAACTGGGAGCGCAATGTTCCCGCGTTGAACAAGGTCGGCGTGGAACTCATCAGGTCGAATGACGAAAGCACGTTGTAGAACTCTATCGCACGCGACTCGCGGTCGATTTCATTGAGGGAAAGACCCATCGCCACGCGCATGAAAAATACCTGCGGCAATTCAATGCGCTCCTCCTCGACATGCAGGAAGTACCGGTCGTAGAGGATTTGCAGGCCAAGGTAGCCGAACTGGTGATCGCGCGACGCATCCAGTGCTTTCCCGAGTTTTTTCAGGTCGAAAGTCCCAAGGCGCGGGTCCAGCAGTTCGGCGTGTATGGCGCGTTTGACGAATTGCGGAAAGTATTCGGCGTACCGCTTTTTCATCTCCGCGTGGGTGACCTCTTCGCCGAGCACCTCCCGCCGAATGTTGTTGAGCAGCAGCCGCGCCGTGACATAAGTGTAGGCAGGATCTTTTTCGATAAGGGCCCGCGCGGAGAGAATCGAGGACTTGCGCAGCTCTTCGGCCGGCACACCGTCATACAGGTTTTTCAGGGTTTCCTGGAGTATCACCTTGGGATCCACGGCATTGCCGAGTCCC
>CAIUKQ010000135.1 GCA_903899705.1 uncultured beta proteobacterium
AGGGCGGGGAGAAGATCGCCCATGGCGTGAACCTGGTCGGCAGCGTCTTTTTCCGTATCATCGGGATCATCATCTATGCCGCGCCCATCGGCACCTTTGGCGCCATGGCCTATACGATCGGCGCCTTCGGCATCAGCTCCCTTGTCAATCTCGGTGAACTGGTCGCCGTATTTTATCTCACCAGCATGCTATTCGTGATTGTCGTATTGGGTGTCATCACACACTTACTGGGTTTTTCCATCTTCAAATTCCTTCGCTACATTCGCGAAGAGTTGCTGATTGTCCTGGGTACGGCGTCATCTGAAACGGTGTTGCCAAATCTGATGCGGAAACTGGAAACCTTGGGGTCATCCGACTCGGTGGTCGGCCTGGTCGTTCCGATGGGCTACAGCTTCAACCTTTGCGGTACGAATATATACATGACGCTGGGCATTCTTTTCCTCGCCCAGGCGACCAACACGCATCTGAGCTGGGGACAAGAAACGACAATTTTGCTGATATCCATGTTGACCTCAAAAGGGGCGGCGGGTGTATCCGGTGCTGGCTTCATAACCTTGGCTGCCACGTTGGCGATTGTTCCAGACATTCCTATCGCGTCCTTGGGATTGCTTCTCGGCGTGGACCGTTTCATGAGCCAGTGTCGCGCGCTGACCAACTTCATAGCCAACGGTGTGATTACAATCGCCGTAGCGCGCTGGGAGGATGAACTCGATCAGCCGCAGTTGCTTCACCAGCTGAGTGCAGGGCCGGCAAAGGTGGAGGACACACTTCTTGAAGTCCCTGCCTGACATGCTGAATTTCGTCCGTCCGGAGGCCGCCTCCCCAGCTCCCGGGCAAACTTGCGCCGATGAAAATTGGCGCTTTTTTTCCAATTGACGTTCGCAAGGGTCGTGTTCATTTGCGATGGATAGAGCGGAACTGTTCATAGAATCTAAGCGGAGGGACTATGCCGGAAATCGAAATTGGGGCCTTTGGGCTGGAGCGTCACGGATTCAGAGCTCTGAAGGCTGTAAATTGGAATTTGGCTGTTCCCGAGCTTTATGAAGAGTCCCTTCGCAGAAACGAGGGTAAACTGGCCAAGGACGGGCCGCTGGTGGTGCTAACCGGCCGACATACGGGCCGGTCGGCATCCGACAAATTCACAGTGCGCGATGCGGCGAGTGAATGCCAGGTCTGGTGGGACAACAACAAGGCAATGAGTCCTGCCCAGTTCGACCAGCTCGAAGCCGACATGATGGCGCATGCGCGGGGCCGGGAATTGTTCGTCAAGGATCTGTTCGGCGGCGCCGACCTCACCCATCGCATCAGCGTACGGGTTATTACGGAATTTGCCTGGCACTCGCTGTTCGTTCACCAGTTGCTGATCCGCCCCACACCCGATCAGCTTAAGGATTTCGACCCCGAATTTACCATCATCGATCTGCCCAGTTTTTCCGCCGTTCCCCTAAAGCATGGCTGCGTTTCGCAAACCGTGATTGCAGTCAATTTCACCAAGAAAGTCATACTGATTGCCGGAACGTCCTATGCGGGTGAGATGAAAAAATCCGTCTTCACCATCATGAATTATCTCCTGCCGCCCAAAAGGGTGATGTCGATGCATTGCTCGGCAAATGTCGGCCCGGATGGCAGGAGCGCGATCTTCTTCGGCCTGTCCGGAACCGGCAAGACAACGCTTTCGGCCGATAAATCGCGCACCTTGGTCGGCGACGACGAGCATGGCTGGAGCGAAAATGGAGTTTTCAATATCGAAGGAGGCTGTTACGCGAAGGTGATCAAGCTTTCCCGCGAAGCCGAGCCGGAAATATTCTCCACCACCGAACGGTTCGGCACCGTACTGGAGAATGTCGTGATGGACGAAGCCACGCGGCATCTCGACCTTGATGATGCGCGTCACGCGGAAAATACGCGCGCGGCCTATCCGATTGACTTCATACCAAATGCCAGCAGCACGGGCCGTGCGGGCCATCCGCGCAATGTGATCATGCTTACCGCGGACGCGTTCGGCATCCTTCCTCCCATTGCCCGGCTGACGCCCAGTCAGGCCATGTATCACTTTCTATCGGGTTTCACCGCGAAGGTGGCGGGGACGGAGAAAGGTCTTGGCAAGGAACCGCAGCCCACATTCTCAACCTGCTTCGGTGCGCCGTTCATGCCGCGCCACCCTTCCGAATATGGTAATCTCCTGCGCGACCTTATAGCGGCCCATGACTCCGATTGCTGGCTGGTCAATACCGGCTGGACCGGTGGCGCGTTCGGCACGGGCAACCGTATGCCTATCAGGGCCACGCGCGCGCTGCTCAATGCGGCTCTGGACGGCAGTCTCGCCAATGTTGAAATGCGGATTGACCCGCACTTCAAGTTTCGGGTGCCTGTGGCGGTGCCAGGTGTGGATGGCGATATCCTCAATCCGCGCAACACATGGGCCGACAAGGCTGCCTACGACGCCCAGGCGGCAAATCTGGTCGGGATGTTCCGCGAGAACTTCCGGAAGTTCGAAGCCTATGTTGGCCAGGATGTCCTGCAGGCGGCGCCGCAGTTCGTGGAGGCTGCGGAATTTCGCCGTTATGAATTTACGCAAGGCAACGCGGAGTAAGCGAAATTTGAGAAGATGGCGCAGCGCAATGATTGGGTAATATTTCCCGGACGGGTCCCCGAACTACTCAGCAGATCCAGAACTTGCTATCATCGCTTGCGTTCACGGACCGGATAAATATGCAACTATGGGAGGGGCGCGTCATTTCTCGGATATGTGTCAGCCTTGTTGCATTGCTTTGGTCCGTGAGCCTGCGAGCGGATGCGGTACAGGACAATTATCCCCATTCCTATGACGACATCGTTGCTGCCTCCCGGGCCGAAGGACAACTCGTAATTTACAATACGGTTCAT
>CAIUKQ010000136.1 GCA_903899705.1 uncultured beta proteobacterium
GCTGGGTCCGCGCTGCGCCGCTGGTGACGATGCGCATGGTCCGGACCGGAAAATCCTGAGCAGATGCCGCACCCGCGACCAGAGCCATCAGGGCCGAGGCGAACGCAATGACAGGTAAACGCGATGTCAGCATGATTTCCTGCATCTCCGTGTTTGATTGAAGGCATGCAGCAATGGGAAAGCCCGGGTTGCGGAACGTGCGCAAGCTTCCCCTTAGTTCGTGCGCGAGTCAAGGTGCGCGCCGCCACGCTGCTCAGCGTCCCGCCGATCTGTTAAAATTATAGGCAAATATTTCCCCAGAGAGGTAAACCATGAAATACGTGATCGATCTTGGGCCCACGCCGGCGCTGCCGATCGTGGGCAGTTCGGACTTGTTTCCCGTCGGCCGCATTTACTGCATCGGACGCAACTACGCCGAGCACGCGCGCGAGATGGGGCATGATCCGGACCGCGAGCCGCCGTTTTTCTTTATGAAGCCGGCGAATTCCCTGGTGGCCAACGGCGCCACCATACCGTTTCCGCAGGTGACCAAAGATCTGCATCACGAGATCGAGCTGGTGGTGGCGATCGGCAAGGGCGGTGCCGACATTCCTTCCAGCAAGGCGCTCGAACACGTGTGGGGTTATGGCGTGGGGCTGGACATGACGCGCCGCGATTTGCAGAACGACGCGAAGAAGCTGGGCCGGCCGTGGGAAATGGGCAAGGGTTTCGACAACTCAGCACCCTGCACGGCGCTGTTGCCCGCAGCGAAGATCGGTCATCCGGCCAAGGGCGCGATCTGGGTCAAGGTCAACGGCACGGTCAAGCAGACCGGCGACATCAAGGACATGATCTGGAACGTGGCTGACAGCATTTCCTATTTGTCCACGCTGGTCACGCTGCAAGCTGGAGATCTGATTTTCACCGGAACCCCGTCCGGGGTCGCTGCCGTGCAGCGTGGCGACAAGCTGGAAGGTCACGTCGACAGCGTCGGCGATTTGACGGTCACGTACGCCAAGTAATCGATCAAGAGGCAGGGCGGGTCACACCCGCCTTGCTTTTACATCGTTCCATTCGGCGGGATCGGAATCTCGCTCTAGGAATTGCTTAATTCAAGTCGATGCCTACCACGTCGTCAGGCTCGAAGTCATCAGGTACTTTTCCGTCACCGATTCCGGTGACCATCGCCGCCATGGTTTCACTCTGCTTGACGAAATATTCGGCGCTGATCGGATCATAGAAACGCTGACCGATAGCGACGTCGGAGAAATTGATGCGGCGACGGGCGGGAGGAGTGGCCATGGAAACTCACCAGGAAATGTTTATAAGCGTAAATTGAAGGGCAGCGCGCATTGCGCGCTCACACCCGCCGTTATGCAGATGCGCTAAAGCCGGGGCGACGGCGATTTTATCGCGCGCTGGAGATTGAGATGGCAGGTGCGGGCCGCGCGGCGCTTGTCCTGGAATACTGTCCCGCATCTTTGCCGGTTATAATCGTCGTCTATCCCAGGGAATACTCCTCGCCGGGCACGCCTGCTCGCCTGCTATTGCGGGCATTCCCGGGTTGA
>CAIUKQ010000137.1 GCA_903899705.1 uncultured beta proteobacterium
AGGTGCGCGACGTTTTAGCGGGACCCTGAAGCGCGAGCACAAGCTCGATCAGTTCTTCCCGGCTCAGGCGCTGCAAATCAATGCGATCCATGCCCCATGGATTCAGAGATTGGAGTCCATGGCAAGGGGGTGGGTAATTACTCGATCCGTCTTACGAGGTCTACCTCGGCCTGTACCAGTCTCTCACGGGGCCGGAGGACCGGCAAAAGCTGTACAAGGAATTCAGTGCCGGGTTCTTCGACCTGATCGTGATCGATGAATGCCATCGCGGCAGCGCGGCCGAGGATTCGGCTTGGCGGGAAATTCTCGACCATTTTCCCGCCGCCACCCAAATCGGGCTGACCGCGACACCGAAGGAAACCCGATATGTCTCCAATATCGCCTATTTTGGCGAGCCGGTTTTCACCTATTCCCTGAAACAAGGCATCAGCGACGGGTTCCTCGCCCCCTACAAGGTCATCAAGGTCCACATCGATCGCGACGTGGAAGGCTACCGGCCGGAGAAAGGCCAACTCGACCGCGACGGAAATGAGGTTGAGGACCGCATCTATAATGCCAAGGATTTCGACCGCACCGTGGTGCTGGATGACCGCACGAAATTGGTCGCACGCAAGGTTACCGAATTCCTGAAAGAAAGCGGCGACCGTTTCCAAAAGACGATTATTTTCTGCGTGGATACCGAACATGCCGACCGGATGCGGCTAGCGTTGGTCAATGAAAATGCCGATCTTGTCGCCGATAATCCTCGATACGTCATGCGCATTACCGGCAATGACCCGATTGGACAGGCGCAACTCGACAATTTCATCGACCCGGAATCCCGCTACCCCGTGCTTGTCACAACCTCCCGGCTGCTATCGACCGGGGTCGATGCACAAACCTGCCGGCTGATCGTGCTGGACCGCGAGGTCGGGTCCATGACGGAATTCAAGCAAATCGTCGGGCGGGGTACGCGCGTCCATGAGGACACCAAAAAATTCTATTTCACACTGATCGATTTCCGGGGGGCGACAAACCACTTCGCCGACCGCGAATTCGACGGGGAGCCGGTGCAGATTTACGAACCCGGCGGGGACGATCCGATCACGCCGCCAGATGATATCCCGCCGACCGATGAGGATGGCGACCCGCTGCCCGAAACGCCCGGCCAGGATGAAACCATCGTAGCCGGCCCGCCCGATATCACGATCAGACCGGGCACCGGAGGCGGAACGCGGAAGATTTACGTCGATGGCGTCGGCGCGACCATCGTCGCCGAACGGGTGGAATATCTCGACGAAGACGGCAAACTCGTCACCGAATCCTTGCGCGACTTCACCCGCAAGGCGCTGAAAAAGCGGTTCGCCAGCCTCGACGATTTCCTGAAACGCTGGAAAGCGACGGAGCGCAAACAGGCCATTATCGAGGAACTGGAAGCCGAGGGCTTGCCACTCGATCCCATCATGGACGAGCTGGGCAGGAACCTCGACCCCTTCGACCTGATTTGCCATGTCGCCTTCGACCGGAAACCGCTTACACGGCGGGAACGCGCGGACAATGTGACGAAGCGGGACATATTCACTAAATACGGACCCCAAGCCCGCGCCGTGCTTGACGCGCTTTTGGCTAAATATGCCGATGAGGGCGTTCTCAACCTCGACGATGCCAACGTGCTACGGATTGCCCCTTTCGCCACCATGGGCAGCCCGGTGCAATTGCTGCGCGCGTTCGGAGGAAAGCCGGCCTTTGAGCAAGCCGTTCACGAAATGCAAACCGCCCTTTACCAGGAAGCTGCCTGAGTATGTCCGTCCGCACCATCGTCAAATCGATCCAAGATATCATGCGCCAGGATACCGGCGTCGATGGCGATGCCCAGCGCATCAGCCAATTGTGTTGGATGTTTTTCCTGAAAATCATCGACGATCAGGACCAGGAACTGGAAACATTCGACGACCGCTACCGCTCCCCCATCCCGACGAAATACCAATGGCGGCATTGGGCGGCGGACCCGGAAGGGATCACGGGCGAAGCGCTGATGGCGTTCGTCAACACCGACCTGTTCCCCACCTTGAAGAACCTCCCGGCATCGGGCGCGGGCAACCGCAGCCGGGTGGTCCGGGACGTGTTCGAAGATGCGTTCAACTACATGAAATCCGGTCAGTTGATGCGGCAGGTGATCAACCGCATCTCCGGCGTCGATTTCAACGATCTGGCCGAGCGGCAGCACTTCGGCGACATTTACGAGCAATTGCTGAACGACCTGCAATCCGCCGGCAACGCCGGGGAGTATTACACCCCGCGCGCCGTTACCGCCTTCATGGTGGAGCGCATCGACCCGCACCCCGGAGAAATCCTGTTCGACCCGGCATGTGGCACCGGGGGCTTTCTGACCTGTGCCCTCCGCCATATGCGGGACCACTACGTGAAGCGGCCGGAGGATGAAGCCAAAGCCCAGTCCGGCTTGCGCGCGGTGGAAAAGAAGCAGCTTCCCCACATGCTGTGCGTCACCAACATGCTGTTGCACGGCATCGAGGACCCGAGCTTCGTGCGCCACGACAACACCTTGGCTCGGCCGTACGTGAGCTACGGGACCTCCGACCGGGTGGATATCGTCCTGACCAATCCCCCGTTCGGCGGGCGGGAGGAAGACGGGATCGAGTCGAACTTCCCGGCGCCTTTCCGCACGCGGGAGACGGCGGACCTGTTCCTGGCGTTGATTGTCCGCATGCTGAAACCGGGCGGGCGCGCCGCCGTGGTGCTGCCCGACGGGTCCCTGTTCGGGGAGGGCGTGAAAACCCGCCTCAAGGAAGCGCTGATGGAAGAGTGCAACCTGCACACCATCGTCCGCCTGCCCAATTCGGTGTTTCGTCCGTATGCGTCCATCGGCACCAACCTGCTGTTCTTCGAAAAGGGCACGCCGACCAAGGATATCTGGTTTTACGAGCATCGGGTGCCGGAGGGGCAGAAAGCCTATTGGGCACTGCATCCCCGGCGGTGGGTCATGCCGCGGGGTCTGGGCATCAGCCGTTGTGCTCAGCACGAGACCGAGGATCAGCAGAAAACCTAAAATAATCCGCCTCAATGGGTGTTCTTCCAAAATTAGGTGACGGCGGCTGTCCCGTCATGAACGGCAACAGCCTGTAATCCGCGGCTTTCGCGCATCCGTCCGGTCGAGAAGAAGCCGGCACAGCGATCCCGTACGGCGCAGTCGTCGCAGATCGGCAGATAGGCGTTTTTCCAGTCGGAAATGGACTGGACCGCGTACGTCCAAATTTTCCGATCCAACAGGCAGAGCGGCAAATTGTAGACCGAGACGTTGAGGCCAGCCGAAGACAGAATGCTCACCCCGAGTGCCAGGTCCTGTTGGTACTCGATTGGATCGATCCAAAGCAGGTCTTGGTTGGCCAGTGCGAAGCCGGTGTTTTCCAAACCCATGAGGGCGACGTGATCCACGAAGGGCAGGTTTCGGGCGATCCAGGTGCAGGTTTCGACCAACCGAGGCGCGGTGATCCGGTGCAGCACGACCCGAATTTCGACTCGCTGGCCCTTGTCCTTCAGCCTGAGGATACCGAGGACGGTCTCATCGAAGGCGTCCCGCGCCTGCACCACATAGTCATGGACGTGGTCGACCGCCGAATAGATCGGAATGCCGGCACATAGTTGAGGATGGCTAATCGCTGCCCATGCGGAGACCACTTCCGGTGATGCAAAGCCCCGACCATTGGTCAGCACATGGACCGACGTGTCGGGTAGCAGCGTACGGGTCATGTCAAGAAGCGCGATGAACCGTCGCCATTCGAGCAGTGGTTCGCCACCCGTAAATCCAATCGTGCGTGTTGTCGGATCAATGAGTGGCAGCGCTTCCGCGATCTCATCCAGAATCCATCCGTCATCGATGTCGCGCGGAGGTTGCGAACACATAAGACAGTAGTGATTGCACCGCTCCGTCACGAGGAAGGCGTTGTGGCTCGATGCACGCCGGTAAAGCACCCGAAGCTTTCGCGAGTGCGGGTGCAGCCCGATGATGTCGCCGTCCCCTAGATAGGCGAACTGACCGGGCAGCTTGATATACTGCGGGAAAATGTTGCCAAGGTCCACGCCGTTGCCAATCAGGCAAGCGGTTTGGAATCCAGCGGCTTGGGCGGCGGCGGCATCGTCCATGTTCTGGACCAAAGCGGCGTCATGGATGCCGACATCCCCTCGCCTTTCCGTAATCGCCCGAAGCCGGAGCACGACGCGATCATGCTCGTCGGGCAGTCCCGCGACAGCAGTGACCTGCCCAGAGAGGGGGAGCGGTTTCATGCTGCGGCCCATCGCCGCAGAACAGCGGCGTCTTCTGGGGAGCCTTCCAGCAGTTCGAAGAGCAACCGGAAGATCCCTTTGTGCCGTGCGCAGAATTCCGATAGCGGCTTGATGCCGACGGGGTCTGATTGAGTGGCATGATGATACACCGGGTCAGCTCCGCAATGCGGCTCATAGGCACAGGTCGAACACTGCGGTGCGCATTGCGTCAGCGAAGCGCTGACCAAACCGACCAATTTCTCCGATAGGACCAGAGAACGGTAATCGTCGGCAGCCAGATCGCCCAACTCGAACGTTCGGTCGCCCATCTCGGCCAGCATCCGCCCTTCGTCTGATGCGAACACCTTGCCGTCGTAATTGTAGACGAGAGCACCCAGGCCAATTCCAGCCGGGCTGCGCAGATCAACGTACCCGATCGGACGATCCGTCAGCATCCGCTTCAATAGCAAGCTGGCGTAGAATTCGGGAAAGTAGGTGCCCCGCTTGTTCAACTCGAGGATGTAGCGCAACCCGCGTTCGTAGAAAGTGAGCCATCGACTAGCATCGTATTTGCCGAACTGCTTGGTCTTGATGGCGAAACCGTACGGCGACAGTGGTCGTAGAAAAATGCCGTCGAGCCGGAGGCTGACATACTCGTCAACGATCTCTTCTACCCTGTCGAGGCTGGCCTCCGTGGTGGTCATCAGTGCACCGACGCGGTCGTGGCCTAAGGTCTCTTGCACGCGGTGTATTCCCTCAGTGGCAAGCGCGTGGCTGTTGCCCCCGGGTCTTGGCCGGTTCCTGTTGTGCAAGTCTGCGGGTCCGTCCAACGACGTCGAGATCAGGATCGAATGTTCACGGCAGAACGCCAGCACGTCGTCGGTCAGCAATGCCAAGTTGGTCGTAATCACGAACGTGACCGTTTTCCCGACAATCGTACTGCGGTGCTCGGCCTCGATGACGACTTTTTTGATCAGATCGAAATTCAAGAGCGGCTCACCGCCTTGGAATTCGATCTTGATGGATTGAAGCGGTGCCGAGAGCGCGACACCAAGCCCCCGCATCGCCGTTTCCTCGCTCATATCGTAGCGATCACGGTCAGTGCTGCGTCGAGAGACCTGGCAATAAGGGCAGGAATGCTCACAGCGTAGCGTCACCACGAAGATGTGCAGTGGCGTTGCATTGCGAAGAAATGCCATGCGGCTACGAAGCCGAAGGCCGAGCAATTGCAGCTGAGACGTCTGGTTCTTGCGCGCGATCAGCTGTTTGGAGAAGGCGCGCTCGTAGAGGCTTGGAGAAGGCGCGCTCGTAGAGGCCGTCCCCCGGTGTCACTGCAAGGGACGTAATACGATCCAGCTCGTCGACGGACATGAAGAGGACATCGCCCACCAGATTTGCGACGAGGTAGCGATGATCATCAAGCCGCTCGAACCTCAGCGGGAGCAATTGGATGTCGTCAGCGGCATTTGAAGCAAAATGAGCCTCAGGCATAAATCTTGCCATGTTTCTCTGCCCTCAGCCGTTTGTGTTGTTATCGGCCTGCTCAGCCAACGCACCGAATGCCAGTGCGAGGATCACATTTCGTATGCCGTGTGTCTCAATTGAGACTTTCTCTCGGAGGTTTTCATCGGTCACAAGGTCGATGAAGCGCTGACGCAATCCTTGTACGCCAAGGTTGCGTGCCCCTTCATTCTCACCCGGCTGCAAACGGCAGATATATCGGTCTCCCGCCGTTTCCAGGAGGCACGAAGCAAGCCCGATCAGACGATATGCAGCCTCACGCAGTGGGCCTGCGTTTTGGATAGTCCGGTCAAACTCGATCAGAACCTCCGGCAAGGCCGGGGACATTATCGGCTGGAGTAATGCGACGAGTGGGATGAGTGCGACGCATGGGATGTGTGCGAATAATGCGTCGCGAGCATCGTGCCATCCGCTGCTGTGGTTACGATGAACCCAAGGAAATCTTTGCCAACTGATATAATGCGGTTGGGCGTCAAACCGGACATATGCTCCGTGTTGGGGACGGTGGATTCGACTGGATTGGCGGTTTTTGCCTCCGCAGGGTGACCAACCATGGCACCGGTGCCTACCAAAGTCGCTAGTGCTGCTGCTAACGGCATGATTTTCCGAGTATTGGTGGACATTGTTGCCTCCTAAATAGCTTCAGACATACAGCAGATTTCTGCCAGCGTCTGATTACGGGGACGACAGTATCATCAAGCCGCACTGAGTGTCAAGGGCACTTCTAAAAATATCCGGCTTTCATCGATCTTTTAGTATTTTTCGGCAATCGTGCGTCCAGGTTCGGTGCCTGGCGCTATCGCGGCTCCTCCCGCGTCCCGCTTTTACGGTCTGTGTTCCCATCTTCCCCGGTGA
>CAIUKQ010000138.1 GCA_903899705.1 uncultured beta proteobacterium
AAGACATCGAATCCGCCTCCGCACCGGGTGATCGCGCCGAAATTCTCGAATCAGTGGGTCGGGCCGCGCACCTTTGCCAGGTGGAGAGCATGGACGAATCCATGCGCCCCATGCCTGCCGGCGAGATCGGGCTGATGGCGGTGAAAGCGCCGCAGGTATTCAAGGGCTACTGGAACAAGCCCGAACAGACTCGCGAAGCCTTTCGCGACGGCTGGTTCCTCACCGGCGACCTTCTGAAAAAAGACGCCGAAGGCTACCTTTACCTTTCGGGACGATCGCGAGATGTGGTGCGCACCGGCGGCATGAACGCCTACCCTGCGGAAATCGAACCCGTGCTGCGCGCCCATCCGAAGGTGAAGGGCGCGGCGGTGATCGGGCTGCCGCATGCCGATTGGGGCGAGATGGTGGTGGCCTGCCTGGTGACGGACCCCGGATGCACCGAAGCCGAGATCATTGAATACTGCCGCGAGCGCCTCGCGCCCTACAAGCGGCCCAAGGCCGTCAGATTCATGGATGGATTTCCCGAGAATCAGGTGGGCAAGGTGCTCAAGCGGGAATTGCGGGATCAGGTTATCGCCACCCAACAGACCACAGGCACGAAGGAATGACTGCAATGAACAACAGTGCAATTTCGGGCGAATCATTGGAGGCCGATGTCGTGATCCTTGGCGCGGGCGGTGCAGGCGCCAGCGCGGCCATCGTCGCGCACGACTCGGGAGCGTCCGCGATCATCCTCGAAAAAATGCCCCGCCCCGGCGGCAATACGCGCGTGTCCAACTGTTCTTGGTTCTGTCCTCCGGCTGGCACCGAAGAGCAAGCCATAGAACATATCGACGCACTGTGCCTCGGTCGTACCGATCGCAGTGTCATCGAGGCGTATGTCCGATCTGCTGCCGGGACGAAGGATTGGATTGAGGGCATCGGCGGAACCTCCAGGGTGACGCGCTTCCTGAACATCCGCTATCCGCAAGTCACGCATCCCTCCTGGCCGGCCTTTCCCGGCTCCGCGGCCATGGTGAATCAGACGGTGGGGGCGGAGGGCGACACCAATCCCGCAGGCGAACGACTGTGGAGCCTCTTGTCCGGAAATCTTGACAAGCGCGGCATCCGGGTTGTCACCGATGCGCCGGCGTGCGAACTGTGCACCGACGGCAACGGCGCAGTAACCGGCGTCATCGTCGAGCACGGCGGCAGGCGGGTGCAGGTCAGGGCGCGTCGTGCAGTAGTGCTGGCCTGCGGAGGATTCGAGCACAACGAAGCGATGAAGGAAATGTACCTGCCGCTCATGCCGTTTCATGCCGTGGGCAACCCCGGCAATACCGGTGACGGCATTACCATGGCCGGCGCCATTGGCGCACAGATGTGGCACATGGGCGTGGTTGTCGGTGGGGTGGGGGTGCGCGTGAAGGAATTTGCAGTGCCCTTTGCAATTTCCTACGCGGCGCCGGGCTTCGTCTACGTCAACCAGGGCGGAAAAAGATTTACTAACGAATGCGGCTGGGAAACCCATTTTCTCTGGCAGTCGTTCTATGCATTCAATCCCAAGCGCCCCGGCTACCCGACCATACCCATGTTCGGCATCTGCGACCGAGAAACGCTCAGGAAAGGCGCGCTGCATGTGGGCGGTGCAGGCATGAACCTCGCCTACAAGTGGAGCGCTGACAACGCTGCCGAAGTCGCCAAAGGCTGGATCCAGGAAGGTGCCACGGCTCGCGAACTGGCCCGGCGGATCTCAGTGGATGAAGCAGAGCTTGAAAGATCGATTGAAAAATACAACGGCTATTGCGCCGCGGGTCTTGATCCGGATTTCCATCGATCGAA
>CAIUKQ010000139.1 GCA_903899705.1 uncultured beta proteobacterium
CTTTTTCAGCAAGAATTGCGGCTCGATTTGACGCATTTTGAAACGCGCTGAGGTCACGGATTTGATGGTCCGACGGCAATACTAGCAACACCGAGTTGCTGGCCATCTCCAAGATCGCCAGCGCTGCGGCCGCTACCGCTGGCGCTGTATTGCGTGGGTCAGGTTCAAGCAGCAATGTGGCGCCTGAGATATTCAATTCCGCCAATTGTTCAGCAACAAGAAATCGATGTTCCTCGCTGCACACGATCACTGGTGGACCGGCGTTGGGCAGCGACATTGCCCGCATACAGGTTTCCTGAAACATGGAACGGTTGGTCACCAAGGGCAAAAACTGCTTCGGTAACATCTTTCGGGAAAGCGGCCAAAGACGGGTTCCTGAACCGCCGCAAAGTATTACTGGGATGATGGTGTGATCTGTCATGAATTCATGGGTTGATCGTGGACGGTAGGGGGGAAACGCTGTACTATTTAAGACGCTACCGATAGTAGCATCCACTTCGGTCTATAGAATCAATCCTAGGCAAGATCCCATGAATAAGTACTTGAAACTTATAGTTTCTCTGACCATGTCTCTGGTCGCGTTTTCCGCGTCGGGACAAAATATTTTTGGTGGCAACGAGTCGACGCAAGGCGCCCCATTGGGCGGTGGACAACCGGCAATAAGATCGGGCCCATTAAATGCATTGCAAGGTGCTCCAGATGGTGCCGGGGCGGAAGGCGGAACTGCCCCATCGCCCGGGGCGCCCCCCGTGATTTTTGGCCGCCCCAAAGACGCTGGCCCCACAGGTCTGGGTTCCCAGCTTCTTGATAGCAGGCAGCAAATCAAGGAAGAACAGACAATAAATGCGACGGAATTGCGAGATCGCCTTCAGTATCAGGACTTTGTATTGCGATCGACCGGAAAGGATTTGCCGTTGTTTGGCAGCAATCTCTTCCGAAATACTCAACCAACGTTCTTACCAAGCACGAGTGCTCCGGTTACGCCAGACTATGTCATTGGTCCCGGAGATGAGATCCAGATCCGGGCTTGGGGCCAGGTTGACGTCGATCTGGACGCGGTTGTTGATCGGAATGGGTCGATCAATGTACCCAAGGTCGGCGTTCTCAATGTATCCGGTCTCAAATATCAGGATTTGACTTCGTTCCTGAATACCGCATTCAGGCGCGTGTTTCGCAATTTCGAATTGACCGCGACGTTGGGGCGATTGAGGTCAATCCAGATATTTGTGGTTGGGCAGGCGAGACGGCCAGGTACCTACACGGTGTCATCACTATCTACGCTTGTAACCGCTTTGTTTAGCGCTGGTGGCCCTTCAAGCAAGGGATCCATGCGAAGTATCCAGTTAAAAAGGGGAAACACCACTGTCGCCGATTTGGATCTTTACGACCTATTGGTGTCTGGGGACAAGTCGAAGGACTCTCATTTGCTTCCTGGCGATGTGATTTATATACCGGCGGTTGGTCCGCTCGTCGCGATAAATGGAAGCGTGAATGGGCCGGCCATTTTTGAATTGAAGGGCGAAGAAAAATTGTCCGAGGTTTTGACATGGGCCGGCGGCTTGGCGACGACTGCCCAGGGGCGAAAAGTGACGGTTGAGCGGATAGATCAGCGACGCGTCCGTAGTGTGGACGAATTCTCACTTGATCGACTAGGGTTGTCAAAAATATTGCGCGACGGAGATCTTGTCACGGTCTTTGAGGTTTCGCCGCAGTTTGACAACGCTGTTACTTTGCGCGGAAACGTCGCCCAGCCAGGCCGATTCCCCTGGAGGGAGGGAATGAGGATCAAGGATTTGATTCCCAGTCGGGAGGCGTTGATTTCACGCGAATACTGGGATGCACAAAATCAAACCGTTGGATTGGATTCAAGCATCGAGAGAATCCTGCAGCAGCAGGAATTATCTGGTACGCGGCTGAGAGTGAATGACCTCCTTGAGCGCACGTTCCGGGATGAAAACACAACAGTTGGGGAGTCGATACGCCTGCGCCAAATAGAAAGGGACGCCACGCGGATATCCACTGACGCGCAGGCAAGAGAAACGGTTGGGCGCGATCGTAGAATTCAAGACCGTGGCTCTGATCGAGCCAGATTGTTGAACCAGATAGCGCCATCCCTAAAGGAGGTCAACTGGGAATATGCGCTTATAGAACGAAAAAGGCCGGTCGACCTAACAGTGACCTTGGTTCCTTTCAATCTGGCAAAAGCAGTAATAGAAAATGACCCACAAAGCAATCTATTGCTTCAACCAGGTGACATAGTAACCATTTTCTCCAAGGAGGACTTGCAGGTACCGCAGGGAAAGCAAACGAAATTCATTCGGTTGGAGGGAGAAGTCGCCGCACCGGGTATTTATCAGGTTGAACAGGGCGAGACATTGCGGCAGCTTATTGTCCGGGTGGGGGGATTTACGGCGAACGCGTATCCGTTTGGCGCTGAATTCACGCGAGAATCGACGCGTATTCAGCAGCAGCGCACGCTGGATGAAGTCATCAATCGAATGGAGCGGGACATACAAAGATTCAGCCTGGTTCGTTCGCAAAACAATATTGCCGGAGAGGACGCCAACGTACTGAAACAGCAAACCGACCAGCAGTTGGCATTTTTGACGAGGCTTCGCCAGTTGCGCGCGACGGGCAGAGTTGTTTTGGAACTGTCCGAATCATCCACTGTTAAGGATTTACCCAATCTACCGCTTGAGGACAGCGACAGACTCTATATACCGGCAATGCCTTCAATGGTTACCGTTTTGGGGGCTGTCTATAACGAAAATTCCTTCATATATCGCCCCGAAAAACGCTTCACCGACTATCTTGCTCAGGCAGGCGGGACAACCAAAGATGCGGACCAAGCGAGTGTCTATGTACTTCGAGCAGATGGATCCGTCATGAGTAGCCGCCAGTCAGGGGGATTCTTTTCGTTTGCTGGCAGGTTGGATGGGGCCAAGTTACTCCCTGGGGACAGCGTAGTGGTTCCTGAAGAACTTGACAGAACCTCGTGGATCCGGAATTTGAAGGATTATTCACAGATCCTGTATCAATTCGGGTTGGGAGCTGCGGCGCTCAAGATACTCACGCTACGTTGATTTCGCGTAACCGAATTATTTAGCATAGAGACAAAGTGCGGACAATCACCTGCCATTGGGCGATAGTGAACAAAAGCAATGTTTTTCAATGCTGAATTGTTTCAATACGGTTCTCAGAGAGAATATGAGGCGGATACCGCATCGCTGTAAAACATTTTTACCGTATCAAGCGAGTATTCGCTTAAGTCATAACCAACGAGATTCAGCTTTTTAAGAATGTCGTTGGTAACTGTAATGACGTGACA
>CAIUKQ010000140.1 GCA_903899705.1 uncultured beta proteobacterium
AGGGAAGGAAACAGGCGCCCCAACGGATTTCTGATGTCCCCGCGCCCGGCCATATAGCCCCAACCGATTCCTAGACTCCAGTCAAACGCCCCTGTGCGCTTACTGGCAACCAGATATTCGCTCGAAAACAACCCGGTTCCGGTCAGATCCTGAACGCCAATAGCCATTTGCGGCAAATACGCAGACTCACTCAGGAGTTTGATTTTGAAATCAACGCTTTTGTCCTTGTAGCTCTGGTTTCCACTGAAATCCTGGGAGCCATAAAGACGATTGCTGATATCCGTGTAACGAAATCCCGTTTCCAACCAGTCGAAAGGCTGCATGAACACGTTCCCGTTGGTATCCGGGCGGGTGTTGTGCAGATTGAAAGAAAATTCACCTGTACTTCTGAAGCGGGCACTTGGGGTCTGCATCAGTCCAATACTGCCCCAGTTGTTGGAGGTGAATTCAGGGCCCCTGGAACGGGTGGGGGAGGTGAACGGGAGGGAATCAGCGATACGACTTGGCAAATCGTTCGCACCCCCAAGTATTGTTGAAGAAGGGCCCGCCGCAGACCTATTGGTAGCCTCCTGCGAACGCAAATTCAACCCCTGCCCGAGTTCCCCCTCCCGGATATTCGCCTGCAGAGCACGTGAATAGTCGAGAGGGTCTGGAGCAGGGCCCTGGGTTGCCAGGAATTCAATCAACAGATCGGAAAATTCCGAGGGCCAGCCGGCGCCACGCCGGGGTCCCCAAATCCAAGAACCAGGAGCGGGTTCGTCCTGCTTTTCCTCGTTCCATGCAGCTACCCCATAGCGTTGCGATCTGCCATCAGGCTGCGCGATCCACGCCCAATCGAACTTTCCGCCGCCGGTTGGGGCGCATGCACTCAAATAGGCCGCCACCTCCTGACCGGACACATGGGGTAACACGCAGCGCTCACCTTCATCAGTTATCACAGTGACCGTTGAGGGCCTGACAGGCAAAATCACCGATTGCCCGGACAAAATTACCGGGTCACGCGAAGGATCTGATTGGAGCCAGTACGGATCGGCCAATGCAACTCGTACCCGACCGGTTACCGGCATACGTTGCAGCCAATCGCGCAGGCGGATAATGGCTTCCTTCGGTGCCAGAACGTCGCGACTAGTCCCGGATAGACTTCTAAGAAGCTCCAACCGTTTGGCATTCTGCGGAGGAATTTCCTGGGGGACCCTCCAACTCAAACCCAGCGGATACGCATTGGCAGAACGGGGTTGCTCAAGCAACCAATCGCTCAAACGCTTGGTTCCGGCAGACTGCGCAAGCACGTTCTCGGAAGCTGCCGCGAGGGAAATTGCCAGGAAAAACGGAATCACTAATCCTGTGGAGTTCAACCTGCGCTGGGAGACCTTGCGGAACAAATCAATCTTGGGATATCGCCGTCTTGGAGTCATTTCTTGATATCCGCGGAACGCGAAACAGGCCAGCGCTGCCACGAGAAGCACAAATCGGTCGCGAGGCATTGCTCCGCATAAACCACTGCCCCCGCCCCCTGACTCAGCGATACCGCATATTTCGCCGGGGGCAGCCTATCGGTGTCGCCTTTGGACATCGATAAACGCTCGGAAGAGTCAAAAGCCTCCTCAAACCAAATGAGCGAAGCGGGGTCAACGCCAGACAACTGGCTCCTTACCGGAGGCGGAACAACCCGGGTAATCAATGCATCCTTGACGCCATAGCGGTAGCCCGGCATCAAGTCACGCGACCGTATCCAGCGGAGAGGCTCAGATGCCAATGACAAGGCTGACCAGTTGGGTAGCGGAGGAATTGAAACGGATTGCCACTCAGTCACAGTTCCAGCAGCACCTACAACGCGACCGTTTTGAAGACGCAAGACCTCTTTGTGAGCGCTATACCAGGCTTCAATCGGCCCCTGAGGATGAGCATCGGTATAACCCAACGCAAGCAAAACAACCTGGCCATCGACTACGAGTCTCAGGTATCGAAATGCGGGATTCAGTGTCCCTTGGGATACATCAACCCCGCCACCCCATGCGTTTTGCAATGTTTGCCACATGGCACTGCCTCCCGACGCACACGAGGTAAGCGCCATGGGCAAGACCATGTAGAAGAAAATATGAAGAATTCGCATCCGTACTGAAATAAATCTGGACTTGCTAGCAAGAATCGCTGAGGGGTGAGAATTATTGCATCGAAGTACGGCTCAGAACCCGTTTTGCATTCTGTAAAACATGAATTCGCTTCGGCGCTGGCGTATCTGCAGACCTCTGATGTCAGGGAAGACGTCGGATGCGTACGCTGCACCCGGCACCAAAGGCAAATGCCCAAAAAAAAGCCCGGGACGCTCCCCGGGCTTTCTGACTAACCTGAAAACAGATTAGCGTGTCGAGGTCGTTGAGGTCGTTGAAGTCGTTGAGGTCGTTGCGGTCGTTGAAGCAGGGGTTGTCGAGTTGGACGACGTTGCCGCAGCGACGGCTGCCACGACAGCAACTCCAATCGCAATTGCGCCAATGCCGATTCCACCGACGGCGCCGCCTGCCGCGCCCGCACCTGCACCTTCGCCAGAGCCACCGGTGCCCTGCGCGAATACTGTCGTCGAAAATACCAGCGCCAAAGCGAATGCCGAGATACGGGATTTCATGAAACTCTCCATTGAAAATTAAAAAAAGACCTGCTTAACGAATTCGAGCGCAGCTAAGATACCTTACACTGCAATATAATTGGTGTCAAATAGCTTTTAGAAACATAACTTTGTGGTGTTAAACGACCACAAAAGCAAGGCCCCGTAACCCTACCAAGGGTGCCGAGGTGCCGCCGTGCACGCTAACTATAACAAGATTCCCATATGAAAAACAATACGGTCGCGGCGACCTTGGTGGCGCTGCTTTTTGGGCTGATTGTCCTGTCCCTTTTGGACCCCAAAATCTCGTTCATTTCAAAAGTCACCGTCAGAGCGGCGGCCAACCTGAATCTGATCTTCTTGCAAGGCAATCACACCGATGAAATGGCCTGCCAAGAAGCAGCATCGATGGTTGCCAGGGTGGTAACCGCGAGTTGCCCGACATGCGTACTGACTGCGCAGGAATGCGTTGCCGGCAGGGATATTGATGCTGGCCGCTACCTTGGCAATCAACCGCTGCAGTTTCCGTCAGCACGCGCCACAAACGGCGTCATTGTTTACCAATCCGATAGCGCGGACATTGCCCTGTCAACCTGCAAAGGCGCCGAAACCCAGACCGCGGGCAAAAGCCACCAACTCACTTGCGACCCGCCCAATATACCGAGAAAGTCAAGGGGCGACACCCACATTGCAATGTCGCTCACATCCCTGAAATTCTGGCTCACCACGTTGATTGTTCCTTTCGGGATTTCATTTTTGCTTGGCTGGGGAATCATTCGCTATGAGAGACTTCATGCAAACTGGAGTACCGACCACGTCGATGGAGGGCCACAGAAATTCCATGAAACACCCACACCCAGAATCGGTGGAGCATGCGTCGCGGCAGGCCTTTTGAGCTGCGCCTCGTTGCTGCCCGTCCTGAATTTTCCGGACGTGGGCAATGAAATCACGCTGCTCCTCGTCGCCGGATTCGCGCCCTTTGCAGGCGGCTTGGCAGAGGACCTTCTGAAATCGGCCGGCGTCCTGAATCGACTGCTATTTACGATGATAGGGGCCGCCATTGCCTCCTGGCTGCTCGGAGCAATTCTTCCGGCTGTAGATATTCCAGTCCTGGATGCCCTCCTCCAGTGGTCTCCGGTTGCCATCGCCTTTACCGTGTTTGCCGTGAGCGGGGTATCCAATTCGATCAATATCATTGACGGATTCAATGGGCTTGCTGGCGGATTTGCAATTCTTGTTTTAATGTCTCTCGCGTATGTAGCGACCCAGGTTGGTGACCAGGCCATTTTTGCAGCAAGTATCATGCTCATTGGCGCGCTATTTGGATTCCTGTATTGGAACTACCCAAAAGGAAGGATATTTCTGGGAGATGGCGGCGCCTATCTGGTCGGATTTTGGCTTGCGGAGCTGTCAGTGCTGCTCGTTGTCAGGAACCCAGCCGTATCCCCTTGGTTTCCTTTGCTGCTTCTGGCGTATCCCGTATTTGAAACGTTGTTTTCCTCGTATCGGCGAGCACTTTTGAGGGGACGTCCAGCCGGCCATCCGGACGGATTGCATCTCCATACCCTATTTTTCCGACGCGTTGTGGGGAGAAGAATTGGCAGCTCCCCACCCAAAACAGTCACTGAACGCAACAACAGCGTTGCGCCCCAAATCCTGCTCATCTCCCTGATTTGCATCATTCCCGCGCTACTTTTTTGGGGCAATTCACGCTGGCTTGCCGCTGGCACGATATTTTTTTGCCTTTACTATTCCTGGTTGTACTTTAGAATTACTCGGTGGAAAACTCCCCGGTGGTTGCAATGATTCTAAAGCTCAATCTTTAATGAGGAAATATCCAATCAGAATTTCGGTTTTCTGGCCCAAGCACAACCTACCCATCAACGGCCAGATAAAATAGCAGTAGAGGCGTTCTTCCAGTGGCAACTGGATGCCTGGAAACATAAGTTGTGGTCTGAACACACAACCTGCCCAGGTGTACTTTTCAGCGGTGATAATCCATGTGTGGCTTTACGGGAATCTTTGACCCCAACTCTTCGCGGTCGTCGGAGGAATTGCGCCGGACAATAAGCTTGATGTCCAACCAGCTTGTACATCGAGGGCCTGACGACAGCGGCGATTGGATCGATACGGGACCCGGGGTTGGTCTAGGGTTTCGTCGCCTTTCTATCGTGGACATCTCCACTTCCGGCCATCAACCGATGCAGTCCGCCTGCGGTCGCTATGTCATCGCATTCAACGGAGAAATCTACAATCACAAGGACATTCGCGCTGAAATTGACAAAGAGCGCCCGCATCCTTGGAGGGGAACTTCCGATACTGAAGTAATGCTTGCTGCGATTGCCCTCTGGGGTTTCGCCGAAGCACTGGACAAATTCACCGGAATGTTCGCATTTGCGCTCTGGGATCGCGAGGCGAGGCTGCTTCACCTGGCCAGGGATCGCATGGGCGAAAAGCCGCTTTATTACGGCTGGTCGAACGGTGTGTTCCTGTTTGGATCCGAACTCAAGGCATTGAAAGCGTTTCCGGGATGGAATGGCGAACTGGACCGGGATTCCTTGGCGCTTTATTTGCGTTTTTGTTATGTGCCAGCCCCATATTCCATATACAAAGGGATCAAAAAGCTGTCGCCGGGGACAACTGTAACCGTCTCGTCAGGACTGCGTGCGGGGGAGATGCCTGAGCCGGCAACCTATTGGTCATTGCGAGAAAAGGTCAATCGAGGACTTGCAGAGCCGTTGCGTTTGTCGGACGAAGACGCGGTCACGCAACTCGAACGCGTTCTGCTCGATACTGTTCGCGACCAGATGGTTGCCGACGTTCCACTCGGAGCGTTTCTGTCCGGCGGCATAGATTCTTCATTGATCGTCAGTCTGATGCAGGCGCAAAGTTCAAGGCCAGTCAATACCTATACGATCGGATTCAACGAACCTGGATACAACGAAGCACATTATGCAAAGGAAGTTGCGAATCACCTCGGAACTTCTCACACCGAACTCTATGTGAGTCCCGCACAAGCCATCGAAGTCATTCCCCGACTGCCGCATATTTACGACGAACCATTCTCGGACTCATCGCAAATTCCGACTTTTCTGGTCTCCCAACTCGCACGGCAACACGTGACGGTTTCACTGTCCGGCGACGGGGGAGATGAGTCCTTTGGCGGATACCGCCGCTATATTCTTGGCAGAAAAATCTGGAGCCTATTGCGCCTTGTTCCACACCCGGCGCGCCGGGCAATGGTGGCGGCAATGAAATCCGGCGCATTCACGACGTTGTCCCGCCAGGTTCTCCCGCTTGCCTTGAGGGATACTTTGACCAAGATTGCGGATAAAGCCGACCCAATTGACGCGGACGAACTTTACTACTGGCTGGTTTCCAACAGCAAAAATCCCTCCAGTGTTTTGAAATACGGCATTGAGCCCGAAACCACGCTTTCGAACGAAATGCACCAACCCATAGATGATGATTTTGTGGTTCGCATGATGTATCTGGACTCGATAAGCTACCTGCCAGACGATATTATGGTGAAGGTTGATCGGGCCTCCATGTCCGTCAGTCTTGAGGCGCGGGCACCCTACCTTGATCGCCGCGTCGTGGAAATGGCATGGCGACTTCCCCAGTCGATGAAAGTGCGAAACGGCACAAGCAAATGGGTGCTGCGAAAAATCCTCTACAAATACGTTCCCCGCGAACTCATTGAACGCCCGAAGATGGGATTTGGGGTGCCGATCGGAGAATGGATGCGTGGCCCTCTTCGGTCCTGGGTTGAGGACCTCCTGGATAAAGATATGATGCGCGAGGATGGAATATTCCAGGAAAACCTCATACACGAAAAATGGGAGGAGCACCTTTCCCGCAAGCGGAATTGGGAGCACTATCTCTGGAATATCCTGATGTTTCAGGCATGGAAGCGCGCCGAGGCTGATTAGCGACCCGTCAATATCGAAGCCAAGAAGCTTGCAGACCAATTCCATTCGAAAACAATGACCGTTCGTCTCCGTCCGGATTGTAAAATCGGCAGATTGCCTTAACAACAGATTCATATAAACACACATGACAGGTATAGCCCGTAATATCAATAAGTGCCGTGTTTGCGGGGGCGAAGATCTCGTCCCTTACCTTGACCTGGGAATGATGCCTCTGGTCAACCGATACCTTTCTCGTCCTGATGCCGATGCAGCAGAGCCGCGTTTCCCTCTGAAAGTCCTTTTGTGCCGGGGATGCAGCCTCTCTCAATTGAGCGTTGTGGTGGATCCGAAGGTGCTATTCAGCGAATACGACTACTACTCCTCCATTTCGCAGACTTTTCAACGGCATTGCGAATTGCTGGCCGAGTCCCTGAAAAGGGAAATGAATCTCACACCGGAAGATCTGGTTGTTGAAATTGCCAGCAATGACGGTTGCATGCTGTCCAAGTTCAAGGCATTGGGCATGCGAGTCCGGGGTGTCGAGCCGGCCAAAAATCTCGCAAAAGTGGCAGAGGCAAGAGGCCTGCCCACACTGTGTGAATTCTGGGACAGCGACGCGGCAAAAATGGTTGAGGCAAGTGACGGGAAGGCCAAGGTTGTCGTTGCGACCAACGTGCTGGCCCATGTCGACGACCTGCATGGATTTATACGCGCCGTGAAAGAAGTGCTTCACCCGCAGGGCGTATTCGTTTTCGAAGTCCCCTACATGGTCCATTTCATCGATCGGACCGAATTCGATACGACCTACCACGAACACCTGTCCTATTTTCTGCTTCGACCGCTGCAGCGCGCCCTGGAAGCCAACGGGATGCGGGTCATCGACGCCTTAGAGTTCGCCATCCACGGCGGGTCTATCAGGGTCATCGCCCAGATTGAAGGGGGCAATCTGCAGCCTAAAAGCAGTGTCCAGGAACTGATCAGGCTCGAGCAGGAAAAGGGCCTGTTTGATACCGCGGCCTATTTTCTATGCGCCGAGAGGGTCAAATTGATCCGTGAGGAGCTCAGCGTGTTTCTGAAGGGCTTGAAAGGCAGGGGAAGAAAGATTGCCGCCTATGGCGCCTCGGCCAAAGGCAACATTTTGCTCAATTACTGCGGGCTCGGGCCTGAAACCATCGATTTTGTCGTCGATGACACTCCGGCAAAGCAGGGCAAGTTCTATCCCGGCAATCACCTGCCCATTGTCAGCAAGGATGTCTTGCACAGGGAAAAGCCCGACTATCTGCTGCTGCTGGCATGGAACTTTGCAGACGAATTGATGAAAAATACCGCTGAATACGGGTTGCTCGGCGGACGCTGGGTCATACCTATTCCTGCGCTTCAGGTTGTCGCTGTGTCGCCGGAAAAAAGACGGCATGCGACCCCTGAATGACTTTGCATTTTTTTCACCGGTACGACCGCCTTTCGGCAAGCTTTCGCGCGCGGTGCGAATGTTATGCCCCTTATCTTGAAAAGGCGGGTATTGCCTACCAGTTTCACTCGCTGCTCGACAGTCGCTATCTCAAAGACAAATATGCGACGGGTAAAGTCTCATTGTGGGGAGTCCTGCTTGCGTATGTGAAACAGGCGCGAGCACTGCTGACCGTCGGCAGGTCGGACTTGGCAATAGTGCATTTGGAATTATTTCCATTCTTTCCGGGGATCTTCGAGGCACTTTTGCGCTGGAGAGGGATAAGGCTGGTCTACGATTTTGACGATCCGTTTTTCCATTTTTATGACCAGCACCGGTCCGCGCTGGTGCGATTCCTTTTCGGCAACAAGGTCCGGAAAATCATCCGGAATGCCACTGACATAATTGCGGGAAACAAATACCTTGCCTCCTATGCCGCCTCGGAATCGAGGGAGGCAACCATCATTCCTTCGGTCATCGACCTTGAAAGATACTCGTCGGTGAAAGTATTCAAGACAACCAGTGCGCCATTCACCATTGGATGGATTGGAACTCCGTCAACTGTGCCCCACCTGCGGGCCGCGCAACGCCCGCTGACGGAATTTTGCAAGGGCAGAAACGCAAGAATTGTTGTGGTCGGATCCGGCACGGAGGGGATGGAGGATTTTCCCGCAGAGATTCGGCCCTGGCTTGAGTCCAATGAGGTTTCCGATCTCTTGGAATTTGACGTCGGGGTCATGCCCCTGCCAGACAACGCCTTCAACCGGGGAAAAGGCGCGATGAAAATCATGCAATACATGGCCTGCGGCATCCCGACCATTGCTTCGCCGGTTGGATTCAATTGCGAAATCGTCCGCCACGGTGAAAACGGTTATCTCGCTTACTCGGACGAAGATTGGATGCGCTATCTGACATTGTTGTATGAACAGCGGGACCTTTGTCCAAAGCTGGGTGCCGAAGGACGACGGACTGTCGAGGTGGACTTTTGCCTTCAGGTTACCGCGCCTAGGTTCATAGAGTTCATTCAACATGTCTCCCAGGAGTCAGCAACGTGAAGGCCAGCGCCAACTTATGAATGGAACAACGAAGTCGAAGGACCCAGGCGGTAATTTTCCGGGAAATCCGGTCAATATTGCGACGGATACCGTTGCCGGATTTGGCGACGAGTGGACGCGATTCGATCAAACGTCCATCGGCGATGCGGAGATCCGTGCACTTTTTGAAGCGTACTTCTGGATTTTCCCTTGGCAAAACCTGCCGTCAAATCCGACGGGATTCGATCTTGGCTGCGGAAGCGGTCGCTGGGCAAAGCAGGTGGCGCCGCGGGTTGGGCACCTGCACTGTATTGACGCCAGCGCGGAAGCTCTTGCCGTCGCCAAACGCAATCTCGACAATCAGAAAAACTGTGAATTTCACCATGCGTCGGTAGATGCGATCCCATTACCGGATAACTCGATGGACTTTGGATTTTCACTCGGAGTACTGCATCATGTTCCGGATACACTCGGCGGCATCCGTTCCTGCGTCACCAAACTGAAACCCGGCGCCCCGTTTCTGCTATACCTCTATTACGCTTTCGATAATCGCCCGTTCTGGTTTCGCTGCCTGTGGCGCGCAAGTGATGCCTTGAGAAAGGTTGTTTCACGACTTCCGCATGGTCTTCGATATCTGGTTTCGCAGGTATTCGCCCTGACCGTCTACTATCCGCTCGCGCGCAGCGCCCTGATACTCGAAAAGTGTGGAATTGCCATCCGCAATTTCCCGCTTTATTACTACCGTAACCTGAGTTTCTATGTCATGCGCACAGACGCCCTGGATAGATTCGGAACCCGGCTGGAACAACGCTTCACCCGGAAGCAGATGCGGGAAATGATGGTTGAGGCCGGTCTTGAGGATATTGTGTTCAGTGACAAAGCGCCTTATTGGTGTGCCGTTGGGATCAAATCCCGGTAGCATCGTCGACAATAAAACCGCCTTCGTGCTTTTTGTCAACCTTCACGAACAAACATAAGAATTAGGCAAGTGTTAGGCACTTATCTTACAAAATTGGATATGTTGGACGCGTTTGCAATGAAATCCAAACTCAGCCTAATTCGAACGACAAGATCCAAATGCAGAAGACTAAATTGGTTCTTTGGCAAAAAATGCTGCGCAACATGAGTATTGAATTAATCTGGATTTGCGGCGAATCGAAAAGCATTAGCCAATTCTCGCATCAATTAATCTGGAATCCTCTCTCTAAGCGCGCCAAGAGACACGGCAGGCCCCGTTCCGTCTGCTGGAAGAAAATGATTCGTGCATGTTGAAATTGATCACCCTGCGTTCCGCCACCGTCGCCGTCTGTTCGATTAGCGTAGTTTGTCTTGCAGTTATTCTGCTTGGACTGACTGAGTCTCGTGACATTGTTAATTCAATACCAAGTCCACCAGGTTTTGACAACGGTGCCGAATACCTACTTGGTTGGCTGTGGGCCTTTGTTCTTTGTATCGTTATTGCACTTCTGCCGATCTCTAATCGGGAAAGAATGGCCTTACTTGCGTTATGGTTTGCAAAGATCGCCGTCACATTAGGTTTTATGCTGATCTATGAGGCAGCCTACGGCCTTGACGCATGGCTTTACTATTTCCAAGCTACCACTGGACAGGAATTTATCCCTGGAAGTGAAATTGGTGGCAACGTGGCAATGGTCGATTCCATAAATTTCCTGTTGCTATTCCAACCCATTTCTTATCATGCAACCAAAGTAAGCTTTGCGTTTATCGGGCTCGCGGGAATTTACGTCTTTTATCGCGCCTGCGTCACTTACCTAGAGCGGGATGATCTCCGAATTCTGTTTTTTTTGGGGCTATTCCCATCTATTCTTTTCTGGTCATCGATTTTGGGAAAAGATCCCATGACATTTTTCGGAGTCAGCTTATATACATTGGGGGTGGTCAATCTATTTAAAAACGGACGCGTCAGGTCATTTGGCCTTGTACTTTTGGGTATTGTCATAGCCACTTGGATTCGGGCTTGGTACATGCCTCTTATGACTGTTCCACTAATACTTGTCCTGCTAGCCAACAAAAAGCATCTCGCTGTAGGTTCGTTTCTCATTCTTTTGGTTTCCATGCTCGGCATTTATTTTCAAGCTGAAATTGCGGCATTTCTATTAAACCGTGGAATCGTAATCAGCGTGGATTTGGTGCAAGCATTGGAAGCGCACGGAACCGCGTTTGCGGAAGATGGCTCTGCGACTATAGGCACCCCCCCCGACCTAAGTACGCCTTCATCATTTTTTGCGCATCTACCCTACGGAACTTTTGCGATGCTATTCAGACCGTTGCCGGGTGAAGTCATGAATCCCTTTGGCCTGCTCGTTGGCATGGAAAACGCTTTTATTCTTCTACTTTTGTACAAGGCTTTTCGAAATTTTAGATGGGAATATTTGGACAAGACCCAATGTTGGGCATTAGTTTACGTTCTGATTTGGGCCGCTTTTCACGGACTGGTTGTGTTGAATTTTGGTACTTCCGTTAGATTTCGATTGAATATGCTCCCTCTGTTGATTGCTCCGTTGGCATATTTAGCCTATTGGCGACCAAACAACGATATTCAGCGTCAGTAGGGTAATTGGAACTCTTGTAAATTGGATTGCGTATTCAGCGTTGATTGGTGACGGTCGCGAAAAAAGATTAGTTTTATATCTGAATTTGATATTTTTTCATCTATGTTTTGATCGATTTAAAGGCCGGAGATATGATTTCATCATCGGGAGTGGTAGCCGTAGTGGGGATGGGGTATGTTGGACT
>CAIUKQ010000141.1 GCA_903899705.1 uncultured beta proteobacterium
AAGACGCTGCGCAGCTATGCCGGGCCGCTCGATCTGCGCCGTTTCGACCCGTCCGTCTGGGTCACCAACACGAAAAACTGCTGGGATGTGGGATTCGCACTCGAAGACCTCAAGCACATTCCGCTCATTACCCGCGCTCAGGCGAAACATCTGCGCCTTCGTGATGCCATTGAACGCGAGGCGGGGGCGCTCAAGAGCTTTCCACGTCCGGCATAGACGCCCCAGCCGTTGGGTCCCACGGTCCCGGTCACGCCAGTTCCGCAACAAAAAGAAACGGCCGCGGTTTTGGCCGCGGCCGTCTCAACAAGGCTTAATTCGACTGCCTTATCCGCGTCTACGCGAACTTCCGCGCGTGGCGATGGATCTGGCGCACCGAGAATCAGCCCCGGAAATCTCCCTTAATTCGTATCTTCTGGAGATGTCGGATATCTGAACTCAGCTTGTCCAAACCACATTCGCGCCACAGACTTCCGACGCGGTGTCGCACGCCAAAGCTACTGCGATGACGGCAACATTGCTAAGCAATCGACTAGACATCGGATCACCTCCTTCCTGAAGACACGGCACATGCCGTGCACGAAAGATAGCAAAAAGAAGCCGCGGCAACAATTCGCGATTGGATATATTCCTGCGAAGCGCTATCGGCCATCCAGCCATTTGATCCGTCAGCGGCGACGCGCACTCAACTGAAAGGCGATCACCGCCGAAACAACAACGAGCGCGCCAACCATCTGGATGGGACTCAACAGTTCCCCGACCACAAAATATCCAATGACGGCAACCATGACCGGTTCGAGGTTCAGCGCCACCGCAGTCTGCGTGGCGCCCATTTTCGGCAGGAGCATGAACAAGCCGTTGATCCCGAGGCCGTAGAGCAGTGCAAACGCGGAGAATGCGGCCCAGCCATCGGGGCTTTTGGGAAACCCGAAACCACCGGTTCCCGCCAGCACGGCCAGAAGAATCCCCGCTGCCAGCGACATCATGAAAAAAGTGCGCATCGGCGGGCTGAGTTCGGGCGCGAGCTTCGGAGTCAGAATCAGGGTGAGCGTAAAAAAAACCGATGCCGCGAGCGCGGCGGCGAGTCCCACGATGCTCACCCCGGTGAAATCAGCGCCCACCACCAATGCCAGTCCGGCGAATGCCACTACCAGCGCCGCGGTCAGTTTCAGGCTCATCCGCTCATCGCCGATCAGGGCGCTGCCGATACCGGTGAAAAACGGGAACGTGTAAAAAAAGAGAATCGCGATCGCCACTGGGAGATTCAGTACCGCAATCTGCAGCGACACCGTCTGCGCGCATGCCAGCAGACCGAGCACAAAAGTGGCGCGGTAGGCGCGTCCCAGCTGCGGAAAGGTCACACGGCGCAAACAAAGGTAGATGAACACCAGAACGCTTGCGCAGGTAAGCCTCGCCGCGGCAGCCGTGAGCACGTTGACGTCATAGGCATAGGTGAGACGCGCAAAAACATGCGCGGAACCCAACATCGCCGAGCACGCGATGATCCCGAGCAGTGGCAGCCATGAAGCGGAACGTTGCGCCCCGGATTTATCGGACATGCGAATGCTCTCGGTTCATGAAGAGCGCGGATTATGCCAGCGCGAACCCCTTTCAATATTGCATGAAAAGAGGCGCCAGTTGCTTTCAACTCGGCCCGGCACAATCCACAGGTTCACAGGGGACCCGTTGGCTTCGACTTCATCCGGCTCCCAACTGACCATACCCCAGAGATTTGTCATGTCGCTGGGTACGAAGGGGGGCTAGCGTTCCTTGGAGAGCGCGACCGTGGCGAACGCCAGAAGTCCGATTCCGGCAAGCCAGCACTTCAGGCGATTCATCATGGGCGTCCTCCGGAAAATCCGAATGGCACCTGTTCTTTGCATTGACCCGACGTCGGTCAATGCCGGAATTTGATGATCAAAAGACGAAAAAAAACCGGCGTTTGCCGGTTTTTTTCGTCGGCCCCCGCTTATGCCGCGCGCTTTGTGCCTTGCTGTTTCTGCTTGGCGGCCTTGGCATGATGCGTGGAATAGGCCTGGTGTGCCGCGCCTTCGGCGTCACCCTCGTGCAGGGACATGCCCATATCGGAGAGCACCGAACCCAGCGCGCCCAGACAAAGCATGATGTTTTCCGCACGCGCCGAGTAGCCCATGATGCCGATGCGCCAGATCTTGCCTGCAAGCGGCCCGAGTCCCGCGCCGATCTCCAGGTTGAATTCCGAGAGCAGCGTTTTGCGGATTTCGGCTTCCTTGGGCTGTATGGCCTCGGGGATGCGGATCGCATTCATCTGCGGCAGGCGATAGGGTTCCTTCACCAGATATTGCAGACCCATCGCTTCGAGGCCGGCCTTCAGCGCCAGGTGATGGCGGTAATGGCGTGCCCAGCAATTCTCGAGCCCTTCTTCGCGAATCAGAAGCAGGGCTTCGTGCAGGCCGAACAGGGAATTTGTCGGTGCGGTGTGATGGTAGGTGCGGGTGGTCTCACCCCAGTAGCCGAGCAGCAGGTTCATGTCCATGAACCACGAATGGATCTTGTCCTTTCGCGCCTTGACGTGATCGACCACGCGCTCCGACAGCGTCACGGGCGACAGGCCCGGCGTGCAGGAAACGCATTTCTGGCTGGCGGAATAAACCGCATCCAGGCCCCATTCGTCGACCAGCACCGGTGTGCCACCCAGTGAAGTCACCGCATCGGTAATGGTCAGCGCATCGTACTTGTGGGCGATTTCCACTATGGTCTTCGCGTCGGACTGCACGCCAGTCGATGTTTCGGCATGCACAAATGCCACCAGTCGAGCATCACGATTGGCCTTCAAGGCGTCCTCGACCTTCTGTGGATCTATCGGGGATCCCCACTCGGCCTCCACAACTATCGGCGTGCCGCCGCAGCGCTCGACGTTCTCGATCATGCGCCCGCCAAATACCCCGTTGCGGCAGACAATCACCTTGTCACCGGGGGCGACCAGATTCACAAAACAGTATTCCATTCCCACCGAGCCCGGGCCGGAGACCGGAAACGTCAGGAGGTTTTTCGTCTGGTACGCATAGCGCAGCAGCGATTTGAGCTCCTCCATCATCTCCACGAATTTGGGATCGAGGTAACCGATGGCCGGCTGGCTCATGGTGGTCAGGACGCGGGGATGGATTTCCGTCGGTCCCGGCCCCATCAGGGTGCGCTGGGGTGGATGGAACGAGCTGATACGTTTGGAGGGGGCAAAGCTTTGCATGTGGAAACTCCCATCATTGGCGCCGAGGGCATCGGCTTCTGTCCGGGATTTCACCCGAACCGGTTTCTTGGCGTTGGCTTCGTTGAGAACTTCGGTGGCCGAGACCCTGCCATCGGTCAGGCGCTCGACTTCGACCGCCCAGCGGGAAGGTACATATCCCACCTTGATCCAATGGCTGATCACTGCACGATCCAGACGAAAGCTGCGAGCAGCTTCTGCCTGGCTACCAAAGATTTCAACGAGACGTTCGGCACAATTCATAAGAGGCGGCATCCTAGCATGTCAAATTCATTTTGACAAACCAGGCACACCGCCCCGGGTATCCGCATCTTATCGGGGCACCAGACAACCGTCGGCAAGAAGGTTCCGAAAATATCCGAGGGGAACGGTTGGACGTACCACGCACCGTTTCAGATGCCAAGGAAGCCGCAAAACCACGGGCACAGTACGCCGTCGGCGCAATCCCTTCAGGAATGCGCATAAGCTCCCGCGGAACAACATTCATGCCGGATACAAGTTCGTGAATGTCGCCTTCGCGAATGCATTATCATCAAATCGTCAGCGCGTTTCCGTCGGAACCATGCCGAAAACCGTCTCTCGCAAGCCCCTCCCACCGATGAATGCACCCGAGAAAACCGAGAAAATACTGGTCATCGACGATGACCCGTCGATGACCGGTTATCTGGCCGCGAAACTGGGGCGCATGTACCAGGTCATTCAGGTCAATGACTCGGAAAAAGCGGTTTCCGTGGCCCAGTCCGAACGACCCGATCTGGTGCTGTGTGATGTCAACATGCCCGGCATAGACGGCTACGAACTATGCCATCGCATGAAGGCCCTGGCCGCCATCGCCGACACGCCATTCATATTCCTGACCTCGTCGCGTAGCGAGGCCGAAGACGAGGAAAAGGGATTTGCCTCGGGCGCGGTTGACTTCCTGCACAAGACTCTGGACCGCGACGTACTCGAAGCCCGAGTGAATACGCAGATAGCGCTGCGACGCGCCCAGATTGCGCTTCGCGACCAGAACGCCCTCCTTGAGGCCAAAGTAGCGGAACGCACGGCCGAACTGGAGCACAGCCGCACGGCCTTGCGCGAAGCCATGCACAACCTTCGCACCACGCGAGTGAGTGCTGGCGTTTACTGGGTGCAGATACCCGAAGCCGGCCTCTACATACTGTGTGGCTGCCCTGCAGATGTCGTCAAGCACCTTATGCTGCGCGGATACATCGCCGAGGAGCGTACCGGCGGGGTTGAATGCGAAACCGGGCCAAATGTGATTCTATTGTCGGATGTTCTGGTGCAGAACGGACGATTTGCCAACCTTGCCGAATTCCCTGTGCTGCAGATGCTGTACCGCCAGGGAATGATCCTCCCGGGGCATCCCAACAATACCGGGCGCAGACCCATGCTGATCGGCTCGCAGTCGCAAGTGCGAGCGCAACTCGAGTACATATACCGCGGCAATTATGGACTCGTGAGCGAAAAGGAAATGCGCGAGGCAGGCCTGGACGCCGCGGAAGCAACCCGCCAGATGGCATTAAAGCTGCGCTTCGCGTTCGGCGAGATCCGCCCCACCGAAGACCTGCTTGACTACCGCGTCATCGATGACGAGGCCATCGACATCGGCAACGGGGTAAAAGTCAGCCGCCTTGCCCTCAACCACTACGAGTTTTCATATAACGATCGCAGCGTCCAGGTTGACCTCAACCTGCCGGCGGGTGAGTCCTACGAATCTCCCTATTCGCCGGGCCACCACCAGATAGACCCCCAATATTTCGGCGTCATACATTGCGGGGAGGGCGACGGCTGGGATCTGCGCCGGCAAAGCATGGCAAGCATTGTCATGTTCCAGGGCCGCTATTACCTTGTGGATGCAGGCCCCAGCGTCATCTATACGCTCAAGGCGCTGGGCATCGATATCAGCGAAATCGAGGGCATCTTTCATACGCATGCCCACGACGACCATTTCGCCGGTTTGCCAACCCTGATGGCATCCGGGCACCGCATCAAGTACTTCGCCACGCCGCTGGTGCGGCATTCGGTGACCAAGAAACTGGCTGCGCTGATGTCGATGAACGAGCGCCTGTTTCACGACATTTTTGATGTTCGCGATCTGGTGGCCGACCACTGGAACGATTGCGACGGCATGGAAGTCATGCCGCTTTACTCGCCCCATCCGGTCGAGAACAATATTTTCGTATTTCGCGTGCGTGATGACGATGCCTACAAGAGCTATGCGCATTGGGCGGACATCGTTTCCATGGACGTCCTGCGCAAGCTGGTCTCGGAATCCCCCGCGCGCGAAATCCTGCCCGCAGACTTCGCTGATGCCGTGCATGCGCGCTACCTGACCAAGGTTTCACTGAAGAAAATTGATGCGGGCGGCGGATTGATACACGGCAATCCGGTGGATTTTCGCAGCGACACGTCGGAGAAGATCGTGCTCGCACACCGGGCGACGCGATTCAATTCAGAGGAACTCGAGATCGGTTCGCAGGCAAATTTCGGTGTCGTGGACATCCTCATTCCCTCAAGCCAGGACTACCTCAGGCAAAACGCGTACCGGCATTTGTCGCGGATATTTCCCAACTCAACCCTGGACGAGATGAACGCACTGCTGCGCTCCCCGGTGGTCGCCTACGGCGCGGGAAGCCTGATCGTGCGGCGCGAGGCCGAGATACGCCACGTGTTCCTGCTCCTGGGCGGGGGCGTTGAGCGCAGCAGTGATTCAGGCCCTGTACAGACTCTACCCACAGGATCCCTGATCGGCGTTGGAACCCTGTTCGGCGAAGTGGTGGACGCAAGCTGGCGTGCCACCTCGCCGGTGCGCCTGCTGCGCATGAGTGTGGAAACGTTCCGCGCGTTTCTGCTCAATGGGGGCTGGTATGGCGCGCTGCGCTCTGACCGCGTCGACACCGCCTTCCTTCGAAGCACCCCGCTGTTCTGCGACCACCTCGGCTTCGCGGATTTGGGTCGCATCGCGCGCGAAAGCCGCGTGATCACGATCAACGCCCGCGATGTCGCTGAAAACGGAACGCAGGCGCTGAGAATGGTCCAGTCTGGGGAATTGCAGTTGCAGGACGACAGGGGCCAAACCCTGGAAACCATAGGTCCCGGCGGATTCGTGGGCGAGGCCTATTGCATAGGCGAAAACCCCGCGCCCTGGCGCGGCATTGCAAGCGTCAAATCGGAGCTGCTGGAAATACCGCGGGCGGAAATCAAACGCCATCCGGTGCTGCTATGGAAGGTCCTGGAATCGTATCAACGTCGCCTGCGCACCATCGAATTCCGCCAGGCCCGCGCATCCGCCCCGGCGGGACGCGCCTAGTCTTCTCCCGGGTCGATGCCGGGTCCGGCCCCGCGATGAAGGCGGATCGGGGCGAAATCGGGCAATTCGGAAACGTCCGTCCGGTCTGCGCCACCGGGGGATTTCAGCCCCTCGAAATCAAATAGCTTTCGATCCATCAGGTGCGAACCTACGACATCACTCATGGCACGGAACATGGATTCTGTGCGGCCCGGGTGCACGCGCTCCCAGTCACGCAACATCTGTTTCACCTGTTTTCGTTGCAGCGTTTCCTGCGAACCGCACAGGTCGCAGGGAATGATGGGAAATTCGCGCAAACGCGCCCATTCCTCAAGGTCATCCTCCGCCACATAGGCAAGCGGCCGAATTAGAACATGTTCGCCATTGTCAGAGCGCAGCTTCGGAGACATGCCCTTCATCTTTCCACCGAAGAAAAGATTCAGAAAAAACGTCTCGAGAATATCGTCGCGATGGTGACCCAGCGCGATACGCGTGGCGCCAAGTTCCCTTGCCACACGATACAGAACGCCGCGCCGCAGACGCGAACACAGCGAACACATGGTCTTGCCCTCGGGGATGAGCCGCTTCACGGTCGAGTAGGTGTCCTGCACCTCGATCCGGAAGGGAATGCCAAGCTTTCCCAGGTAGTCGGGCAATACGTGTTCGGGATAGCCCGGATGGCGCTGGTCCAGATTGACTGCGATCAGCTCGAAATTAACGCTGGCGCGGCTGCGCAACTTCAGAAGAATATCCAGGAGACCGTAGCTGTCCTTGCCACCGGAGAGGCAGACCATGACCCGGTCGCCCTCGCCGATCATTTTGAAGTCGGCAATGGCCTGCCCGACCTGGCGGCACAGGCGCTTCTCGAGCTTGACCGCCTCTCGGCGTTGCTTTTCCAGTGTTTGATGTTCAGGAGCGTTCATGTCGGTGGCGCCAGGGCAGGGGGTGGATTATCCCGTAATTCCGTCGCCAGAACCAATGAGAGACCTTGATCCGACGAACGTGGCCCAAGCGACCGGACTACAGGTTGATGCTGCGCCCGCCATCTACGGCAATGATCTGTCCGGTCACATACGGCGCATCGGCCACCAGGAACAGCACACTTCGCGCGATGTCTTCCGGCTCTCCCGCGCGCTTGAGCAGGGTATGGGAAATCACTCGTTGCCGCGCCAGTTCGTCGAAAGAGTCGTCCTCCGGCCAAAGGATCGGCCCGGGGGCAACGGCATTGACCCGGATTTCGGGGCCCAGTTCGCGCGCAAGGGAAAGCGTCAATCCGGCCAGCGCACTTTTCGCCAGGCTGTAAACCACGTAGTTCTTGAGCGGCCGCTCCGCATGAATGTCCGTGATGTTGACGATGCAACCCATGGCTTTGCGCAGATAGGGCGCTGCCGCCTGGCTCAGGAACAGCGGCGCCTTGACGTTGGTACCGACCAGGCTGTCCCAGTCGGATTCGGCGATTTCGCCCACCGGAGTGGCATGAAACGTCGACGCATTGTTCACCAGGACATCCAGCCTGTCGAATCGCGCCACGGTGTTACGGATCATTTCGGCCAGCCCCGAGAGGTTCAACAGATCAGCCTGGATCAGGGCGACAGAGTCGGTCCGGATGGCATTGAGCTCATCGCGCAGGGATTGCGCCTCGCGTTCCGAACGATGGTAGTGAACCACCACTTTGGCGCCTGCGCCGTGCAGACGCCTCGCAATCGCGGCGCCGACGCGGCGAGCCGCGCCTGTGATAAGCACCACCTTGCCATCCAATGTTTGGGTCATGAGCTCGGGAAAAAGGCTCCTTTATGAGGGAGCATCGACACTGTCGCAACGTTGCGAATCTTACCGGAAACGCGCAGCATTGAAGGTCTTATAAAATCACCTAACCCCTTGAACAGCCTGAACTCCGAACTGCCTTCACCCGATGCCAACGCGCTTGCGCACAGTCAGCAGCTGACGGACCGAATCCGCGAAGCAATCGCGGCGGGCAGTGGATGGATATCGTTTGAGCGTTACATGGACCTAGCCCTTTATGCCCCGGGACTGGGTTACTACAGTGCGGGTGCCCGCAAACTCGGTGCTGCCGGCGATTTCACCACCGCGCCCGAGCTGTCCGATTTGTTCGGCCATACCCTCGCGCAACAGGTAGCGGAGATTCTCGGGGAAGGCCTGACGGAAATACTGGAGGTGGGCACGGGCAGTGGCGCGCTGGCCGCCTCCCTGCTGGAGGAACTCGAGCGACTGGATGCTCTACCTACCCGCTACCTGATTCTGGAACTCTCGGCGGATCTTCGCGAGCGCAGCCGCGACACGCTGGCCGCACGCGTACCCCATCTCCTTGAAAGAGTGGCGTGGCTCAATCAGCTGCCGCCCTCTTTTTCCGGCGTGGTGCTTGGCAACGAAGTGCTGGATGCCATGCC
Organism: uncultured beta proteobacterium; assembly: GCA_903899705.1. Lineage (GTDB taxonomy): Bacteria > Pseudomonadota > Gammaproteobacteria > Burkholderiales > SG8-39 > 2-02-FULL-62-17. The sequence goes on from CAIUKQ010000141.1 coordinate 8,942, forward strand.
TGTGCACCTGATTCAAAAAAATCCCGGGAGCACCGACGAAATTGGCGTCGAATTCTCGGATGGCGAATTTCGATTTGCGCATCGACCTGCCTCCGAAGTTCTGCTCCAGACCGTTGCGACACTGCACCTGCCGGACAATTACCGGTCCGAAATCGGGCTGGCCGCAGAGGGGTTCATGCGAAGCCTGGGTGCGTGTTTGACCAAGGGCGTCGCCATTTTCATTGATTACGGATTTTCGTCGGACGAGTACTACCATCCGCAAAGAAATGAAGGCACGTTGATGTGCCATTACCGCCACCGGGCCAATATCGATCCGTTCTTCCTGCCCGGACTTCAGGACATCACCGCCCATGTCGACTTCAGCGCCATCACGAAAGCGGCAACCGGGGCCGGTTTGCAACTTGCGGGCTTCACGACTCAGGCGAATTTCCTGATCAACTGCGGCATCACGGAAATTCTCTCCCGTATGCCAGCAAGTGACCCCCTGCGGTACCTGCCTCTGTCCAACCAGGCCAACCGGCTTTTGTCACCGGCGGAAATGGGCGACTTGTTCAAGGTGATCGCCTTTGCAAGGGATTTTGACAATCCGCTCCTCGGATTTGCTCGCGGAAATCGGCAGCACACGCTGTAATTTTTTGCCCCTTGCCACGACCAATAGCGGATCACGCGTCACACCTGTGTCGAAGGCTGGAGCGCCATCGGCAAGTGGGGCGGCGTTCGTTTCTCGACCTTTCTTGAGCGAATCGGCGCGGACACCACCGCGAAATACATCGGCTTCAAATGCGCCGACGATTATTTCACCAGTATCGACATGACCACCGCCCTGCATCCGCAGACATTGTTGACGCTGCGCTTCGGGGACCAGATCCTGCCCACCGAATACGGCTTCCCGATGAAACTGCGCATACCCACCAAGCTGGGCTACAAGAATCCCAAGCACATTACCGCGATGTTCGTCACCAACACGGATCCCGGCGGTTACTGGGAGAACGATGGCTACAACTGGTTCGGGGGAAGTTAACCCGGAACAGCCATGCCCTTTTGTACGCCGGACCGCGCGCTCAGCGCCTTGAACCAGCGATCCACGTTGGGGTGGTCCGACAGCCGGGTGTTGTGCCACTCGAAACGCGACACCCAAGGGTACGTGGCAATGTCCGCGATCGAGTATTCACCGGCGAGATACTCCGCCTCGCCCAGACGGGCATTCAACACGGCGTACAGGCGATCCTTCTCTTTCGTGTAGCGCGCGATGGCATAGGGAACCGGCTCCTTGGCCGCCCGCAGAAAATGGTGCGTCTGCCCGAACATCGGGCCCACCCCGCCCATCTGGAACATCAGCCACTCCAGAGCCTTGTAGCGGCCGGCAGCATCGACGGGAAGAAATTTGCCGGCCTTCTCCGCCAGATAAATCAGGATTGCGCCCGACTCCATCATGCTGATGGTTTTTCCGCCCGGCCCCTCGGAATCGATGATTGAGGGGATCTTCCCGTTGGGATTGATGCGGAGATAGTCCGGCGCGAACTGCTCGTCCTTGCCGATATTGATCTTGTGCAGCGTATAGGGCAGCGCGCACTCTTCCAGCATGATCGAAACCTTCTTGCCGTTGGGGGTGCCCCATGTGTAGAGATCAATCATCGCGTCATCCTCCGTCAGGGCGCCAAGTCTACAATGGAAGGCGTTGAGGGGCGCGCATCTCGAGGGTGGGTGGATTGCTGAAGTGGCTGATAACGCTGGTCATTGCCTTGGTCGTGCTTACCGCGATGTCACCCTGGCTGTCGCGCTATGGCCTGGGTCGCCTGCCCGGTGATGTGGTCGTTCGCTTCCGCGGTCGCGACCGCTACCTGCCCTTCACCTCGACGATCCTGATGTCCCTGGCACTCGCCTTAATTACCCGTTTTTTGTGATGGACGCATCGGGCGTCTCGCGGCAAGCCAGTCCGCCAACTCCTTTTTGGCCAACCGGCCGTCCCCATTGTTGTCTATGCGGTCAAAACGCGCCGAAAAACGCGGCATCCCCTGCGCAAGTTCGGCACGGGTGATTTCACCGTCTCCATTGATGTCTGCCAATCTCAATATTTCGTCAACGCCACGGCCAGGCACGGTCCGCCTGCGAAGCTTTTGCGATTCCCGCCAGGCGCGCACTTCGCCACCTGTGATGACACCGTCGCGGTCGCTGTCAATGGCGTCGAAATGCCGTGCGAGTCGCGGCATACGCCGGACTTCTTCGAGGGTGAGAACGCCGTCACCGTTGGCATCCGCCCGTTCCCAGGCTCTGGCCTGGGTGGAGCGCGGCGTGGCGGCAACTGCCGGGCCTGCGACAAGCGCGATGCCAATCATGGGCAGCAGCAGAATCAACAAGATCGAAAGGCTTCGCCGGCACATTGAAGCACAACGTACGCCGGCAGATCGGCGTTGACGCCAGCCGCAACCGCCCTCGTCAGAACCGGACGGTTCGCAATGCCGCGTGTATCGCCGGCCGGCCCGGATCTGTCGATTCCAGGCGGCGCTCCAGTGCCTCAAGCTTCTGTTTCATCGCGGCACCCATGTGGATCTGCGGGTTGGAGGACTTGTAACCCTCGCTCTTCTCCCGCTCCCGCACCGCGTCGCTCGCCTGGGTGAATGCGTCAAAAAACGATCGGGTTCTGCGCAGCGCCTGGTCGAAGAAGGCCTGGCTGAACCAGGTGAAATTGCTGCCTGCCTCGCACCCGAAAGAAGTGTTATCCGCATCGGATGAGGTGACAATCAGGGTGTTGTCATCCTTGAGGGGCTCGATGAATCCGCCCGAATAGCAGGCCGACACAACGACAACCTTCCATTTGACTCCGCTGTCGGCAAGCATTCTCGACAGCATGGTCGGATTCAGCTGCGCCAGTGCGAGTGGCGGCATTTCGAATGACAGTTGATGGTTTGCATCACCGTGCGTCGTGAGGAACAGGAACACGATGTCTTCTTCGACGTCGATGGTTTCTCCCAGATACTCGAGCGCCGACCGCAGGTTCGAAACGGTCGCCAGCGGCAGGGTCGCCAGCGTGGCGGCATGATTGGCCAGCGCAATGGAGCGACCTGCCGTGTCGAACCGCTCATCCAGCAGTCGCCGCACGGTGCCCAGTTCGTTGACGAAGGTGTCCTGGAAGGCATAGGGCGCGGCACCCAAAAAATACATATCGGCTATTCCCGGACGCTGCGCCTCAAGCGCCGACAATTGATCGTCCAGCAGACTGCCCTGAAGCTGGAACAGGTCCTCGCGGATCAGGCCTTCGGCCGGTCGTTCGCTGGATTCCTGCGTGGCACTCCACAGCTCGCTTCGCGGAAAGGCGAAAGCAAATATTATCAACATAATCAATAAGATAAATGATGCCACTGCCGCCCGCCAGGTGCGCCAACCCGAGACCACCAGTTGCACACGAATGAGCGTGACAAGAGCCCAGAGCAGAAACACCTGATTCAGGTAGGGCGCAAATTCCGCCACGGATTCCATGCTCGCCAGGTGATAGGTCAGCACGGCCATGAATTCAAATATGGGGTCGCTCGCGACCAGCAGAACGGCGAAGGTCATCGCGTAAGCGGGTTCGCGCAATACCGCGGCAGCAAGTATGCAAAACAGCAGAACGACGGGAATCTGGGCAAGCCCGATGGTCAGCGCGCCGGAACTGATGCCCCCGGGAAATCCTTCCCGCGCCATGCCACCCAGCAGCCAGACGGCAAAACTGACCGCCACCAGCCATGCGTAGTTCGCGCCCGAAACACGGATGTCCCGCGCATCCACCGGCATGAAAAGCGCAAGCCGCGTGCCCGCGCGCAGATTGGCGCGCAATTCATGCCAGACGGAACCACCACTCAGGCTCGAGCTCATTCGCGCCGCGCCCCGCCGATGGTTTTCAACAGGTTCGCGTAACGCGCCGCCCTTATGCGTGCGCCAATGTCGCCGCCTTCCGCGGCCAATGCCTGAGCATCAATGCGACGGGCGGTTGCCAGCGCCACATGCACTGCGCGTCGCGGGACGAATGGAATTTGGGCCCAGTGACGCACGGCGAAAGTCTCGGCCTCCGCCATATCCATCAGTTCATCCAGGCGCGCCGGCCGTCGGAAGGCATCGCTCGCCTCCACCAGCCCCAACATTTCAGATGGGTTGAGCAAGTCGGCGCGCATCGCATGGGCCATCTGTCGCGCCGCCAGGATGGCGAGGTCCCGGCATTCTGTGGGCACCCTGAGCGCCTCCGTCAGGGCTTCCATCTGTCCCGCCTGCCCTCGCATGCCGCGCGTCACCAGGGAGAAACGTACCGGAAGTGAATACCGCTCCTTCTCGGCGTAGGCCAGTGCCAGGGCAATCCAGTCACTCAGTTCATTCGCAGGCCTTCCCCGCACCGATTCAATTCCGAGCGCCGGATAGGATCTCGCCAGCAGCCCGCATTGCGCCAGTTCGGCGAGCATCCGCCAGGGATCCTTTTCCATCAACCCCCGGGAAAACTCCTGCCAGACGCGCTCGGCAACGAGGGCGTCGGTCTCGCCCTCCGACACCATGGTTTGCATGAGGGCCGCCGTTTCGGGGGCGATGGAAAATCCGAAACGCGCGGCAAAGCGCGCGACGCGCAGTATCCGGACTGGGTCTTCGACAAACGCCGGGCTGACATGCCGGAGCACGCCTGCACGAAGGTCCCGCTCGCCTTCAAACGGGTCGATCAACAGGCCATCCGCACCTCGCGCCATGGCGTTGATGGTGAGATCGCGCCGCGCGAGGTCTTCCTCCAGCGTGACTTCGGGCGAAGCATGCACGGCAAAACCCTTGTAGCCGCGCGCGGTCTTGCGCTCGGTGCGCGCCAGGGCATATTCCTCGCGTGTGACGGGATGAAGAAACACCGGAAAATCCTTGCCCACCGGCAGGTATCCGTCGCGCCCCATGTCCTCGGGCGTGGCGCCGACCACCACCCAGTCGCGGTCGGCGACGGGCAGTCCCAGCAGGCCATCGCGAACCGAACCACCAACCTGATAGACGCGCATCGGCATCAACGCACGCAGGCGCTACGGGTACCCCGCAATCTCGCGTTCAACGACCCGCCCTGCCACGGAAGTCATCGTAATGCGACTGGTTCGCCTTGCTGCCGAGCCACGCAGGAGCGGTGGCCACCAGCACCTGCGGAACGATGCCGAACGGAAACCCGGCGCTGCTGACACTGGGCACGCGCATGGACCGCAGATTGTCGCGCGAGAGCAGTTTTTTCGGCATCCACTCCATGGCCCAGGCCTGAAAGTACGCAAGTCCATCCGACAGACCGATCACCGGGCGCGGATGGCCACTTGCCGCGCCCGCAAAAGCCACCAACTCGCGCAGCGTATAAACGTTCGGGCCACACAAGTCGTAACAGCGGTGAATACTGTCGCAGTCGGCGATGCAGCGTGCCACGCACTCGGCCACATCATCAACATGGACCGGCTGGAACTTTGCCTTGGAACAGCCCAAAAACAGAACGGGGAACCAGCGATTCAGTGTCGCAAACAGGTTGAGGAACCGGTCATCGGGGCCAAACACCACCGAGGGCCGCAGCACCGTGGCGTCAATCCGGGTGCGCGCGGCAACCAACACCTCCTCGCCCGCCGACTTGGAACGAAGATATTCGCTGGGCGCATCCGGCATGGCGCCCAGCGCGCTCATGTGCACGAGGCGCCGTATGCCCGCCTTGTAGCAGGCGTCAAGTATCCGGCGGGGTAGAGCCACATGCGCCCTGGCGAAATCCGGGCCATAGGGATTGCCCGGACGGCTGTGCAGCACGCCCACCAGATTTACAACAGCATCGCAGCCGGCGACCAGGCCATCCAGGATCGCGTCGTCGTGAATGTCGGCTTCAACCACATCCACCGTCGGCAACAGCAGCAAATCCCTGGCACGTTGACGCAATCGCGTGGGCACGCTCAGAACATGACCATCCCGGGCAAGTCTTGAAACGACATGACTGCCGATGAAACCCGTACCGCCAATTACCAGTATCTTGGACATACGCCTGTCAAACCCCGCGAATTCAAATCAATGCCAGATTCAATGCCACTCGCAACACGCTACGGAATATCGCTTCCCTGCCTTCTTCCGCGCGCGCCGATAACGCCCATGCGCTCGCGCATGCTGCGCGTTTTGCCGCCGAGGACGGCTGCGTAGTACATGGCGTTGGTCATCACCTTTTTTACATAATCGCGTGTCTCGTCAAAGGGAATGCTCTCGGCATAGATGGCACCCTCGAGTGGATTGACGTCCTGCCAGCGGCGCGCGCGCCCCGGTCCCGCGTTATACGCCGCGGAGGCCAGCACAGGCTGGCCATCCAGATCGTCCAGAACCGTTTTCAGGTAAAACGAACCCAGCGCGGAATTGACATCGACCGAGGTCACGCGCGCCCAATTGAAATCCTTCATGCCCATCTTGTTTGCAACCCAGCGGGCGGTGGCCGGCATCAACTGCATCAGGCCGGCCGCTCCGGCGGAGGATTTCGCGTTTGAAATGAAGCGGGATTCCTGCCGCACGAGGCCGAGAACCCACGATTCTTCCAGGTTGCGTGCCTTGGCCTGGCCGGTCAGGGCCTCCTGATACGGCGCGAGATAACGCAGTCCGAAATCGTGCTGTGCAACTGTACGATCCGCGGTGTTGATTGCGCGATCCCACAATTCATTTCTCTTGGCAATCTCGGCTGCGGCAATCAACTGGCGATCACTCAGCCCCCGCAGGGACCAGTTCCATTCGCGCACGGCTTCGGTCCGCATGTCCAGGCGAAACAGCGCCATCGCCCGCTGTATTCCCGGGGAGCCAAGCGCCTGGCCCAGTTCCTCGGTGGTCGGGGCCGGTCCCTGGGCGGGCAGCTTGAAGACCACGCCCTGCTCTTCCGCCGCCAACTGCCCGTAAAAGCCGAACTCGGTGGCGATGCGCGCAAATTCCAGCCGTGCCGCCTCGGCACTGCCGGCCTCCTTCAGGGCGCGCGCGCGCCAGTAGATCCAGGTCGGTTCAAGGCGGTACTGCGGTGTCATCTGTTCGATCGCGGCGCGCACATCAGGCCATGCGCCGTTGCGCAGGGCGATGCGCGCCCGCCAGGCCAGTTGCTCGTCGCTCAAGGTTGCAGAAGTTGCCCGGGCAAACCATGCGATGGCGTCAGGCATGTGGCGTCGCGCACCCCACAATGCAATCTGTCCCCACACATAAGCCTGGTCGTCAGGAGAAAAACTCCCGCGCAGCGAGTCGTCCCAGCGGGCGGCGGCAGCCTGCGGGTCGCTGCGAGCCAGACGCATCATGGAGAAAATCACCATTTCCCGGGCGGTGCGAGTGACTGGATCCGGCAACTGCAGAAGGTATTTTGCCGGCGCCGCAACGATGCGGTCGATCAGGGCCGCACCCGGCTGTTCACGCAACGGCAATGCCACGAGCAGACGTCTGCCCACGGTCGTCTGCCCGGCATCGGCGAGTGTGCGAAACCTCTCCCAGATCTGGGCGACCCCGTAGGCGCCGCTGCGCAATTGCTCCTCTGCCAGAACGGCACAACCCTCCGGCAGTTCCTTAGATGCCAGCCAGAATGGCTTGAGTTCGATCAGGGCCGAGGCGTCACCCGAACGATATCGCTCCTGAAGGCCGTAGCAGGCGACGTCCGATTCTTCGTTGACCAGCTTGGGGCGTTCGGCACGAAAGGTATCCCAGTCGCCTTTCTTGCCCAGAATACGCAGCCAGTCGGCCCGCAGCCGCTCGGCGATATAACTGCCGTCGCGGCGCGCCAGAAAATCACGCAGCTCATCGGCGCCGCGATCTTCGAGTCGCGTGCGCATTTGCCAGTATTCGACGTAGGGTTCAAGGAGGTGCCCGCGTACCAGGGGTACCGCACGGGCCAATGCAACGGAATTACCTGTACGGAACGCGTCGCGGGCAAGCAACACCGCGTCGTCCATTTTGTCCGCCCGCATCGCGGCGCCCATTGCAAATCCCGGGCAGGCAATCATCAGCGCGGCCAGTGCCGCGAATGCGGGACGGATGCTAGGCAGTGCCAAGGTCAGGCCCAAGTTCATGATTTTCCTTAGAAACCATTATAACAAGGGCCCCACTGCAAGGGGATTCCGATATGGGCCGGGCATCCCCTTCAGATCCCGTCCTTCAAGGCGGACGGAATGATCCTGCAGCTTGCCTGCCGGTTACTTCTTGGCCGGTGCCTGGCGGGCGATCATCTTTTCCTTGATCTTTTCATAGACCGCTCCCGGGACGATCTTCTTGTCGACAAGGTCGTTCTTGCCACGATAGGGGCGGCCCTTGATGATGGCGGCGGCACGCGCCTCACCGATACCGTCCAGCGTCATCAACTGCGCCGCCGTGGCCGTGTTGATGTCAATGACTTCGTCGCTGGCCTGCTTGTCGGCGCCCTTGTCCGCGGATTTTGCGGCGCTGGCGCCTTTTTCGTCTTGTTTTGCCTTGCTCTCCTGCTTGGCCTTGGCCTCAGTCTTGGCTTTTTCCTGTGCGTATCCCGACGCCGGTGCGCAAAGGGCAAACACCGCCAAAAATATCGCTGTAAACAGTTGTTTCATGATGGCTCCATTGATTGATCTGCATTATTCTGGCGCGAACACCGCAGCCCCCAGCGAATGATAGCTCCGATACCTCCCGAATCCGCAGACATTACCGCCTGGCGGGGTGACCAGCGCAAGCGCCTGATTGCCCTAAGGGAATCCATCGCGCCCGGACAGTTGCTTGAATGGCGTGTGGCGATCGACAGCCACCTGCGGCGCGGATTCCCGGGACTGCGCGGCAGCGTCGTTGCCATCTGCTGGCCGTATCGCAATGAATATGATGCCCGACACCTTGCAGCACAATTGCGTTCCACGGGGACGACCATTCTTCTGCCGGTAGTGGTTGCCAAAGCCGCACCTCTGCAGTTTCGCGAATGGCGTCCCGGTGCGGTGATGGCCAGGGGCGCTCTGGGAATTCCCTACCCGACAGAATCATCGTTCCGGCAGCCGAAGGTCGTTTTGCTGCCGATGGTGGGGTTCGATTCGGCGGGATATCGCCTCGGCTATGGCGGCGGATACTTCGATCGCACCCTGGCGGTCGCACAACCGCGTCCCGTTGTAATTGGTGTGGTGAATGAACTGGCCCGGATGAAAACCATCCATCCCCAGGAACACGACATCCCAACGGACTACGTCGTAACCGAACTCGGCGTCTATCGCCGCGATGGCAACGAGCTTGCATTCCTTGGCGCGCCGATGGAAAGGGACTCCCCCGGCGTGCCCCTCAGTTCTCCCGTCTGTTACGCCAATTCGCCGGAAGTCCGGCGCAATGCTGGCGATTAGCGGCCGGGTAGCACTGCCGGGACGCGTTTTTCATCGGCAGCGACGTACCAGAACTCTTCACCCTCTTCTGACGATTCATCATCCCACTCAAGGCGGGAGATGCGCCAGCGCGCCTCCTGCTCCAGAGGGAAGCTGTCCCTGTCGGGTCCGTACACATCATCGAGCATTCGCATGGCGACCTCCTGTTGAATGTTGCGGAAAATTCACAATCCCTGCGCACCAACACTGTCGACTGCCACCTCGCCGGCTGCCGCTGCGCCGGTTACCACCTCGATTCGACACCACACATCCTTTACGGACAAAACAACGAAAAATTGATGTCTGGCGCCGACACGGGAATGAAGATTTTTTTAATGTTTTGTGTCCACTCCTGAAAAATACCTCAACGAGAGCGGCGCAATCCCTTGAACAGGGATGGGAAACGGCCTCATTCCGCCATGTTGCCGGACTCGCGATATCCGCCGGAAGGATTACTTCAGGAACAGGCGATAGGCGGTGTTACGGGTCTCGTTGACGTAGGGATAGCCCAGCGAGTCGAGAAAGCGGCGAAATTGGTGCATCTCCGACTTGGGCACCTGCATTCCCACCAGGACGCGCCCTGTGTCGGCGCCATGGTTGCGATAGTGGAACAGGCTGATATTCCAGTCCGAGCGCATGGCGTTGAGAAAGCGCATGAGCGCTCCGGGACGTTCGGGAAATTCGAAGCGGTAGATCAGCTCGGTACCTGCCGGTTTCCCCGTTTCCCGGGGCATGTGCCCCCCCACCAGATGGCGCACGTGCAGTTTTGCGAACTCGTCATCCGACAGGTCGGCGCTTTTGAGTCCCTGCCTCGACAGCGACCGGACGATGCGGTTGGTTTCCTCGCGATTACGGACATTCAGCCCGACGAACACATGCGCCTCGCCCGGATCACCCATCCGGTAGTTGAATTCGGTGATGTTGCGCTCGCCCAGCAGCGAACAGAAGGTCCGGAAACTGCCGGGTTTTTCGGGAATGGTCACGGCAAGCAGCGCCTCGCGGTGCTCGCCGACGTCCGCGCGTTCCACGACGAAACCCAGGCGATCAAAATTGGTGTTGGCGCCGCTGGCAATCGCGACCAGCGTCTGACCCTTCAGGCTTTTCTTTTTCGCATAGGCCTTGGCGCCGGCTATCGACAGCGCACCCGCGGGTTCCAGCACCGTGCGCGTATCCTCAAACACGTCCTTGATGGCGGCGCAGATGGCATCCGTATCCACGAGAATCATCTCGTCCACCAGTTCCTGGCACAGACGGAAGGTTTCCTCGCCGACCTGACGCACCGCCACGCCGTCGGCGAAAAGACCCACGTGATCGAGTTCCACGCGCCGCCCGGCCTTGAGCGAGCGCGTCATGGCATCGGCGTCCACCGGTTCGACGCCGATGATCCTGATGTCCGGACGCAAACGCTTCACGTAGGACGCGATACCCGAGATCAGCCCGCCACCGCCCACGGCGACAAAGATCGCATGCACCGGCCCCGTGGCCTGGCGCAACACCTCCATGCCGATGGTGCCCTGCCCCGCGATGACGTCGGGATCGTCATAAGGATGGACAAAACACATGCGTGACCGGGTGGCGAGCTTCTTTGCGTGTACATAGGCGTCGGAATAGGAGTCACCGGACAGCACCACTTGCGCGCCGCGCGCCTTGACCGCGTTGACCTTGATGGCGGGCGTGGTCACCGGCATCACGATCACCGCCTTGCAGCGCAGGCGCTGCGCGGCAAGCGCAACTCCCTGCGCGTGATTGCCGGCCGAAGCGGCGATCACACCGCGCGCGAGTTCTGCCTTTGTCAGATGCACCATCTTGTTATAGGCGCCGCGCAGCTTGAAGGAAAATACCGACTGCAGGTCTTCGCGCTTGAGGTAGAGGCGATTACCGATCCGCCCGGACAGAATCGGCGCCAGATCCAGCGGCGTCTGCACGGCGACATCATAGACGCGCGCCTTGAGGATGCGTTCCAGATAATCGGGCGATTTCTTTGCGGGCTTTTTCATGGCAAATACGGCTTTGGGCGCAGGCGCAACGGTGAAAAACAGGACATCACTCTACCCGAAGGCGGCGCATCCCTTATGCTCGGACAAATGGAATCCCTGCTGACATCGATTGTCACCCAGCTTGCCACACCCATCGGCAGCCTGTTGTCGCTGTTTGCCGCGAGCTTTCTCGCGGCGACGGTAATTCCGCTCAGTTCCGAGGCTGTATTGTTCGCGGTGCTGAAAGTGCATGGCAACCTTTACTGGCCCGCATTGATCGTGGCCACCGCCGGCAATACACTGGGTGGCATGAGTTCATATCTCATCGGCCGATACATCGGGACGAAGAAACCCCTGACACAACTTGCGAGGCTTCAGCGCTACGGCTCCCCCGCCATGATATTTGCATGGCTGCCCGTGGTGGGCGACGGCCTGTGCATCGCCTCGGGTTGGCTCAAGCTCGATTGGGCAGCCGTTGCAGCGTGGCAGACCCTGGGCCGGATTTTGCGTTACCTTGTCGTGGCGCAAGGAGCCATAGGCTGATCGACGATCGTCATGAAGATCATCGACCCCTTGCGCGACAAAGCCCCTCCCCGTTAAGGTACGGCCATGTACGAATCGAGCACCCACTCATGACAAAGCCGGTACGCCGCCGCGGACAGAAGCGTCCTGTCTGGGAGCGCGGCTATTTCTCGCACGGCTATTGGTCCGGAAAAGAAAAGCTGGGCAGCGTCAAACTTGGCCCAAAGGGCGAGTGGGATGGTGTCTACCGGTGGCAGGGCGGCAATCATGTGGGCGAAGCCGCGACCCTCGCACAGGCCAAGCAGGCTGTTGAGCAGGCGGTGCTGCTGGGGACCCGGCAGCTGCAGTTGTTCCAGGACGAAGGCGGCTGATTCGACGATCCGCGGGCCGGGCTACGCGCTTAGACCGGCTCCAGCTTGGCGAACTCCAGCGCAAGCCATTTCATACCCTGCCGCCCGAAATTGATCTGCAGACGGGCCTCCTTGCCCGAACCCTCGGCGCTGACGATCACACCCTGACCGAATTTGGCGTGCTGCACTGACTGGCCGATGCGGAATCCATGACCGGAATCCTTTTGCACCGGGCGCGGGGCAAATGCCTGCGTCTCGGCCTGCGGCTCCCATGCGGTCGCCTTCGGCAAACCCGAGCCGAGCCGCGGCGTCAGCCACTTCATGAGGCCATCCGGAATCTCATCGAGAAACCGTGAGGCAATGTTGTAGCGCGTCTGCCCGTGCAACATGCGCGTCTGCGCGAACGACAGGTAAAGCCGGGTACGCGCGCGGGTGATCGCCACATAGGCAAGGCGACGCTCCTCTTCCAGGCCGTCTTCCTCGGTGATGCTTTGTTCGTGGGGGAAGAGACCCTCTTCGAGGCCGGTGAGGAACACGGCGTGGAACTCCAGGCCTTTGGCCGAGTGCACCGTCATCATCTGCAGCGCATCCATGCCTTCGGCCGCCTGATTCTCGCCAGACTCGAGCGCCGCATGCGCGAGGAAAGTTGCCAGGTCCCCGCTGCCCTCCTCCTGCAAGAAGGCCGCGGCGGCGTTGACCAGTTCACCCAGATTTTCGACGCGATCAGCGCCATCGCGCTCCGACTGGTAGTGCGCGATAAGACCGCTTTTTTCCAGCAGCGCGCCCACCACCTCGGGCAACTGCAGGTTAACGGTTTCCTCGCGAAGCGACTCGATGATGCCCAGGAACGCAGCAAGCGAGGTGCCGGCCTTGCCCGCCACCAGCGGCACCGCCTTGTAGAGGCTGCTCGAATGGGCGAGCGCCGCATCCTGCAGCTGTTCGATGGATCGGGCGCCGATGCCGCGCGTCGGGAAATTCACGATGCGGAGGAAGGCGCCGTCGTCATCGCTGTTAGCCAGCAGCCGCAGATAGGCGAGGGCATGCTTGATTTCAACGCGCTCGAAAAACCGCTGCCCGCCATAGACACGGTAGGCGATTCCATTGGAGAACAAGGCGTGCTCCATCAGACGCGATTGGGCGTTGGAGCGGTACAGGATTGCCATGTCCTTGTAGGCCATACCGGCGCGGGCCAGCGACTGGGCCTCCTCGACAATCCACGCCGCCTCGTACCCGTCGCTGGCCGCCTCAAACACGCGGATGGGTTCCCCCTCGCCCTCGGCGGTCCACAGGTTCTTGCCCAGGCGCCGGCTGTTGTGCGCGATCAGGGCATTGGCGGCGGCAAGGATGTTGCCGTGCGAGCGGTAGTTTTGTTCGAGCCGAATGACGTTCTGCACCTTGTAGTCGCGCTCGAAATCAGCCATGTTGCCGACGTTGGCGCCGCGAAAACGGTAGATCGACTGATCATCGTCGCCGACTGCGAAAAGAGTGTTGTCACGCCCCGCCAGCTGGCGCAGCCAACGGTACTGCAACCGGTTGGTGTCCTGGAACTCATCGACCAGGATGTGCTTGAAGCGCGCCTGGTAGTGCTCGCGCAGGGGCTCATTGCGCGCAAGCAGCTCGTAGCTTCTGAGCAGCAATTCGGCGAAATCCACCACGCCTTCCTTCTGGCATTGCTCGTCATAGGCGGCATAAAAATCAGCCGCGCGCCGCTTGAACTCGTCCGTCGCTTCGATATTGCCGGGGCGCTTGCCTTCGTCCTTGGCAGCACTGATGAAATAGGCCACCTGGCGCGGCGGGAAACGCTCCTCGTCCACGTTCATCGCGCGCAAAACCCTCTTCACGGCGGCGATCTGGTCCTGCGAATCAAGAATCTGGAACAGCTGCGGCAGATTCGCCTCGCGGTGGTGGGCACGCAGCAGCCGGTTGCACAGGCCGTGAAATGTCCCCACCCACATGCCGCGGATATTGATGGGCAGCATGGCCGCAATTCGCGTGAGCATTTCCCGCGCGGCCTTGTTGGTAAAGGTCACCGCCAGCAGCCCGTTGGGGCTGGCATTGCCCGTCTGTATCAGCCAGGCAATGCGCGTGGTGAGCACCCGTGTCTTGCCTGAACCGGCGCCGGCCAGAATCAGGGCGTGCTGGCTGGGCAGCGTGACCGCGGCCAGTTGCTCGGGATTGAGATTGTCGAGAAGGGTGCTCATCAAGGCTGAGGATTCTAACCTTGCCCGACGGCTGATTTGCGTTCGGCCGCGAACTATTTATCGGGCACTCGCCTGCTTTTGAACAATCAGGCATGCTTGGCGTCCTTCACATTCAACTCGGGTCGGAATCGCCATGTCATCGAATTCACACCGGATGTTTTCGGAACAATCTTCCGTTGAGACAGCGAATCCCTTTTTGCGCGGTCGTCGTGCAGTGCTCGCCTCGCTGCTGCTGTCCGGATTGCCTCTGACGGTTCGTGGTCAGACCGCTCCGGCACCGGTGCTGGGCACCCCGGGCAAGGATGCCGGCTGGATTCCCACGCCGGCGCCCATGGTCGAAGGCATGTTACGCATGGCGGGCGTGAGCAAGAATGACCTCGTGGTGGATCTCGGTTCCGGCGATGGCCGCATACCGATCTTCGCCGCAAAAGCATTCGGCGCTCGCGGCCTGGGTATCGAACTCAATCGCGACATGGTGGCCTATTCCGTCGAATCCGCGAACAAGGAAGGCGTGGGTGATCGCGCGCGCTTTGTGCAGGGAGATATTTTCGAAGTGGATTTCAGCCAGGGAACGGTACTCAGTCTTTTCATGCCGCCGCAGGTCAACGCGCGCCTGATGCCTAAAATCCTCGCCATGAAGCCGGGCACGCGCGTGGTGTCCTATGTGTTTGCCATGGAGGACTGGGAGCCCGATGAGTGGGTATTTTTCGACAATGTGCAGGGCATGCTCTGGGTTGTGCCTGCGCGGTTCGAAGGCAACTGGCGCATCCTGACGGAAGGCCCGGACCCCGCAACCTACGAAGTCACGCTGACCCAACGTTTCCAGAAGATCAACGGGCATTTCATGTTCGGCACAGCGAAACTGCCCTTGTTCGATGCCAATGTGCTGGCCGACCGTCTGCGCTTTACGCTTGTGGTCGGACAGCGGCGCTTCGACTTCATCGGCAACCACAAGGGCGACGCGCTGGAGGGAACACTCCACGTCACCGGCGAACCGCAACGCCGCTGGAGTGCGACGCGCAGCTGAATCGCGAAACCCGGGATCGGGGAAATCAGCGCGGAATCACCACGGCATCCGTGGTGAACACAATGCTCCGGTTGGTCTGGATCTCAAGGTGCAGTGCCTGAACCAAAGGGGGGCTGACCATGGCGTCCGCCTCCCACTGAACCACGAAATTCGACCCCGATCCGCCGGCAACATCGCGGCGTTCCACCAGAAACTCCAGCGTCTCCATCGGTTTGAGCACGCGCGGTGTCGCGAGGAAATTGCGGATGAATTTGCCATCGGTGGCGTAATAGCGCGCAGCGATGACCCGCATGGGCCTGTCCAGGTCTGTGTTGTGGATGCTCACCAGGGCGGAAACCGGCAGCTGCCTCGTTTTGCCGGACCCGTCACGATCTCCGTACTGGACGTAAGCGTAGACCGGCAAATACAACGACTGTCCGGCACTCAATGCCCTTTGAGCCTGCGCGGCCATGGGTAGCAGGCCGGCAATTACCGCCCACAGCAGGACCATCGCCTGTTGCCCGGGTCCGGATTTGAAACATGTCCTGTTCATGGTCTTATTCTATCGGCATCTGGCATTTGAACAGGCTTGGCTTACTCAAGACAGATATTTGCCGCTGGCTTGGTCTCGCTGCTCCGGCCCCGCCCTGCCGATTTTTCGTTATTGCGGTAGCCTGTTTGCAAACGTACTCTTGGGGGAGACCGTGATGCTGAAATTTCGTCTTTGCCGTTCCTTGATAGCCACCGCTCTCGCTTCACTACTGGGTGTGCCCGCTGCCATGGCCGATGGCGCATCCGCAATTGCCATTGACGCCGATGACATCGGCGGAGTGGTTCGAGGTCCAAAGGGCGCCGAGGCGGGCGTCTGGGTCATTGCGGAAACCCGTGATCTGCCCACACGCTTCATCAAGATCGTGGTCACCGACGACCAGGGGCGTTACGTTGTGCCCGACCTTCCGAAAGCCACCTATGATCTGTGGGTGCGCGGCTACGGTCTTGTGGATTCGACCAGAGTCAGGGCGCAGCCGGGCAAACTCGTCAACCTCACGGCGAAAGTCGCTCCGAACGCCCGCGCCGCGGCGCAGTACTACCCGGCGATTCACTGGTACTCGATGATCAGGCTGCCCGATGAAAAATCCTTCGGCCCTAACAACACCAGCGGCATGCCGCCCCAAGTCACCCTGAATGAATACCTGCGAGGGATCAAGAACGCAGGCTGCGTCGGCTGCCACCAGCTGGGCCAGCTTTCCACGCGAACCATTCCCAAAGAGTTCGCCAAAGGAAGCTCTTCTTTCGCGGCATGGATCCGCCGCGTGCAATCCGGGCAGGCCGGAGAGCTGATGGTGAACCTCATCGCGGGCAATCTGGGGGGGGTCCCGGCGCGTTTCTATGCCGACTGGACCGACCGCGTCGCCAAGGGCGAATTACCTGACACAAAACCGGATCGTCCGCAGGGCGCGGAACGCAATATCGTGGTCACCCTCTGGGACTGGTCCACTGAAAAGAAATACCTGCACGATCTCATCGCCAGCGACAAACGCTACCCCACGGTCAACGCCTACGGCCCTCTCTACGGTTCGCCGGAGTACAGCACCGACAACATTCCCATCCTCGATCCGAAAACGAACGTGGTTACGAATTTCACGCTCCCGGTTCGCGATGCCAATACGCCGCTTGCGCTGGGGCCCGGCCACGCAGCCAGTCTGGATCCGCTGCAGCCATCGGCCTACTGGGGTTCCGAGCGCCTCTGGGACACGAAGGCCAACAACCACAACAGCATGATCGACAAAAAGGGGCGTGTGTGGCTGTCGGCCACGGTGCGCGGCCCGAACAATCCAGACTTCTGCAAGGCAGGCTCCGACCACCCGTCGGCCAAAGTCACACCGCTCAATTCCGCCCTTCGCCACGTCGCCGTGCTCGACCCCAAGACCATGGAGTACAAGTTCATCGACACCTGCTTCTCCACGCACCACCTGCAATTCGCCACCGATGCAAACGACACGCTGTGGACGAGCGGCGGCGGCCCGGTGGTCGGCTGGGTCAATACCAAAATGTTCGATGAGACCGGCGACTCGGCGAAATCCCAGGGCTGGACGGCGCTGGTGCTCGACACAAACGGCAACGGCAAGCGCGACGAATTCACCGAGCCCAACCAGCCCGCAGATGCAGCCAAGGACCGCCGCATCATCGCGGGTATCTATGCAGTGATGCCCAATATTGTGGACGGCTCCGTCTGGGGATCGGTATTCGCGGCCAAGAGCGCCATCGTGCGGATTGCGCCCGGTTCCGATCCATCGAACACCGCGCTGGCCGAGATCTACAACGTGCCGGCACCCGGCTTCGGCATACGCGGTGCGGACATCGACAAGAAGGGCGTGGTGTGGGTGTCGCTGGGGAGCGGCCATCTGGGCAGCTTTGACCGCAGCAAATGCAAAGGCCCGCTCAACGGCCCCACCGCCACCGGCGACCATTGCCCCGAAGGCTGGGCCTTCCACCAGTATCCGGGCCCCGGGTTCAAGGGCATCGGGGAGAACAGCGCCGAGGCGAGTTATTACACCTGGGTCGACCAGCACAATACCTTCGGCCTGGGCGAGGACGTACCCATGTCCACCGGCAACCTGAATGACGGCCTCATCGCATTCAAGGACGGCAAGATGATCACGCTGCGCGTGCCCTATCCCCTGGGTTTCTACGCCAAGGGATTCGATGGCCGCATCGACGATCCCAACGGCGGCTGGAAAGCCAGGGGCCTGTGGACCACCAGTGGTGATCGCGCCCCCTGGCTGCAGGAAGGCGGCAAGGGCAGCAAGCCCAAGGCCGTCCACTTTCAACTGCGGCCGGATCCGCTGGCCAAATAAGCCTCCGGCCCCGGGCCGGTGGCGGATTGCGCAATGTCTTCAGAAAAATATCCGGCAGACCTGCTCAGCGGCATCGCCGCGTTCGTACAAGTCGGGCAGAGCACCAGCTTCACGGAGGCGGCGCGCCGCCTGAATATTTCCGCTTCCGGGGTCAGCCGCTCGATGTCGCGCCTTGAAGAGCGACTCGGTGCCCGGCTCATCAACAGAACCACGCGGCACCTCAGCCTCACCCCGGAAGGCGCGCTTTATTTCGAACGTTGCCGCCAGATCCTCAAGAGCCTTGAAGAAGCCGCGGAGGCCCTGGGCGAGTCACGCAACGCGTCGGAAGGCCGCCTGAGCGTGCGCCTTCCGAAAAGCTTCGGACGCGCACTCGTGATTCCCGCACTTGCTGAGTACAGCGTTCGCTATCCGAAGATCAGCCTCGATATCCGCCTTGCAAACGGTGTGGCCGACATGGAGGAGGAGGGCATCGACGTCGCCATGCACCTTGGTCAACCCAGGGATGCGCATCTGGTGGCCAGGAAACTCTGCTCGATCAACTATGTGCTTTGCGCCTCGCCCGACTATCTGCGGCGACATGGCACCCCTCGACGCCTCTCCGATCTGGCCAACCATCGGTGCCTGACTTACATTCAGCCGCGCACCAACACCTACAGGGACTGGGAACTCACCGAAAAAGGCGCCACCGTTGCCTACAAGCCCCAGGGCGTGCTCAACGTCGACGACGTCCATGCGCTTCTGGAGGCAGCCATTCACGGTGCCGGCATCGTCTATTGCATGGATTTCCTGATCCGCAAACCCGTGGCCGCAAGATCCTTGCGCGTGGTCCTGCCCAAGCTCGCCCATGAAGGCCCGCCCGCCTATATCGTCGCCCCGCCCCATCGTTACCGGATAAGGCGTGTCAGGGAATTCATCGACTTTCTTTTCGAAATACTGGCCAAGCCGGCAAGCAGGGCCATTCATGACTCGAAGTCATGATTACATTGCAAATTTATGGGTTGTCGCGCGCAATGCACGGCCCCTACAATCAAGCCGCAAAATCAGGTCATAAGCCCGACCTGCAGGAGGCGGTGCCGGTCCGATGACACGCCGTGCAGGCGATGCGCTGCCGTACGGGACGGAACAAAGGGGAAATGAATCCATGGCGACAGTCAAGGTATTGAATCGCGACAATGTTGCGTTCGAAGCCCGAAAGGGCGGAACGGTGCTCGCCGGCGCTCGTGTGGCCAAAGAGGAGTGGCGCTGGTATTGCGGCGGGCAGGCGCTGTGCGGCACCTGTTGCATGCTGGTGGTGGAAGGCGAGCTTGAAAAGCCCGGCGAAATCGAACAGTACTTCATCGACGGCTGGGGCTACCACCCCGCGTACCGCCTCGGTTGCCAGGCGCGGCTAAAGGGTGACATTTCGGTTGTTGCCTGCGCGGACGAAGGTTTTGAAAAGGAAGCCGTATTGAAGGCTTATGAAACCGCGTGCGAGAGGAACAAATCATGAATGAGGCTGCAAGCGGTGGCCGGCTGACCGGCGAATCCCTGGCGCTGCTGAAAGGGCTTGCCGGTAACAAGGCGGCTTTGCTGACCATGGATCTCATGAGCGAGGAATCCAAACTTCGCTACCGAAGCTTTTACCCCTGCGGTGACATGCTGGTGGGCCTTCGTTACCACGAACCCAATCCGGACCGGAAGGGCTTCAAAATGGGACGGACGCTGAAAATCGTCGATAACAAGATCGTCGCCGAGGCGCGCAGTGATGTTCAGTTCACGCCGCCGCTGGTGCCCCACCATTCCGAGCATGTCTACGGCTTCTGGCACATCAATGACCAGCAGGAAATGGCCATCAACCTGAAGCTGGACAACGACCGTCGCCTGACCGTGCTGGTTGAAGGTTTCCCGGCGAAAGGCCGCCTTGATCGTTTTGCATGGTTCTGCCTGAACTGCCTCAACCCGCTCTACATGACCCAGGTGGAAACCGCCAAAGTGGGACTCGCCGGTTATTACGCCACCCAGGAAGACGCTTTCGAAGTGTTCAATGGTGACGCCAGCGTCCGGACCTGTTCGGACTGCGGCACCGTTCATCCCATGGCCTATTCGATTTTCCCATGGAAAGATTCGGTGGAAGAAAAAGCGGCCAGGGATTTGTGGTGAAGAACCGGTCGAATCGGCCCGTTTCAGAATCAGAAATCAGGGGAAAATAAATGTCCAGGAAGTTGAATTTTGCGGCGAGGCTCACCGCCCTATCCATGGGTGTCTGCATGGCATCCGCGGCTCTTTCGCAGCAGGCCGCACCCAAGCGTTCGCTGTCAAAAGTAAAAGCCGCGCAGGCGTTTACCGAACTTGCACAAAACGCGGCGTTGTACGGCGCGGTAAAAGGCGGCTACTTCAAGGAAGAGGGTCTTGAAGTTGAAATCGTCAATTTTCGATCCTGGACCGAACCGGTTCAGGCCATCGCCGGCGACGCAGCCCAGTTCGCACTGGGTGCCGGCAGCCTGATTCGGGCCGCGGCGGCCACCGGTGCGCCGGTGCGCCAGATCGCGATGATTTCCAGCCTCTATCCCTACGAGTTCTACGTCAAGCGCGACAGCGGCATCAAGAGCGTGGCCGACCTGCGCGGCAAGACGATACAGACGGTTCGCCCCGGAGAAACGCTGGATATCGTCTGGACACAGATACTCGGCGCAGCCGGCCTGACAATGACCGATGTCAAGCGCGTGGAAAGCTTCAATGGATTTGGAACCATTGTCAGCGGCACCACTGACATTGCCAATATCAGCCATGCCCTCCTGCCCAAGGCCCGCGCGGCCGGCCTCGTCAAGCTGGTTGACTACACTCAATGGCGCCAGCAGCAGGGCCTGCCCGTCGGCGACGGCGCGAACCTCGGTTGGGGCACCTCGGTAAAAACGCTCAAGGACAATCCCGACACGGTGCGCGCATTCCTGCGGTCGCTTGTCAAGGCCACAACCCGGCTGAAATCCGACAAAGCCTTCGCAACCGAGCTTTTGCAGACGCAGCCGTTCGGGCTTGACCGCGAAACCGCGGCGGAGGTCTACGACATGCATCGGACCCACTGGATGGTGCGGCTGGATTTCGGCAAAAAGGACATGAGCTTCGACACGGAAATGGTCGAGATCGCGCTGGGCAAACCCAAGGGCTCAATCGACATGCGTGCCGTTTCGGATGCCGCTCCGGTCGCCGATGTCCTGCGGGAACTCAAGGTTAGTTACTGATTTTTATTGCCTGGCCTGGAGAGAAGTGCGTATGGATGGTCTGGATGTCGAATCAATCTGCAAATCGTTCCGGACTTCGCACGGTACGCTGCCGGTCATTGACCGTATAAGTTTTTCCCAGTCGCAGGGTGAAGTGGTGTGCATTGTCGGCGCGAGCGGCTCCGGCAAAACCACATTGCTTCGCATTCTCGCCGGACTGGAAAAGCCGGACAGCGGCAGCCTGCGCCTTGCGGGTCACCCCGTCGAAGGGCCGGGACCCGAGCGAGCCATGATATTCCAGCAGTTCGGGCTGATGCCCTGGCTGACAGTTCTGGAGAATGTGCTTTTCGGCCTTGCCCCGGGAGGGCTGTCCGAGGAGGAGAAGCTGGCCAGGGCGCGCGATGCCATCGAGCGCGTGCATCTGGGCGGATTCGAAAACTACCATCCCAAGGCACTGTCAGGGGGCATGCAGCAGCGCGTCGGCATTGCCCGTGCGCTGGCGGTCCGCCCCCGGCTGCTGCTATGCGACGAGCCCTTTGCGGCCGTGGACGCCATCACGCGCCAGCTGATGCAAACCGATCTGCTCAATATCGTGACGCAGCAGAAATCCACCGTCCTCCTGGTCACGCATGACATCGAGGAGGCCCTGTTCCTCGGTGATCGCGTCCTCGTATTTTCTTCGCGTCCCGCCCGGCTGCTGCGCGACGTCAAGGTGGACATTCCCAAGCCGCGCTCCCACGAAGTGCGGGTGACGCCGGAATTCCAGGCCATGCGCGGCATGGTGTGGGACATTCTCCAGGCCAACCAATGAGCATGCCCGAAGAACCGGCCCTTGCCGGCGACCCTTCCGCAAAGCCGTCCGATTCACGGCGCGGGACCCGCCTCGTTTCAATCGCACTCCTGGTCGTCATTCTCGTGGCTTGGGAAGTTGCAGGGCGCAACAAACTGATCAATCCCTTTTTCCTCAGCTGGCCCAGTGCCATCGGCGATGAGGCCTGGAAAATGCTGATCAGTGGCGAATTGGCGGCCAACCTGTGGATCACCGGCTACGCCTACCTGATCGGTGTGGTTCTGGCCTGCGCCTTCGGAAGCATTCTGGGTCTTGCGATGGGCTGGTGGCGCACCTTTGGCGCCATCATCGATCCGTACGTGGTGTTTTTTTCCGCCATGCCCCGTGTGGCGCTGTTTCCCGTGCTGTTGATGATATTCGGCATCGGCGATGTCTCGCGCATCCTGATCGTCTTCATCGGCGTGGTCACGCCGATCATTTTCAATGCCTACGTCGGCGCAAAGCAGACCCCGCAACTGCTGGTCGATGCCGCACGGGTTTTCGGCTATGGCAGTCGCCAGCTCTTTCGCGTCGTAGTGCTGCCCGCGGCGCTGCCTTACCTGATCGCGGGCGTGCGCACGGGCGTGACACTGGGCATGATCATGATCGTGGTGGCGGAATTCTTCGGCGCCTCCAGCGGCCTGGGCCAGAAGATTGCAGTCACCGCGCAGCTCTACCAGACACCCCAGATGTATGCCTGGGTCCTGTACACCTCGCTGGTTGCCCTGGTGCTGGTTCGCGGCGCCGATTATTTCGAGCGCTGGGCGATGCGCTGGACCTGATTGCCGAAACGTCGCCATCCATGAAGCACACCCCTTTCACCCAAACGGATTCGATTTCATGAAAGCTTCCCTGTTCTGCACCACGCGCTATGAGGGCCAGTCAAAGAAGGGGGTCTGGCCGGTGCCGGCCGACTCCTATGATGCCGAGATCGCGCAAAAGTCCTATCAGCGGACCTTGTCGCAGATCCGCCTGGGAGATGACGTGGGGTTCGATTACGTGACGGTGGCCGAGCATCATTTCGCGCCGTTCTCGATGTCGCCGAATCCGCTGATCTTTGCCGGCGCGCTGACGCAGGTGGTCAAGAAGGCGAAGATCGCGCTGCTTGGGCCTGATCTTCCCATTCTCAACCCGATTCGCGTCGCCGAGGAAATCGCGATGCTCGACAACCTCTCCGGCGGCCGCGTCATCGCCGGGCTGATGCGCGGCTCGCCGAACGAATACGTCACCTACAACATCAATCCCGGCGAATCGCGCGAGCGCTTCCAGGAGGGAGTGGAGCTCATCAAGAAGGCGTGGACCGAGCCCCAACCCTTCGGGTGGCAGGGCCGCTACTATGACTATCGCACCGTCTCCATCTGGCCGCGCCCGGTGCAGAAACCCCATCCGCAGATATTCATTTCCGTCGCGACGCCGGAATCCGGCGAGTTTGCCGCCCGTCTTCGCCTGAGCGCGGGCTTTGCCTTCACGACGCTGCAGATCGCCAGCAAAGCCGCGGCCTATTATCGCGAGCAAGCCAATGCCTACGGCTGGACGCCGCAACCCGAGGACGTGATTTACCGCCTCTCATTTCACGTCGCGCCCACCGACGAGCAGGCCATGGAGGAACTTGTCTCCAGCGGCATGCAGACCTCCGTGGGCCTGTCGATGACCAACAAGGCGCTCGAATCCGCGGTGGCGGGTTCGGGTTATTACGGTCGCGACATCGAAACGCAGCGCGCGCGACTCCAATCCCGCGGCCAGATCGAGGAGCGCATCCACAACGGGCAACTGCTCGCCGGCAGCCCCGAAACGGTCCTCAAGCAGATCACGCGCATCCGCGACACCATCGGCGCGGGAATGCTCGACCTGAGCCTGGGCATCGCCACCATGGGCGCGATCACCAATCGCTCCATCGAAATGTTCGGCACAGACGTGCTGCCGCGCATGCACGAGCTTTGATCAACCCACCCCGGCCCGCGCTCGGGCCGGCAACCATGGAACCGCATCGTGTCCACAGCAAGCGTCAGTCATACCACCGCACCAACCGTCACAACGCCGGCCATCAAATTCTCGACCGTGAAAGCCGATGGCATTGACATCCGCTGCCTTGAGGCCGGAAGCGGCAAGCCGCTGGTGTACCTTCATGGCTCAAGCGGACTGAGGCTGTCCGCGACACACCGCGCGCTGGCTTCGAATCACCGGCTTATCGCACTCGAACTGCCCGGATTCGGCAAAACCGCAGCCAAAACCGCTCACGGCACGGCGCGGGGCATTGCCGCCACCATGGCGGCAGCACTCCACGCAATGGGAGTGGAAGGGTGCGACTTGATGGGTCATTCCCTCGGGGCCAATGTGGCGCTGTGGCTTGCCATCGATCACCCGACATTGGCACGCAGCCTGATCCTGGTTGCGCCCACCGCGATAAGACCGGAGGATTCCGGCATCGGGGGTGCCAGACCTTTTGTTGTAACGGCGCACAAGCCCGAGCATCTGTGGATTGATGAGTCTTCCGCCACCTCGAATCCCTCAATGCGGGAGCTCTCACAAAAACTCAGTGGCCCGCCGCGCGATGCGGAACTGGAAAAGGCCATGGCGGGCATCGCAATACCCGTGCTCGCGCTGTTTGGTACGCGCTGCATGGTGGTTTCCACCGATGCGGCTCGCGAGTACAACCGGGGCATTCCAAAGTGCTTCACGACCATGGTCTACGACGCCGGCCATGAAATCGACCTGGATCGTCCCGATGCCGTCACCTCGGTGGTCGGAAATTTCCTGGAACACGGCGAAACCTTCATCGTCAACCGCGACAGCGCAATGATCAATCCCTGAAATCGGCACGGACTCACGCACGAAATTCCACGAGCGGTGACAATAGTTGCAGGCAATACGCATGATCCTGAGCCGCGCAAGTACTGCACGACGGAACAGGACTTTCGAGACCGGAACGGCCTGAAATGTTAGTCAGGCGGGCCACAACCACACAGGTGCCAGAATGATCAACAACCGGGAAGCTTATGCAGTACCCAAAGCGGGTAATGACATTGCGGTTCTGCCGGTGGCCGAGCGCAACCGCCGCCACGGCGCCGTGCGGGCGGGCCTGCGGACCGCGGAACTGGCAGGCATCATCGTCACCGGCAGCCATCTGACCTATCTCACCAACGGCATCTGGGGCGAGCAGTTCGGCGTGCTGACCACCGACGAGAACGAGGAGTTTGAACTGGTGCTGCCCTGGCGCTACCTTGTCGACCTGGATGCGAAGGTGGTGACCGATTCACAGGAATGGGTGAAGCGCGTGAGTTCCGGCCGCGACCCGACACCGCTTGCGGCGCGCATCAAGGAGGTGGGCCTGGAGGCCGCGCGAGTCGGCTTCGCCGGTGAAATCAGTCAGCAGACCCATGCCTTCCTGATGAAGGCGATGCCCGGACTGCAACTGGTGGATGCCTCGGCCATCCTCAACAATGTGCGCACCATCAAGAGCGAACTTGAAATTGCCCTGATCGATCGCGCCAACGAAGTCTTCACCGCCGCGGTTCTGGCCATTTGCGAACGCGTGCGCCCGGGCATGCCGGGTCGCCGCGCCGTGGAAATTGGCCACCAGGCCATGTGGGATGCCGGTGGCGATCTCGACTCTGGCCTGACTTTCAATTTCGGCGCGGACCCCGCGCAGAACCCGCTGCTCGCGAATATTCTGCTTAACGATCCGATCAAGGCAGGCGATATCGCCACACTGACCGCGCATGCGCATTACCACCATTACGCCGGCCATTCGGACCAGGAGATCGTGTTCGGCGACCCCAAACCACGTCATCTGAAAATGTTCGAGGCCGTCAAGTCGGTGCGAGACACCGTGCTGAAGACGGTGCGAGACGGCACCACCAATCGCGAGCTGTACAACGTTTATGAATCCGCCTGTGCGTCGGTGGGTTACCTTTCCTCGGAACATGCCCAGATGCACCAATACGGCATTGATGTGCCGGAGTTTCCCGGCCCGGCTTTTCGCGTCAAGGAGGCCGGCGGCAAACCCGCGGGCAAACCGCTGTCAGGCGGCGGTAACTACACGCTGAAGACCGGCATGATTCTCAGCATTTCGCCGACACTGTGCGACGAGGCAAGCGGTGACCTTCTGCTGGGAGGCACTTCGCTCGCAGTGACCGCCGACGGGTTTCGCGAACTGGGCGCGCGACCGGTCGAAATGCTGGTTGCAGGCTGAGGATAGCCCCGATGACACTATTGTTGAAAGCCACCGAGGTCGCACCGCTCATCGACATGGCGCAGGCCATCACGCTGACTGAAGACGCGCTGAAGGAACAATCGCGCGGCAAGGTGGCCGTGCATGCGCCGTATCACCTGCCGGTACCCGATGGGGCGCTGCGGGTGGTATCCGGCGTCCTGCTTGACACCGGCCGCATGGGCATCCGCTTCGGCCCCGCACTGGGTCTCACCCCACCCAGCGGCCAACGCAATCACGTTGCCGCGCTCTACGGTCTGGATGGCGCCCTCATCGCGCTGGTTGCATACCCTTTCAATACGCTTCGCACCGGCGCCTCAGTGGGGGCCGCGGTCAGGCACCTCGCGCCGGAGAAGCCGCTGAAACTCGGGATCCTGGGCACCGGGCGCAATGCCGTGGCGCTGCTGGAGGGCATCAGCTGCGTGCGCACAATCACCGAGATGCGTGTCTTCAGCCGCGATGCCGATCGGCGCAATCGCTTTGCCGATGAGGCGACCAGGGCACTTGACCGGCCCTTGCTGCCCGTAGACAACACTGAGCAGGCGGTATCCGGCATGGACATCGTGCTGGTGGCCACCAGCTCACGCGAAGCGGTGTTCGACCCGGCGTGGCTCAAACCGGGTTGCCTCGTCGCCAGCATGGGACCCATCGGCGAATTGCCGCCGTCACTGTTCCTTGCACCGGGCCGAAAATTCGTCAGCAGCATGGACCAGGAGAAGGCGCCGCTTCGACCGAGCTTCCTCGTTGAACTGGTGCGACAGGGCAAGGTGAAATGGGAGGATAT
The DNA here is from genome assembly GCA_903899705.1 of uncultured beta proteobacterium. Classification (GTDB taxonomy): domain Bacteria; phylum Pseudomonadota; class Gammaproteobacteria; order Burkholderiales; family SG8-39; genus 2-02-FULL-62-17. The sequence continues at coordinate 36,195 of CAIUKQ010000141.1, forward strand.
CGAGGAACTCGGCGATCTCATCACCGGCAAGCGGCCTTCGATGCAGACTTCGGACAGGGTCACTGTATTTCACGAATCCGCCGGCGGCGCTGGAGACATCATGTTCGCAAACTGGGTCTATGAAGAAGCCCGCCGCCGCGGCCTGGGGCAGGAAGTTTCGTTCTGAATGCACGGGCTTAGAAAAAACAAAGGAGACACCATGAGGAAATTCGACAACCTGTCTGCGCGGGCAACAGCATGCTGCCTCTTGGCATTGACATTTATTGCAGGCGCTGCCCAGGCACAACCGCGCCGCACGCCCGCACTGGAGGCCCTCGTCAAAGCGGCGCAGAACGAAAAAAACCTGAATGTCGTCTGGGGCCCCTCTCTGGGCGCGGCCGCAGGTGTGCGCGCGCTGCAGGAGGGTATGAACAAGCGCTACGGCATCAACATCAGCATCAACTACACACCGGGGCCCTCATTCCCGCAGATGGCGAGCCGTGTGATTCAGGAGATCCAGGCAGGCCGTCCCAATTCCACGGATGTTTCCCTGGGCGCAGAGACCACCATCATCTCGCTGATGTCGGCAAACGCCTTGCAGCAGGGCAACTGGAGCGAGGCCTTTCCCTACATCCGCCCCGAGATGCAGACCAAAAATGGTGAAGCGGTCCAGATGGTGACGCTGTTCACCGGCATCTATTACAACACCCGTTTCATCAAACCAGACGAAGTGCCGAAGAAGATGTCAGATGTGTTCAATCCGAAATGGTAGTGCAATTTCGCCTCAACACC